>JAIXOJ010000080.1 GCA_027486835.1 Chitinophagaceae bacterium
ACGCTTGTTGCATGGCGGCGTACGCTTGTTGCATGGCGGCGTACGCTTGTTGCATGGCGGCGTACGCTTGTTGCATGGCAGCGTACGCTTGTTGCATGACGGCGTACGCTTGTTGCATGACGGCGTACGCTTGTTGCATGGCGGCGTACGCTTGTTGCATGGTGGCGTACGCTTGTTGCACGGCGGCGTACGCTTGTTGCATGGCGGCGTACGCTTGTTGCACGACGGCGTACGCTTGTTGCACGGCGGCGTACGCCTTTTGTAGACAAACTAGCATTTGTTAAAAGCAAACAAGCACTTGTTTTTTAGAAACAAACGCTTAATGTAAGAGACGGCTATAATGGTTGTCTAATGCTAATAAGTAGATAGTTATTCTAAAACTCCCCTTATTAATCCTCCTCTTTGTGACTTCTTTGCGTACGAAACTTTTAGTGCTTTGCTTGAAAAATCCCTCTATAAGTGTTTACTACACTCAAATAGGGATAAAAACGTGCATCAACTTTCCGAAAGTTTTAAACTTTCGGAAAGTTTAACTGCTTCGTATTTCGAGCGTATCTTTTTATCCCGTTTAAAGTATAGAAAAAGGTAGTTTATTACCTAATATTTACTTATCCCATCAATTGAAAAGAAAAGGTAGTAACGAATTATTTAGATATCCTTGGCTGCCATTTGATTTCTTCAATTCGCAGTTGGTGGCTAATGAAACGGCCTAACACGAAAAGATAATCACTCAATCTGTTAAGGTATTTGATAACAGTAGGCTCCACAAAAAAATCATGTTCTTGCATATTTACGCAACAACGTTCAGCTCTTCTGCATACACATCTAGCCACATGCGCGGTAGAGATAGCCACATGACCACCTGGCAAAATGAAACTCTTCATTTCTGGTAGTAATTGATTCATGGCATCCATTTCATTTTCCAAAAAAACAATATCGGCTTCCTTTAAGTCGGGCAATTTCATAGAAGGCATTTTGTCAGGATCGCATGCAAGCGATGAACCGATGGTAAATAACCTGTCTTGAATTTCCTTTAGGGTAACACGACTGGGTACATGGTCGAAATAATCACTAAGTAAACCTATGTAGGCGTTCAATTCATCCACAGTACCATAAGTGTCTATTCTGATATGTGATTTAGGAACTTTGGTGCCACCTATCAATGAGGTTTTGCCTAAATCTCCCGTTTTTGTGTAAATCTTAAAGGACATAATTGTGTTGTAATCAAATGAAGCTGATGTTTGAAATTTGTTTTCAAAATGTAACGAACAACACTGGCCTATAATAGTTCGACTTAAAGTAAATTCATATTGCTTAAAAACACGAAACACGAATATTCCAGTTGCTAAACAAATGCTTGCTTCGAGCTATAAAAAACAGTCGCATTATGCTCGTTTATAATTATTCTAATGAATTCTTAAACACCATAAATCTTTTGGTAGCAGTAAAAAATGTGTAGCCTCTAACGATACCCCACGTCTCCCGTAATTTTTTTTTCTAACTACCCAACCTTTTGCTTAGCCTAATGCGTAGAAGAAGTTACGTAAACGGTTGCGTCTGGTTTTTTATAGGCTAATTGGTCAATAATGGGAAGTTAGCTGCCATTAAATTGGAGAGATTCTATACGTGAATTTGGTTACCTAGAACCTATTAGTGAAGTCAATTTTTTTAACCCAAAAAATATAAAAGTGATGAAACAATTTTCTACAAGATGTTTAAAAGTGATGTTCATGATGGCAACAGTCATTTGTTTTTACACGAGGAGCGCTATTGCGCAAGCACCTAATATTGGTTATCCAAAAAGTAGTTATGCGCTCCCGTTAGGTAGTGTGTTTAATCCAATTGCCCCAACCAATACGGGTGGCGCAGTAAGCAATGGGTTGGTTTCTACATTGGCTGGTATTGGGCCTGCTGGAAATGGAGCTACTGGAATAGCCAGTTTCAATTTCCCTGCCGATGTGGCAATTGATGCTATTGGCAATGTGTATGTAGCCGATCAAAACAATAATGTTATTAGGAAAATATCGCCATCATTGGTGGTTAGCACTTTCGCAGGAAACACGCAGTCAGGATCTACAAACGGCACAGGTAAAGCAGCTAGGTTCAACCAACCCACTGGTATAGCGGTTGATGCAGCGGGCAATGTGTATGTAGCAGATTTTGGGAACAATAAAATTCGAAAAATCACAAAATCGGGAGTTGTCACTACCCTTGCTGGCAATGGCAGCAGAGGATCCGATGATGGTTCAGGTGGTCTAGTAACATTTAACCAGCCGAGTGGTGTAGCCGTTGATACCGCTGGCAATGTGTATGTAGCCGATTTCGGTGGCAATAAAATTCGGAAAATCACCCCTAGTGGCGTTACGAGTACAATAGCAGGTACAGGCTCGGTGGGTACCACCAATGGTGCAGGTAATGTAGCAAAATTTGATAGCCCATTTGATGTAGCGGTTGATTTAGCGGGTAATGTGTATGTTACAGATCAAGAAAACCATAGGATTCGCAAAATAAATAAGTCGGGTGTAGTAAGTACACTGGCTGGTGGAAGTAAAGGGGATGCCAACGGAACTGGCACCGCTGCAAAATTTTTCAGACCCGCTGGCATAACCATCGATGCTAGCGGTAACTTATATGTAGCAGACCAGATTAATCAAAAAATCCGTAGGGTCACTTCTGCTGGGGTGGTAACTACGCTTGCTGGTAGTGGAACTCAAGGTGCGATAGATGGAAATGCTGGGGTGGCCAGTTTTAATGGGCCAAGCGGTGTGGCGGTGGATCCTGCTACAGGTAATATTTATGTGGCGGATATAAACAACAATAGCATAAGATTCGTTGATATCGCTTCGGGTATTGTGAGTACCTTAGCTGGAGTCAGCGGAAAAGGCAATGCCGACGGTTCGGGCGCTGCAACATTTAACTACCCCAATAGTACTGTGGTGGATGCCAATGGAAATGTATTTGTATCAGACAAAGCCAATAATACCATTAGAAAAGTTACCACTGCTGGTAATGTAACAACATTTGCAACAGGCTTGAATAGTCCTTCGGGTTTGGCAATTGACAATGCGGGTAATTTATTTGTATCAACAGAGGGCAACCACAGCATTTATAAAGTAAGTACTTCTGGAACAGTGCAGTTTGTAGCTGGCGGTGGGGGTGCTGGTGCCAATGGGTCAGGGGCAGATGATGGTGTGGGAGCATCCGCAAGTTTCAACGTGCCAAGTGGATTGGCCATTGACCCGCAAGGCAATGTTTATGTAGCAGATAAGTTCAACAACAAAATTAGAAAAGTCACCCCAGCAGGTGTGGTGAGTTCTTTTGCTGGTAGTGGCCTCATTGGTATAGATGATGGTTTTGGTGCATTGGCTAGTTTCTATAATCCAACTGGTATTGTAATAGACACCGCAGGAAATTTCTTTGTTGCCGATCAGTTCAACAATTTAATTCGCAAGGTTAGCCCCGCTGCTGAAGTAACCACTATTGCAGGTGATGGTAGTAATGGAACGCTCGACGGAGCGGCGCTTTCTGCCAGCTTCTATCGTCCCTACGACATTAATGTGGACATATACGGCAATTTGTATGTTTCCGATCAAAACAATAATAAAATAAGAAAAATCAGTACTTCTGGCGTAGTTACCACCTTAGCGGGTGGTGGTGGTTCAGGCTTCTATGGTGGCGGATGTGGCAACGGGGTTGGGCTTTTGGCAAGTTTTAAGTATCCGGCTGGTATTACACTACACCCTTCTGGTATTTTCTATTTAGCAGACAATGGTAATCATTTAATTCGCAAAATAACCCTTGGTTACACTATTAGTCCCAGTCTTCCAAAAGGATTATCGTTTGACTTTACTACGGGTATCATTTCTGGTACGCCAACTGAATTATCCCCAGCAACCAATTATACCATTACAGGAATCAATGAGGCGGGCAGCTCCGTAACTACCGTATCTATAGCTGTGGTAGCTCCATTGCCTGTAAACCTTATTGCATTTAAAGCACTAGCCTTAAACAAAACCATTGCCACAGAATGGCAGACCGCTTCGGAAATCAATACCACCCAATTTGTTCTTCAACGGAGTGCCACTGGTACCGAAGATTTTACAACAATAGGTATCATCAAAGCAGTGGGTAAGGGCGCAAATAGGTATCAATTTATGGATAATGAACCCATCAGAGGCATCAATTTCTATCGTTTGAAAATAGTGGATAAGGATGGTAGCATTAGTTACAGCAATATCGTTTCTGCAAAATTGTCTTCTACAAAAGCTGACATAACCATCTTCCCAAATCCTGCAAAAGATTTCACCACCATCCGTTTCGCTCAACCAATAGAAAAAGGAACCATAGTTGTTACAGACCTTGCGGGCAAAACTTTGTTATCGCAAATAATTAATAGACTGACCTATACCTTCCAACTAAACACGCAATCCTTGCAAAAGGGCGTTTATTTATGTACCGTAACAACGGAGACGGGAAAATATTGCAGTCAATTATTTGTTAATCCATAAGTAAACACGTAAACAATGGGAGTTGCTAAATTCAAGAGAAATCTGTACTTGATTTTGGTGACTCCCATTTGTTCAAATCGCTAAATAAACATTCAGCATAATACGCAAGCAATCTTTTTTAGCGTAAGCAATTGTAATCATTCAATATGAAACATTTTATTACCCTTTTTTTTGTATTAATAGCCTTTGTTGGAAGTACACAAACCAATAACCCGCCCACTTTTGCCGCTGGGGTTAATCAAGTAGTAAACATTTGCGAGAATGCGCCGATTGTGCTTCTCAATAATTATTTAGCCATAAATGATGCAGATGCAGGGCAAACCCTCTCTATATCGATCAATAAACCACCCACGCATGGCACCCTACATGGTTTTCCTGGAACAGGGCAAACGAATGGCACTACCTTCTTACCAACAGGATTAGATTACACACCAAGTACCGGTTATTCGGGAAATGACCAATTCATCATTCAAGTGTCAGACGGAGTGGATGTATCCCTAACCACCATCAACCTAACCATTAATTCCCTTCCTTATGTTGCACCTATTTCGGGCAGTGCCATTATTTGTGGTACGGGTTCTAGTCAATTAACTAGTGCTACCAATGCGGGAAAATGGAGTACCTCCAATCCTTTTTCTACTTCCATTGATAGTCTTTCGGGGTTGGTAACAAGCGTAGCTGCGGGAGTAAGTGTTATCAGTTACTCCGTCACCGCTGCATCTGGCTGTGTGGGTGAGGCTACCATTAACTTCATTGTAAGCGGCAATCCAGTAGTTCAAGCCACATCTGGGCCAAATACACTTTGCTTAGGCGATGTAGCCACGCTTAGGAATACCACCCCCAACGGTGTCTGGGCAAGTGCAGACAGCAATATTGCCAAAGTAAATACAGCAGCGGTTGTATCTGGTATTGCTGTGGGAACCACTAATATTACCTATACAGTTACCAATATTTACGGCTGTAAAACAACTGCCACAAAAAGCATTACCATCAATCCGCTACCTAGTATTGATACCATAGTATCGGGGGCAACTAACCTATGTGTAGGAAAAACCCTCAATCTTTCCATCACTACCAATGGGGGTACTTGGAGCACAAGCGATCCAGCAATTGCAACCATAAAGGCGGGTGGAGCTGCCAACACAGCAGTAGTAACCGCTATATCGGCTGGAACTGCCTCGCTTTTTTATACTGTTGTGGGCAGCAATGGCTGCAAAAGCACCGCCAGCAAAACCATAACAGTGGGCAACACCTCGCCTGCTGTGGACACCATCATTGGCCCAAAAAATATTTGCGTACAAACCAATACCGTGTTGTATAACAATACCCCAAATGGAATCTGGACTTCCTCCAACAACGCAGTTGCTACCATTGCTGCTAATGGCTCTGTTGCAGCAATTGCCCCTGGTACCACCACCATCAGTTATACAGTTACAATTGGTTGTAGCACAACGGTGGTAGCAGTGCTTACGGTTAAGTCCACCACTACCTTAACCCCCATCGTTGGGTCTTCCTATTTGTGTGTAGGAAGTAAAAGCAATTTCACTCATCCTACTAGTGGGGGTGTTTGGACCAGCGGTAATGCCGCTGTTGTTACTATCGATGGCAATGGAATGGCTACGGGCGTAAACAAGGGTTCTGATACCATCTATTATACAGTAAATAATGCAGATGGATGTTCACCTAAGGTTTCTATCCCAGTTACGATTGATAGTTCAGTAAAAGTGAAGGCCATTTCAGGAAGCACGAGTATTTGCAAGGGGGAGAGCCTCACTTGGAGCAATCCAACACCTGGCGGCGTTTGGAGTAGCAGCAATACGGCCTTTGCCACTGTGGATGCGCAAGGAAATATCACCAGCAAAAATGCAGGAACAATCATCATTAAATACACGGTAGGTAGTGGTACTTGTGTTGGATCAAGCAGCCAAGTACTAACTATTTTACCCTCCGTTGCCATATCTCCCAATAGTAATGATACTGTAACGGTTTGTCAAAACGATAGCTTGCAGTTGACCAATCCAATCAATGGCGGCGTGTGGAGTATCGGCAACTCGGCTTTAGCAACGATTGACCAAAATGGTACATTGGTAGGAATAGCTGCCACTGCATCTAATACAAAAGCAACCTATACTGTTAGTAACACCTATGGGTGTTCTGCAACAGCTTCAACAGTGGTCAAGGTTCATCCCAAGCCAGCCCCATTCTCTGTTAGGGGCAATTATTCCACCTGTATCGGTACTAATTCTGTGTTCAATGCAACCACTGGGGGTGGGGTTTGGTCAGTTACCGATCCAAGCCTAGTACTCATTACAGATTATACTGGTTATATTAACGTATATACGATTGCACCTGGGGTCACCAATATTGCTTATACAGTATCCAATGGGGTTTGTGAACGAAAAGTAGGCATTGACTTAACCATTTCTCCAGCGTTGATTCCTTCCCCTATTCAAGGACCTGCAACTGCATGTTTAGGGTTTCAGAACTATTATTATGACTCTATAGCAAAGGGTGCATGGTCGGTAATCAATGGTACTGGTACAGCCAGCATCCAATCGAGTACGGGAATCCTTACCCCCACTAAGCAAGGTACTGTTACGGTAGAATACAGCGTAAACGAAGGTGGATGTGTAGGCACAATGACTAAGCAAGTGACCATATACTCCATACCAACCGTGGGTGCAACTTCCGGGCCTACAAATGTTTGCATTGGCGATAGCGTTAAATTGACCAATGGCACTGCTGGTGGTGTATGGTCTTCTGCCAATACCAATCAAGCCATCGTAAATCCAGCCACTGGTTATGTAATTGGACTTCAAGCAACGGGCAATCCCAATATTAGATATACCGTTACCAATGCGGGGGGATGCAAGGCAACCGCTAATTACTACGTTAATGTAAGTATGGGTATTATGATTACCAATAAAATAGAAACCAAAAATGTATGTGTAGGCTCAACAGTAACGCTTACTAATGCTTATCCTGGGGGCAAATGGTTTAGTAAAAACGTAAACTTGGCTTCTGCTGATAGTCTCACAGGTGTTATTACTGGTAAGGATACGGGTACCACCTATGTTCAGTACATACTTAAAACCACCTACGTCTGCCCAAGTGTAGCCAATTTTATTATCAACGTAAAACCAGTACCTACCGTGCTTCCCATCCTTGCAGCAGGGGATATTTGTAGCGGTAGTTCCCTTCAGCTCATCAATAACACAAAAATTCCAGGAGGAGGGGTAAGCACCTGGACAAGCAGTGCTACCGCCATTGCCACAGTTAATCCTAATACAGGTCTGGTAACTGGGCAATCAGCGGGTAATGCTGTCATTACCTATAAAGTAACCGATGGTCAGGGACTCTGTAGCAACAGCACCACCGCCTCCGTAAGCATAAAACCCAATCCTGCTTTAAGTGCCATTAATGGACTTCAAGAAAAGGTTTGTATTGGTAAAAGCCTAGCACTGGCAAACGATTTAGCTGGGGGCAACTGGACCACCAATGACTCATCCAAAGCAACCATTTCCGCCATTGGAACGCTTAATACCATCGATACGGGCGATGTATTGATTACATACTCCCTCAGTAAAGATGGCTGTGCGGCTTCTGTTTATGGCACAACCACAGTAATTGGTTTGCCTGTTGTTGCAGGCATTACAGGCTCTAGTGTATTACCTAAGGGTTCCAGTGTTAAGCTTTCTTCTAGTACACCTAACGGAGTTTGGAAAAGCAGCAATCCAACTGTGGCAAGTGTTGACAGTATTGGTAAAGTTGTTGGTATCAATGTGGGACAAACGGTCATTAGTTATACCGTAACCAATAGCGTCGGCTGTAGTACTACCACCACCTTTTTGTTATTTGTAAATGCTACATTACCCATAGAACTATTGCAGTTGAGCGGAAAAAGAGTGTCCAATGGTGTGTTGCTTCAATGGCAAGCAACGGGCAATGTGGATGGGTATAAATTTACTGTTCAAAGAAGCTTGGACGGAATACATTTTGAATCATTAAGTACACTTTCCATCTACCCAGACAAGGGCAATGATTATCACTACACAGACTATGCAATCCCCAATGCGGATAAGATTTATTACCGGATTTTGGCGGTAAATAATGACGGAGCTAGCGTTTATAGTCCCATCATTTCTGTTCAAAATAGTAGAATTGAAAACGCAGTGAGCATCTATCCCAACCCAGTAAAAGATCGGCTAACCATCCAAGGAAATGACATAAAATCGTTAGTGATTGTTAACACTTTGGGTCAAATTGTAGCTACAAAATCTGTAACCAACGGTGTGATACATCATTTCAACGTGAGTATGCTTCCCAAAGGAGTTTATACCCTCAGAATACTTAACCAAGGGGGAGGGGTTACAGAAGAACGATTTATCAAATAGCCATTTTTATGGCTGGTAGAGACTTGTCGTCTTCCTAAACGCAAATGTTAGTTAGCAATAGGCAAGGTCTCCTAACATTTTTTATATCGCCAAATCAATATTTTTTAACAACAATTATAATCGTTTATTATGAAGCATTTTTTAAGTTTATTTTTTGTAGTGGTTTTAGCGTTTCCAAGAATAGTCGGTGCACAAACCAATGTGCAAGATTCTTTAGCACTTGTTGATTTGTATAATAGTACTGGTGGGCCCAATTGGACAAATAAAGGTTATTGGCTAACTCCCACCTCAGTTGATAATTGGTTCGGGGTTAAAACATCCCGTGGGGTAAATTCCAGAGTAACTTCAGTGTACTTGATTAATAACAATTTAAAAGGTACTATCCCTAATAGCATTGGTAACTTAACCCAATTAAATAACTTAAATTTTAGCAGCAATCAATTAACGGGAGCTGTTCCCTCTAGTATTACGAACCTTACCAAGCTTGTGCAATTTTATTTGAATAACAATAAACTAAGCGGTACTATTTTGGATAAATTGACTACCGCTCCTAACCTAAGTGATATTGTACTTAATAATAACCAGTTTACCGGTGGATTTCCTACATCAATTGCTAACTGGTCTAACCTTCAAAAATTTATTGTCAACAATAATCAGTTTGCGGATAGCCTACCGAATAGTATTAGTGTTTGGAAAAACAATTTGAGCTATTTGTATTTACACAACAATCAATTTTATGGCAAGCTCCCAGATTCGATAGGTTTTTTGGCAGGATTGTATTTTTTTGATATTAGCAACAATAAGTTTAGTGGTAGAATACCCGCTTCTGTGTCTAAGCTTAAGCAGGTGTTTAAGTTTGCTATAGAAAAAAACAATTTCACTTTCGATGGAATGAGTACAGTTTCTAGTCTTAACATGCCCTCTGGTACACCCACTTATTCGCCACAAGGCAATATCCCAATAGTTGCCTCTGGCAATCTGTTGAAAGTTTCGGGAGGGGGCAATCGATTCTTAAATTCTTTCGACTGGTATAAAGACGGAACATTGGTAGCCACCAATGTGGGTGATTCTACCTATTTGGCAACTTCCTTCGGCAAATACAATGCAGTGGTAACCAATTTTGTGGTTACTGGATTAACGCTTTATAGCGATACCATTTTGATTGTCCCTTTAGCAATTAAAGAAATCAGTTTGAAGGGTACAGCTAAAAACAATTCCATACTCCTTGATTGGGAAGTTATTGGCGAAAATATTACCGCTAATTTTTACTTAGAAAGAAGTACAGACCAAAAGAATTTCAAATCCATAGCCCAGTTTTCTTCTGCTAGTACAGGCGATAACCGCTACCAGTTTAATGACAGAGAATTGCCCAATAGCAGGAAGGTGTTTTACCGGGTAGCAGGCATTGAAAGAGATGGTAACAAAGTATATAGTAAAGTAGTAGCTGTTGAAAGTTTAAAACAACAAGCATCTATCAGTGTATATCCCAACCCAGTAAAAGACAAATTGGTTATTCAAGGTAGTGGGATTGCATCATGGGTTATCTTAAACGAGGCTGGTAAAACAGTGGCTGCACAATCTGCAACCAATAGTACCAACCCATCCATCAATGTTTCTGCATTGGCTAAGGGTATGTATATCATTCAGGTAATTACTAAGGATGGTACTAAGGAAGAAGCAAAATTTATTAAATAATTACACCAACAATGAGATAAAGTAGTGCATCAACATCCCGAAAGCTATTTGCTTTTGGGATGTTTAAAAGCGAATTTTTACAATTGCAGCTTTCAATCCCGCTCATAAATCATTACTTACTTTCTTACTTTCTAGATTTTATTAACAATTAAATACGATTATCATGAAACAAATTTTTACCATTATTTTATTGGCTGTTTTAGCCGTTCCGAGCATTTCTAATGCTCAAGTAAATGTTCAAGACTCCATGGCATTGGTCGATTTGTACAATAGCACCAACGGCCCTGGATGGAAAGTGAAAACCAATTGGCTAACTTCAAAGCCATTAGTCAGTTGGTATGGAGTGGCCATTACTTATAGTGGTACTTCTGTGTATTCGCTTTATTTGGGCCAAAACAACCTTGTTGGAACACTACCTGCAAGTTTGGGTAATCTGAGAGAATTATATGCCCTAGATTTAAATTCTAATCAACTAACTGGTGCTATCCCTCGCACTTTCGGAAATTATGTTAACCTAGAATATCTTGATTTAAGCTACAACAAATTATCTGATAGTATTCCTGCTGCACTAGGTAGTTTACCCAATCTTTGGATATTATATTTGACAAAAAATAAACTAACAGGAAGTATTCCTTCAGGCTTTGGTACTGGTGCCAACTATCTCAAGCATCTCTATTTGGATAGTAATCAATTAACAGGCACTATTCCTGCATCCCTATTTAATTGCAATACATTGTACGATTTGGTACTTACCAGTAATAAACTTACAGGGTCAATTCCAAGTACGATTAACAACCTATTCAATCTTTCCATCTTAAAGTTAAACTCAAATCAACTTAGTGGTCCTATTCCTAGTGGCATTACTTACTTAAACAATCTTCAAAAATTATCATTAGAAAGAAATAAGTTCACTTTCGATGGAATGCAATATGTTTCTGGATGGACGCTAAAGTTTGCGGGTACTCCTACTTATTCCCCACAAGCTAAAATTTCATTGATTAGAAATGGTAGTAGTTTAGGAGTAAACGTAGGAAGCATTAAATATTACAATACCTACAAATGGTTTAGAAATGACACACTTGTAAGCACGGTTATTGGCGACTCTGTCTTTACACCTACACTAAGTGGAAGATACTCAGCGGCAATAACCAATCCATTTGTTACTAAGCTAACCTTGTTTACTGATACTGTTTCTGTAGTTGTATTACCCATCAGAAGTATTAAAATAACGGCGCAATCATTTTCTAGTTTTGTTCGCATCAATTGGCAGACCGTTGGAACCGCAGATAAAGCCAAATTTGATATTCAGCGAAGCCAAAACGGAGTTGATTTTGAGTCAATAGGTGGCGTGGCAAGTGTTAACGAAGTAAATAACCCATACACTTTTACAGACCATCAACTTCCCCAAAACGATAAAATTTATTACAGAATAGTGGCAACAGAAAAAGATGGTAGCAAAGTATTTAGCTCTATTGTAACCGTTCGTATCGGTGAAAAAGCTCCTTCCATTAGCGTATATCCTAATCCAGTAAAAGACCAACTTTACATCAACGGTAAGGGCTTGAAATCAGTTGTTGTTTTCAATGCAATTGGGCAAATTGTTGCTTCTAAATCATTATCCAACGAGGCAATTCCTGCCATTCAGGTAGCCAATTGGGCAAAAGGGGTTTATTCGGTCAAGGTAGAACAGGAAGGTGGCAATTTTACTCAAGCCTCTTTTATTAAGGAGTAAATGCAACTTACAGGGTAGTACGTTTTAGTGTTTTGTGTATGCTATTATTTGTATTGCGTAACTAGATTTTCGAATAATACATTTCAAGGTATAATAAATGCACTTAGAATACCTAGCAGTTAAATTTCCAGAAAGCTGTTAGCTTTCGGAAAGTTGATGCACGATTTTATCCCATCTAGAGTATAATCTCTTTTATTAGAATCGACTATTTCTGTAGGGGATAGAAACCTCAATAGGGGGCGGAAACACCATCCGCCCCCTATTTTTTTGCTCATCGTTCATAAACTAGGAAAGTTGAGCGCATTGACAAAAGCACATTTGTTGCAGCAGGGATGTTATATACATCAATCTCCAGTTCGGATGCTAAATTTCTTTCTTTTTTGCGTATTCAATGGCTCAATAAAACTTGATAGATGAGCAGTCATCTTTTGTAAATACCATGATATTTGGTATCTGAATGAAGTAACAACTATCCCGAAATTCATACCTATCCCGAAGCTTCTTTCCTTACTCAAGTGAGAATATAGCGAAGGGGCTAAATTAAAACTAAAGTGGGGTGAAAGTGCTATAAAGCAAAGTAGTAACAACACAAAATTGGCTAGAAATGCGCTGAAAATGCTGAAAAAAGGCAAAAGGGAGGTTAGCAACCACAAAAGGGAAGTTAGCAACCACAAAAGGGAGGTTAGCAGCCTCAAAAGGGAAGTTAGCAGCCACAAAAGGGAATTTAGCAGCCTCAAAAGGGAAGTTAGCAGTCTCAAAAGGGAAGTTAGCAACCACAAAAGGGAGGTTGGCAGCCTCAAAAGGGAGGTTAGCAGCCTCAAAAGGGAAGTTAGCAGCCTCAAAAGGAGTCAGGTTGTCTTAGCTAAGCAACTATATGATATCGCTAAGGACAAATTGGCAGTTTCTTGTTTCCCTATTGGTAAGATGAAGCAACTATTCAAGCTGACAAGTTTCTACATGGCAAATACACACAACCCTGCAAGCTTATTCTACAAAATATACAGCGCTACGGAACAACTAAGTGGCGTAAATATGGTATCGTAGCCTTCAACTACGTTTCCCACTTAGTAAATAAATCATGTTAGAATGTTCCTGAGAAAGCACTAATGGCCGCTATCACTTGTGACCTATGCTACCCAACATTAAGTGTGTTGCATCCACTCCAATGGATCAAGTATTAAGTAAGGAATTTATTGTGTAAACATTACTCCGTATTTAAACCAATAATTCATTCTCCCCTTTTGCCGTATCATTGTCAGCGATATTCATTTAACGGCTCTAATTATTAAATGGTGGTAAAAGCATAGGTAATCTAAAACTATTGTAGCACTTTCTATACACGTTTTTGTAACTATAAACTTACCACTAACCACTAACCACTTATTACTAACCACTTACAACCTACTACCTACATGCACACATTGGCGCAATTAAATGCTGGAGAATTACAAGGTATCAAACAATTAAAAATTAAAGAGAACCTCGTTTCATTTCCCAAAGCCATTTATACCCTAAAAGATACCTTGGAATTATTGGATTTATCCGGCAATAAGTTGACCGAATTGCCCGATGATTTTGCTTGTTTGCACCAGTTAAAAATTCTTTTCTTATCTGAAAACCAGTTCACAACTTTCCCCTCGGTACTACAACATTGCAGCCAATTAGAAATGATTGGGTTTAAATCCAACCAAATTCAACATATCCCTGAACAGGCTATCCCTGTACAAACAAGGTGGCTTATTCTTACTAATAACCAAATAACCCAATTACCCAATTCCATTGGTGACTGTTATCGTTTGGAGAAATGTATGCTTGCTGGCAACCGATTAAAAAGCTTGCCCGACAGGATGGCAAAGTGTACCGCATTGGCATTGCTGCGCATTGCCGCCAATGAGTTGACCAGCCTTCCTGCTTGGTTGTTTACACTGCCTCATTTGGCATGGCTCGCCTGTTCGGGAAACCCATTAGAGTGGAATCGGTCTTTAGATGACCTGACCGACCTGCCTACTACTTCTTTTAGTGAAATTGAACTGTTGGGGTTATTAGGGGAGGGGGCTTCGGGGCATATTTATCAGGCAAAATCAAAGCAACATCAAGAGCAAGTAGCCGTAAAACTTTTTAAAGGAGCAGTAACCAGCGACGGACTACCTGATGACGAAATGAATGCTTGCGTTTTGGCGGGCAACCATCCCCACCTAGTACCCTTGCTTGGGGCAATTGTAAACCATCCTCAACATCGGAAAGGGTTATTGTTGTCACTTATCCCCCCCTCATACAGTAACCTAGGGGCTACCCCTAGTTACAACTCCTGTACAAGAGATGTGTACTTACCTACCACCATTTTTAAGCCGAATGAGATTACTGCCATTGCCAAAGCCATTGCCTCGGTAGGGGCGCACCTCCATAGCAAGGGTATTATGCACGGCGATTTGTATGCGCATAATATTTTGTACGATCGCCATCAAGTACATGCCATCTTGGGAGATTTTGGAGCAGCTACTTGTTATCCTTTAAATAGTAAGCCATTGGCCAATTCACTAGAAGCGATAGATGTAAAAGCTTTTGGTTTTCTATTGGATGATTTGTTGCAACATAGCGCAGGGAATCATCAAGCGATGGAATTGATTGAGGCATGTAGAGATGCTTGTTTACATATCAAACCCACTGAACGCCCATCGTTTAATGCGTTGGTTACAACTTTGGCGCGCTTAGATTAGATGCTGTTTTTAGAGAAGATGGATAGCAGTTTTTTCTCCTCATCGCAAACCATTATAGGGTTTCAACCCTATAATGGTTAACAACAAACTTTGCAGTGCTTAGGGCGATTATAGAGGTAGTTAAACGACCTCAACGCAATATATTCCGCATTTAAAGGTCAGTTGGAATACATTCGCGCACCTATTACCTACAACCTACTACTTACCACTCACTAGGGTCTATCAAATAATAACCGTTCTCCCAGTATCGATTCATCAAATTGGCCATTGGCATAGGCTAAATGTCCACTAACAAACGTATGTGTAATAGTGGCAGGAAACGTAGTGCCTTCTAAAGGACTCCACCCACAGCGGTAGAGGAGATTGCTTTTATTTACAGTGTATGGTGCAGCCATATTTACCAATACTAAATCAGCCATATAACCTTCCCTAATGAATCCCCTATCCTTTATTTGAAAACAGATGGCCACGTTATGGCTCATCTTTTCTACCACTTTTTCAATGGATATTTTACCCATTTGCACATAGTGCAGCATCATTTGAAGGCTGTGTTGCACCAAGGGTAAGCCAGCATGGGCGTGTAAATAGTCTTCCTGTTTTTCCGCCCAAGTGTGTGGGGCATGGTCGGTGGCTACAACATCTAGCCGACCATCGAGCAATGCCTCCCACAGAGCGGCTTTGTTGGCTGGTGCTTTAATGGCAGGGTTACATTTGATTTGATTGCCCAAAGTGGCATAATCATCACTCGTGAAATGTAAATGGTGAACACACACTTCTGCGGTAATGCGTTTTTCTGCTAAGGGGCGCATATTGCCAAAGAACTGTAATTCTCTAGCGGTGGATATATGCAGCACATGCAAGCGGCTTTCATACCTATTGGCCAATTGTACAGCTTTGAAAGTAGATTCAAAACAAGCTTCCTCATTTCTAATCAGGGGATGATCCGCTGCGGTAAAATGACTTTTTTCGGCTTTCATCCTAGCAAGATTCTCATGGATAATGCTTTCTTCCTCGCAGTGGGTAGCAATCAATAATTCTGATGATTCAAAAACCCTGGAGAGAGATATGGCGTTGTCCACCAACAAATTGCCCGTGGAGCTACCCATGAATATTTTAACCCCGCATACCTCCTGTTTCTTTTTATTGGTAAGCAATACTTCTTCCTCATTATCATTGCTGGTACCCATAAAAAAGGAATAGTTGGCCAAGGATGTTTTTGCGGCAATTTCATACTTGTTTTCTAGTAAGTTTTGCGTTAATGCGGCGGGTACGGTGTTGGGCATTTCCATATAACTCGTAACCCCACCAGCCACTGCCGCCTTGGCCTCAGTGTAAATACATGCCTTGTGGGTAAGCCCGGGTTCTCTAAAATGAACTTGGTCATCGATGCAGCCTGGTAAAAGATATTGACCGCTCCCATCTATTTCAATCACGTTTTCTGGTGTGGAAATTTGGGGTGCTATTCGCTCGATACGTTTGTTTTTTATCAACACATCTCCGTGCAAAAGCTGGTTGTCGCTAACGATAGTTGTATTTTTAATCAGGTAATTATTCATATTATCTATTATTTTTGGCCACAATGCGCTGGCAAGATTACGTTTTACAGCACAACTAGTTGGTTTTTTGAATCCTTTTTTGCGTTTTTCCGCAGTTATTTATTGTTCTAAATATTAATCATGAAGTTATTTCGCCTTTTATTGTTGTTGATGGTTTTGGTAGGTGCTGGGTTGCAGGGATTTAGCCAGTCAGACTACATCTTAGTGGGTTCACGGGAGTACCATGTGTTGGATCGTTTGCAGATGAAGCTACGTACCGACTCCGTGTTAAACTTCTCAGACGTAAAGCCCTTTAGTCGCCAAGCGGTGGTAAAAAGAGTAGAATACATCAATCAATTGGCAGCCGAAGGAAAAATCAGTTTGTCGAATGCTGACCGCTACAATATTGATTTGCTGTTAAAAGAAAGCTTTGAGTATAGAAGTCACTTTGCTGGCAAGGACACGACCATGGGTTTAAAAGATGTTTTTTCTAAAAAATCATTGACAAATCCGGCCTATTGTGGTGTAAAGCGTGGCGATTTTTCCATTTTTGCCACTTGGCATATCGATTATAGCCGGGGCAAAGACGACCAATTCCAAAACCAATTGTATAACAACAACCGTACTTTTTCTATCAGGGGCAATCTCACCAAAAACATTGGCTATTATTCCTACTTATTTGAACACCAAGAGCGCGACCCATTGTATGTACAGCAGTTTGTAAACAAGTACAGTGCGGTACCAGGAGAAGGGTTTTACAATTTGTTTAAAGGAGATGGTTACGATGTGTTCAATGCACGCGGGGGCATCATGTTTAAAGCGGCAAAGGGAATAGATGTACAGTTTGCTTATGACAAAGTGTTTATGGGCGATGGATTTCGTAGCCTAATTATGAGCGATTTTAGCAACAACCAATTGTTTTTAAAAATCAATGCCCGAATTTGGAAGTTTAATTTCCACCAACTCTATTCGCAATTAGTAAGTACACACAAGGTTATTGGAAATTACGAATACCCTAAAAAATACATGGCGTTCCATCAGTTAGATTTTCAGGCAAACAAATGGCTGAATATTGGAGCCTTTGAGAGTGTGATGTTTGGTCGTTCTAATGGCTTTGAATTATCTTATTTAAATCCCATTATTTTCTACAGAGCTATAGAAAGGCAAGAAGGAAGCCCAGATAAAGTAACCATCGGGTTAAACATTAAGGCCAATGCATTTAAGAATACACAGTTCTACAGCCAGTTAATATTGAATGAGTTTCATTTCGAAGAATTAAAACGATACAATAAAGGCAGTTTCGTAAACAAACAAGCCATACAGGTGGGTGCTAAAGCCATTGACGTATTTGGAATTCGCAACTTAGATGTGCAAGCAGAAATGAATATTGTTCGTCCGTTTGTTTACTCTCACTACGATACTGTTGGGTCTTTTACCCATTACAACCAACCGCTTGCCCATCCGCTTGGCGCTAATTTCAAAGAATACATTGGGATTATTAAATACCAACCTTTTAACAAGTTGCAGTTACAAGCCAAAGTAATTTATTACAAGCAAGGGCTAGATTCTGCTGGGTATAATTTTGGTGGCAATATTTTTCGCTTCTACAGCGAAGGTAGACCCCCAATAAGTGCTACTAATCTAACACAACGAACAGATGGATTCCAAATTGGCAGTGGCATTCCAGCTAAATGTTTATTGGCATCTTTTGCTGTTTCTTACGAAATCATCCCCAATCTGTTTTTTGATGTGTCCACCGTCATTAGAAAGTATGCGCAACAAGGGGTAGCAGATTTTGATAGCAAAATTTACAACATCGGCCTACGATTGAATATACAAAAGCGCGAGTTCGATTTTTAATTGCTTCGCTTTAATTCTGAATGCAAGAGCCAGTGGTTACACCTTTTAAAGTGTAAATACCACGGGCTCTTGGTATTTATAGGCTACCCAATGCGGTAAAATATTGGTAAATCGTAACCCAAAAAGGAGAAAATTCCCACTGAAACCACCAATAAACGGGTGCTTGTTGCAATGGTGGATAGTTTGCTAGATAAAATGGTTGTTTATTCCGTTTTATTCTACCACATTTGCAGCTATTGTTTTACTTAGCTTCTAAAGCCGCATTCAATCATAATGGGATTATTTAATTTTTTTTCGCAGGAAATAGCCATTGATCTTGGCACTGCCAATACCTTAATTATACACAACGACGAAATAGTAGTTAACGAACCCTCCATCATAGCCCTAAATAGGAATAATCCAAAAGAAGTACTCGCCGTAGGCAAACGTGCATTGCTCATGCACGAAAAAACCCATGAAAGCATCAGAACTGTACGCCCACTAAAAGACGGTGTTATTGCCGACTTTAATGCAGCCGAACTCATGATTCGCGAATTAATCAAATTGGTGTATCCTAAAAAGCCCTTGTTCCCGCCCAGTTGGCGTATGCTTATTTGTATCCCTTCCTCCATTACCGAGGTGGAAAAACGTGCGGTACGCGATAGTGCAGAACAAGCTGGTGCCAAAGAAGTGTATATGATTCACGAACCTATGGCAGCCGCTTTAGGTATTGGCATTGATGTGGAAGAACCAGTAGGTAACATGATTATCGATATAGGGGGAGGTACCACTGGTATTACCGTAATAGCATTGGCTGGTATAGTGTGTGACCAAAGTATCCGTATAGCTGGTGATGAATTTACCGCAGATATAATGGAAGCCCTAAGAAGGTACCACAGCTTATTGATTGGGGAACGTACTGCTGAAGGCATTAAAATACAAATAGGCGCTGCCCTAAAAGATTTAGACAATCCACCCGACGATTTACCAGTGAATGGAAGAGACTTAGTAACGGGTATCCCCAAGCAAATTATGGTGAGCTACCAAGAAATAGCGGAGGCATTGGATAAAAGTATTTTTAAAATAGAAGAAGCCATCCTAAAAGCACTTGAAGCTACTCCGCCAGAACTAGCCTCCGATATTTACAAAAGAGGTTTGTATTTAACAGGTGGTGGTGCTTTGCTAAGAGGTTTAGACAAGCGCTTAGCTGCAAAAATTAAACTGCCTGTACACATAGCCGACGATCCATTAAAAAGTGTGGTAAGGGGTACTGGTTTAGGACTGAAAAATTATCAGCGTTACCCTTTTATAATGAAATAGTTTTTGCCTAAGTAAGTTGTAGGTATTAGGTTCTATGTTTTAAGTACTAAGTAATTAGTATAGAAGCTTTAAGGATTGGACGAATCAATGCTGAATTTATGATGTCAATGTCACTAACAGAGAAGGTCTAATGGTTAATTTATTGTTGAAGCGTTAGACTTTCTTTTTTTGTACCATGAAGAATATTATCCTTTTTTTTCGCAATTATTTTACACTGATCTGCTTCGCTTTTTTGCAGATCCTCTGTATTTTAATGCTAAACAAAAGCAGTAAAACCCATGAAGCATTTTTTGCCTTTTATGGCAATGAATTCATTGGAAACATTAACCACAGCTATAACAGTGTTATTTCTTTTTTTAAACTACAGGAAGTAAACAAACAACTTGCGAAAGAAAACAGCGAATTAAGGCATCAACTATCCGTTAATCAATTGCCGAATAATACCCAAGAGAAAATTGTGGTTGATTCCACACTGAAAGACACCCTGAATAGGAGTAGGAAATATACTTTTTTACCTGCTTCGGTAGTGGGCAATTCTATTGTATTGCAAAATAACTTCTTAACCCTTGAAAGAGGTTCTGACCAAGGGGTGGAATTGGGTATGAGCGTTATTGCCCCACAAGGTATTGTGGGTGTGGTGGTGCAAGTGAGCAATAATTTCTGTATGGTGATGAGTGTGCTGAACCGAAATAGCAGGGTAAGTGCCATGCTCAAGAAAGACAATGCTTCTGGAACGGTGGAATGGTCTGGTACGAACCCTACCTTACTCACGCTGAAAAATGTGACCAAAGGGGTTAAGGTGAATTTGGGGGATACCGTAGTAACGAGTGCCTATTCCGCAAATTTTCCATCTAATATCCTAGTGGGTACGGTTGTTTCAAAATCTGCGGAAGCTGCCAGTAATTTTTACACCCTTACGGTGAAAGCCGCTACTCCTTTTTCAAGTCTGCAATATGTTTATATTGTAAAAAATGTTCGTTATGAAGAACAACATTCCTTAGAAAACAAAGTCATTAAATCGAATGAGTAGTTTAATCAGTAATATTTTACGGTTTATACTTTTTATCATGGTGCAGGCAATGGTATTGAACCATGTACCGCCTCTGCACCAATATGTTGTTCCCTATCTCTATTATTTATTTATCCTTTGGCTGCCTTTTTCCATTAACCGAGTTGTGCTGCTGCTTACCGCCTTTGCTTTTGGATTAACCCTTGATTATTTTACTGGAACCCTAGGGCTGCATACCGCACCATGTGTACTCATAGCCTACCTGCGACCATTTCTTTTAGGGCTGATTATCAGTCAGGAAAGCAAAGAAATTAGTTATACTGAGCCTTCCAATAGGGGAATGGGATTTACCCTCTACGCGCTCTATATTGCGCTATTAACGTTTATACACCATGCATACTTGGTTTTCATTGAGTGGTTGCAATTTGGCGACATCGTTTATTTCCTAGGGAAAACATTGAGTACAACGGCTGTAAGCTTATTGCTGGTGTTGATTACTGAAATGTTGTTTTACAGAAGGGGTGAGTTTAGAACCAATGCGGGATAATCCATTTTACCATTCGGAAAGTTAAATTGTTTACCCTGTAAATGATTCAAGCAATTGATGTCTCCACCGCTGTGTTATTGCTTGTAGTATTAGAAGTTTGTAGCAAATGCTCATTATAGCACCTGTTCAGCTTTTTGGGCAATGTGAAAAACTAATATCCACTTGCTAGCTAAAGGAACAAATGATAGACCAACCAACTGGTACCATAGGCTAGAAAAGTCATGTAAACAAACTGGATAGCTGGCCATTTCCACGACTTTGTTTCTCTTTTTACTACTGCCAAAGTACTCATACACTGCATGGCCAATGCATAGAACACCATCAACGAAAGTGAAGCGGCGAGGGTATAAACCCTTGAGTTATCAGTGTGTTTGGCGGCTTGTAATTTCTCCCGCAAGGATGTGTTGTTGTCCGATTCCTCCACACTGTATAGGGTGGCCATCGTACCAACAAATACTTCCCGTGCCGCAAAAGAGGTAACCAATGCAATACCTATTTTCCAGTCAAAGCCTAGTGGTTTAATAACGGGTTCTATTGCTTTACCCATAATGCCAGCATAAGAATATTGCAATTTTTCCGCAGCATATTGTCTATTGATGGCAGCCGCTTGCTCGGGATGCACGGCCAATTGCTGGGTAAGACCAGCTTTCAACTGATCCATTTTTTCCGCAGGGCCATAAGTACTTAGAAACCAGAGCAGTAAGCTAATAACCATGATAACCTTACCCGCATCTCGAACAAATATTTTTGCTTTTTCAATCATCGTAATCCCCGCATTTTTCCACCTAGGGCTGCGATACATGGGCAACTCTAAAATAAAGAAGCTTTTTTCCTTGATGTTGATAAACCATTTAGCCACAAAACTCACCACCAATGCCAAAAAAGTGCCCAGAAAATACAAGCCCATCATCACCAAACCTTGTAGGCTCAATATCCCGAAATAATATTTGTTTTCCACGGCCAGTGAAATGAGGATGGTGTAAACGGGTAGGCGGGCACTACAGCTCATCAGAGGTGTGACCAAGATGGTGAGCAGCCGCTCTTTTTTGTTCTCGATATTGCGGGTACTCATGATGGCTGGTACCGCACAGGCAAAGCCACTGATCATCGGCATTACGCTTTTGCCATTCAAACCCACTTTGCGCATTAATTTATCGCTCAGAAAACTAATGCGCGCCATATAGCCCGTGTCCTCCAAAAGGGTAATTAATCCAAAAAGAATCATGATTTGCGGTACAAAAACAACAATACCGCTAAGTCCAGCAACCAATCCATTTACCAGCAAATCGCTCCACCAAATGGTGGGTAGATGATCCGTTAAATAAGCACCCAACTGCTGAAACATCCATTCGATGCCATCCATGGGAAACTGCGCCATCCAAAAAACGCTTTGGAATAAGAGAAACAATACGGCCAGTAAAATAACATAACCCCAAGTACGGTGAAGGAAGATATTGTCCAGCCGTTCTGTAACCAGTTTTTTTTGCAGCGGGTCAGGCTCTACCACGTTTTGCTGCATGGTTTTTTTTATCCGCTGGTAACGCTGCATAATCTCTTCAGCCTGCGTTTTGGTAGGATTAAATTGCGTGTCTATTTCAATTTGCTCTATTTGCTGCTGCTGCTGCTCACTAAGGGGAAAGTTTTCATGGTTAATGAGGTAATGAATAGCCGCATAATCGCTCACCTGTGGAAACAATTGCTGCACTTGACTAATGGCGTTAGGCGCCAAAGCCATTGCATTGATAAAGCTCCTGTTGGGGTTTTTAATGGGTTGTTTAATGGCTTGAGCCAACACTTTTAATAAATCATTCAGTCCCTTGTTTTTTCTCGGATTCACTTGCACCACCGGTACCCCCAAATCAGTAGCCAACCCATTAACATCTATGTTGATTCCCTTTTTTTCTGCTAAATCATTCATCGATAAAGCCAGCACTACGGGAACATTCAAATCTAATATTTGGCTGCAAAACAACAAATTGCGCTTGAGATTGCTGGCATCGGCCACCAGTAAAACCAAGTCTGGTTGCACCACCTCTTCATCTGCATTCATCAGCACTTTGTAGGCCACCCATTCATCAGCCCTTCTTGGATAAAGGCTATAAGTGCCAGGCAAATCGATAATGGAGGCTTCCGAGCCATCTTCTAGCTGTAAAGTGCCTGTTTTTTTATCTACGGTTACCCCAGGAAAATTTCCAACTTGTTGGTGTAAACCAGTGAGGGCATTGAACAGCGACGTTTTGCCACTATTCGGGTTGCCCACTAATGCAATATGTAAAGGAGACTTTTTCAATAGCTAATAAACGGCAAATGTAAAGGCATATCATTGCTTGGTATTACGATAAGCGTAACCATCCTTTGTGGATTTGGGAACAAAACTGGCACATCCTTTCATTACGCATCAAGAGAAACGCGTGTTTAATATGGATAGTTGACTTTACATGCAAGTGAGATGGGCGGTAGCGCTATGGGAATTAAAAGTTGCCACGAATGCACGAATTGCTACTATCATTGGTACGCTACTTCCAATTCGCATTCGCTCAAATGGCACGAATTGTTGGATGATTTGAATTGATAAAAGCATTTGAGACAATCTCAAATAGGGTGCAACTTGCTAACACTTATGTATAACCTATTGCCTTATAGGTATTGTATGGGAAGGATAGGGGGTATTAGTCTTGGAAAAGCTGAAGTTAGTGACTAGAAACACAAAAAAGCCATTGCTTTACCACAGCAATGGCTTTTTAAACATCAATCCAGTATTTTTTTCTGCTATTATATAACCACTTTGCAAGAAAGTCGGTTTTTAGATACTCGGAAGGCAATTCCCCTCTCGAGGGGTGCCCAGAGGGCGGGGTGGTAATTTCGCACAAGTTATATAACTAGGAAACATTGGCCGCCACGATCTCTCACTCTGGTATATGTGTTTATCTAACTGCAAAAGAATTACCAGTTCCAACAAACTTTCTACACCGTAAATACTGGAAATGCAGCACCCACGGGGCCGTAGCCTACACTGTTATGCCCAAGCACTTGAACATATACTTGCTGCCCTGCTGGTAAACCCTTAATGGTAAGGCTTCTTTTACCACCACCAACAACCAATAATTTAATGGTTGATTCTGCCGGAACGGTGATAAAATCATCAGTAATGGTTACGGCAAAAGGAACTCCGAAGAAGATTAAATAGGTATAACTAGTGGCACCCACAATTTCATCAGCATCTAAAGACAAAAATCCACCAACAGTTGCCTTAGCTGTAGGAACGCCAGCCTGTGCAGGAATGGTAGTAGCCTGTTGGGCATCACCCTTAGTGGGTGTAAAGCCCGATTTTAAAATAATTGCATCATCGCCATTGGCTATATCATTAACGTAATTGGCATGTTTACGCAATACATCATTGCCTTTTTTGAGTACAATTGCAAAATCATTCTTTGCAACCTCTCCATTCAATCTCTTAGCAAATTTATCATCTAGCTCTCCCTTTAAACTTTTTAAACCATTAACATCTAGCGGAGGCTTAGGAAAAATGCTTGCATATTCGGTCAACCCACTGATAATGAGTATAAACAGGTCTAAAATGGACTTTGGTGATTTAATAGCCCATGTAATTTTTACTTTGATAGCTCTTGGCATAAAATACGTTTATAAGGTTAAAAACTCAATACGAAAATAAAGCGTAAATGAATATTCTTTTTTAATGAAAATGTTAAAATTTCCAACTTTTTTATTCAGATGTTTGAGTCATTAGATAGTGACTGGAAATTGTTGATACTTTACTATAAGGAGGTATTATTTTCTATAAGAAAATGGCGTTTCCCTATAAGGAAGTTGCGTTTCCTTATAAGGAAGTGATGCTTCCCTATAAGGAAGTGACGTTTCCCTATAAGGAATTAGCGTTTCCCTATAAGGAAGTGATGTTTCCTTATAAGGAAGTAACGCTTCCCTATAAGGAAGTAGCGTTACCTTATAAGGAAGTAGCGTTTCCTTGTAAGGAAGTGATACTTCCCTTAAAGAAGTTGGGTACTCTTTGTAAAGAATTGGAGGTTTATTAGCTTCTCTGCTGTGCATTATGTTCTACAAGTACGTAGATAAAACAGAAGAATTGTATTAAACCCACTGTTCTTGCTTAGCCTATTTTTATTACCAGAGGTAGTATAGACTGGGGTGAAAACCGAAAGCTCGTCCAATAAACGTGTTCGCAAAAACAATTAAAGTGGAATAATGAATAAATCGAGTATCGCCGAGTAAACGATAACAATCTATTGGTAATGTAATTAGTTTGCCGCCTAATAAAGATGAAGCTATAAAAAAGTAGATTTGACTTGGTTTTCTCCTATTTTCGCAGGAGAAGGGGGGCAGGTAATGATTATTAAGAGGTTTTTTAGAATAGAAATAAAGGTTAACCTTGAGTATATTAATGAGTTGCCTGCATTATTTGGGATAGGGCTAACATCAAATTGACAAGCATTTAATGAAGACATACGAACTAAAAACTTACTCAACGACACGACACAACTTAATTGTTCTTGTCGGAATTGTTGTTGCAATGTCTTGCTTCGGTTTGACAATGTTTTTCAAGCAATCGTTTCTTGTTTGTATGCTTCCCTTTTTTGGAATTATTGGCATTGGAAAACTTTTAGCATTCAAGTTGGAAAAAGCAAATGCTGATTTTTCTGTTTCAGAGAAAGGGTTTAGTGTTACATGGACAAAAAATTTTGCTTTTTGGCAAGAACCCAATTATGTCTTTCGCTTTGAGGAACTACAAGAATATGTGTTTGAACCATGGGGAGACGTTTACCGTCTTAAAGTAAAAACTAAAGACGGCAAAACAATTAAGTTCTTATTTAAAAATAGTAAGAACGACACTGCGAGTTTCACTTCATTTTTTGAGGATCTTCAAATCTGCATCAACTCTTTTAACAATAAAGACAAAGACATTTCAAATAATTTGAGCGTAGGAAAAACTTTTTTGGAAAGTAGGACAGCGCAAGTGTTTGGAGTTTTTCTTGCTGCGATTATTTTCTGGGGCTGGTCAAGACTTTTTTCTGGTGAAACGACAACTAAAAATATGCCGAAGATGGTTATTGCTACTATTGCTGGAGTGTTTTATATTGGACAAATAATATTTGCAGCATTTTCAAACAATGACAAATCGTAAAGACCCTGCTGGACTAAATGTTCTGAAGGACATCTCGCCTGAACAGATAATTGGGATTTCCAAATCCCATTCGATTAATACTTTACTTTTTAATCCCAGTTCGGGCTAGACCTTATAAATTTGGCTTGTGAATAAAACATCAGCAATATTGCAATTATTGGGCTTGGGTAATGGGCAAACGGCATGGTAATTCCTCAAAAATCGCCAAACCTTTCTCGTTATAGGTAGGATACACTCTAATGACACTGACACCAACTCATATTGACTTTGACAATTTTTGTAGGCAACTTATTGGTTTGTCAATTGCTAAAGTTGAATATTTAGAAATTGATTATGAGCCCACAAACGCCAAACCTTATTATCCAACACAGTTTCAAAACTTGCACTCGGTTGACTTTTCAATTTTCCTTCATGCTGACAAAAATAAATTGGTTGAGATTTATTGGGACGGATACTTCTATCAGTATGGTATTGGAGTTAAAGTAGATGACCAGTCTAACTTTTCAGATTTTATATTGTGGGATGTATCTGAAAGTGACCTTTGGAAAAAATTTATTGGTACAACAATTATAGATGTAAAGGTTTCTTGGGAGACAGTTACCACAATTGAACAAAAGTCAGGTAAAAAAGAGAGTTTTACCTATCCGCAATACATCTCATTTATGTTTTCAAATGAGAAGAAAGTGTTTATTAGTGCCGCAGGATTTTTAAATGAAGGAGATAACGAAGTATTCGGGATGCTTGATAATTTAACAGTAACCGACAACGAAGATTTAGCAAGACAGGTTAAAATGATAACATGACTACGAAGAGAGCGGCTGCCTATAACAGTGCATTAAATCAAGCGGGGCGGACGGAAGTTCAATCAGCAGTAGTACATTGGTCAACAGTTGTTTGGGCTCGACGGATTTCTAATCAACAATTTACCACGCTGGACTAAATCTTCAGCAGGGCATCTAGCCTGAACAGATAATTGGGATTTCCAAATCCAATTCGATTAATTCTTTGCTTTTTATTCCCAGTTCGGGCTTGCCTTTATATATTTGGCTTAAGAATAAAAAAGCAGCATTATTGCAATTATCGGGCTTGGGTTATGGGTTTTTCGGGATGCAAATTCCGCAATAAACGCCAAGCCTTTTTCGTTGTGCGAAACCTTATGACGACAGTACTAAACTTTTATATTAGAGCAATGAACCGACATTTTTTGAATTATGGATATACAAAATCACCTGAAAAAACCTGAAAAAAATTCTATTTTTACCACTTAATTTTTAATGCAAAGAATGGAACATTTAAAAGTAAAATCATTCGGGCCAATTGAGGACGCTGATGTTCATTTCGGTGATTTAACTTTATTAATAGGGCCACAAGCGAGTGGCAAAAGTATTTTCGTTCAATTACTAAAACTGCTTATCGATAAAAACAACATCAGAAAAACACTGGAACAATACAGTATTATTTGGGGGAAAGATGCCGATATGATATTAGACTTTTATTTTGGCGAAGGCATGTCGAAAATCTGGAGAACGAATAGCGAAGTAGAATTAGATGATAAAGCGTACTCAAAAAGTTTTTTACTTCCTTCCAAAACAGGAAGAATTGGGAAAACAACAAAGTTTGAGGAAACGCTTTTTTATATCCCTGCCCAGCGAATACTGAGTGTTTCAGACGGAAGACCTAAAAATTTTATGGAGTTTGATGTTTCCACACCCTATGTTTTAAGACATTTTAGCGAAACACTTAGGCAATTACTTCAAAACGGAATGGGTAAAGTAGAATCAATATTTCCAATCAATAATCGCTTAAAAGAACCTTTACGACGA
The DNA here is from genome assembly GCA_027486835.1 of Chitinophagaceae bacterium. Taxonomy (GTDB): domain Bacteria; phylum Bacteroidota; class Bacteroidia; order Chitinophagales; family Chitinophagaceae; genus Parasediminibacterium. Next base: position 28,278 of record JAIXOJ010000080.1, read on the forward strand.
TCCTTTAATGATAGTATTTTCCACGATGGCAAAGTGATAATGGATGAAAGAACGGGTCAGAAAAAATTAAGAATGCAAGTTGAAGGAATGAGTGTACCATTTATGACTTGGAGTGCAGGACAAAAAGAGTTTATGCCTTTGTTGATGGGCTTTTACTGGTTGTGTCCCCCTTCAAAAGTAAGCAGAAAGGATAATTATAAATATGTTGTGATTGAGGAACCAGAGATGGGATTGCACCCTCAAGCCATTAAATCGGTTATTCTTCAAGTTATTGATTTACTTTCTCGTGATTATAAAGTAATTATTTCCACACACTCACCAGTGCTACTTGAGTTTGCATGGGCTTTTAATCTTTTGCAAAAATCAAAAGTAAACGATGATGCTTTGTTTGATTTATTTGAAATGAAAAAGACAGCGCCGACAAAACGTTTGTTTGAAAATATTTTGACAAAAAAGAAAATCAATACATTTTATTTTTCCAGAGAAAATAATAAAGTTATTACAAGAGACATAACAGCTTTGGATGCAGGTAGCGATGACGAGGCGATTTCAGAATGGGGAGGCCTTTCTCAATTTTCAGGTAGAGCAACTGATGTGGTTTCAAAGTATTTTGTAGATGAAGAATAATAAAGTAACACAAACAATGACATTTAAGCAAGCTATCGAAGCTACACCAGACGTAGCAAACGGTTTTAAATTAGGACTAACAGCTTTAGGGACTCTTAGTTCCAAAGTTTCAGTTTCAGACACTCAATTGTTACAGGGAAGTTTGGACATTGATACATGTACCGCTTCAAAATATCCAAATTCTAATCGTTGGGATTATGCTTTCGCCTACAATGACGAAACATTTTTTATTGAAGTTCATCCAGCGAATTCCAGTGAAGTTAATACAGTTTTGAAAAAACTACAATGGCTTAAAGATTGGCTACATCAAAAAGCCCCAGAAATTAATAAGCTGAAAGCGAAACGTAACTTTCCATTTTATTGGATACAATCTAAAGGTTTCGCAATTCCTAAAACTTCCCCTCAATACAGAGCTGCTGCAGGTGCAGGACTAAAACCAATTGCAAAACTTAATTTAAATTGAATTCAATAAACGGACTTAATAATATCTGTAATGACAACAACTTAAGTTGCCATAATGGGAAAACGGGCATCGGATAACAGCACAGTGGCAATAGGGCGGATTCCTTTCCCATGCTGGGCGAGTGTGTGCCGAAGGGCATTTCGTCTGAACAGATAATTGGGATTTCCGAATCACATAGGCATGTTAACTTGAACGAGTGTTTGTTACCTCTATTCCATAAGTATGTAACACTGAAAGGGTGTCTGGCAGCTTTATTCTATAGCTATGTATAAAGGAATGGGTAGTTTATAGCTTCATTACATCTTATTATCACAGTAGTTCTTATCTACTATTCTACTTAAAAACATGTTCCAGAGCAATGAACTATCCAAATTCTTGTTCGGTAGTTATTTTGGTAAACATGAGGCCGTACGCCTATTTTTGGATTGGTTGACGCAACTGAGTTACGAAGATTTTTGAATTAGCTGCTATGTTAGCGAACACCCTAAACATCAGAATGACTTTAAAAAATGACAGAAATATTTTACGAGGAAATTGACACAGATAAATCACTTGTAGACTTTGTAAAGAGGTTTTGGAAATTCAGCAATCCAACCACAATCACACAACATTACACGATTCTTCCAGACGGTTATTTTGACCTCATTATTACAATTAAATCCAACAAGTTAGACAATATTACTTTGTTTGGCTTGTGGACAAAAGAAGTTGAAGTAGTAGTACCAGCAGACACAATAATTATTGGTATTTGCTTTAAACCACTGGCAGCAGAATACATTTTGCAGCAAACTATTGCAGACACACTCAACAACTTTAAAAAACTACCGAACGATTTTTGGAACATCAATAATATTCAGCTGGACAACTTCAAAATGTGGACAGACGAAATCACCAATGAAATGTTGCAGAACTTGAAAAAGGTAAAAGCTTTTGACAACAGAAAACAGAATCTTTTCAACTTGCTGTTTCAATCAAACGGCTCATTGACTGTTGATGAATTATCAAAGCAATCTTTTTGGAGCAGCCGACAAATCAATCGCTATTTTAAAAACAATTTTGGACTTACACTAAAAACTTACTCAAACATTTTACGTTGTGCATCTGCATACACAGACATACGAGAAGGCGACCTTTTTCCTAAACAAGATTTTTACGACCAAGCACACTTTATCAAAGAAATAAAAAAGCATACTGGCTCTAACCCCAAAGAACTTTACAAGAATAAAAACGACCGATTTTTACAATTTTCTACTTTGCCCAAGGTTTAGCTTTGCAAAAAATTAAAGATATGAGCAAGGTAAATTATGGTATTGACGCGCCAAGTATTATGCGTAATCTAATCGTTTTTGGTGCTTCGACAGTTGTTGCAGGCATTGCAATTCCATTGCTTTCTGACAACGCAGTTTTAAAATACATCAGTTACTTAATTGTGTTAGTTGGCTCTGTTTTCTTTACCCTAGGCATTGCCATGTTTGCCTATGGACTGAAAGGGAAATACAGAACAAGGGATTTAATGCTCTCAAAAATTAAGTGGACTGGAAATGAAAATGTACTTGACATTGGCACAGGACAAGGGCTATTAATGAATGGGGCAGCAAAATATTTAACAACAGGAAAATCAATAGGGATAGACATTTGGAGTAGCAAAGACCTTTCAGACAATTCAATAAACAAGACTTTGGCAAACGCTGCATTGGAAGGCGTAATAGACAAAATAGAAATTAGAAACGAAGACGCACGGAATTTATCTTTTGCCGACAATTCTTTTGATGTAGTACTATCCTTACTGTGTATTCATAACATTGAACCCAAAGCGGACCAAGAAAAAGCCTGCCTTGAGATTGCAAGAGTTTTAAAGCCAAATGGCATAGCCTTAATTGGCGACTATATCCCAACAACAGACTATGCAAAAGCATTTGAGAAAGCAGGGCTAAAAGTAAAAAGTTCAAAACCATATTTTACCACAGCCTATGCTTTAATGTGGATAGTTGAAGCAACTAAATAATTTATGGTTTACGTTTTCAAGACATCTGTAAAGTCAAAAGCATCTATAAAGAAACTTGCCCCGGAGTTAGAAAAGCTTTCATTTGTTGAGAAATGGAATTTTGATTTACATGACTGCGACAATATTTTACGAATTGAAGCACCCGAATTCGACACAAAAATTATCTGTGGCCTTTTAAAGTCTTTGGGCTATAGTTGCGTTGAGTTATTGTAACACCCTTAAATTCTTCAGGAAAAAAAATCAGTTAATATTTTTACTGCTAGACAAAATGTTCTGTGGGCATTTCGTCTGAACAGATAATTGGGATTTTCAAATCCCATTCGATTAATTCTTTGCTTTTGATTTTCAGTTCGGGCTACAATTTGGTATATGAATAAAAAAGCAGCAATATTGCAATTATTGGGCTTGGGTTATGGGCAGACGGAATGGTAATTCCCCAACAAATGCCAAGCCTTTTTCTTTATCTGCAATTATAATTCTCAACAGAGTGGAAACAGAAAGACCATTATCTGACAAAGAAATCAAGACGCTACAACGAAAATTGAATCGACTTAACAAGCGAAAGTTATTTCAAATCAAGTTTCTTGTCGTTTGGACGCTGCTTGCCATATTTGTTGGCACATGTATTTACTTCCGACTGGATAAAACTACTAAACCATACTTACTAATTGGAACGATTGTAATTTATGTATTGATAGGTGTTTGGAATTTTTTGGAGACTTATTTAAAACAGAAGAAAGAGCGAAAGAATATTGATTTCGTGTTTGCGACTAATAAAGTAAAGTCAATAAAAGTAATTACGACTGATTATATTGAGTTATCAGAAGTTGAAGACGAAGGAGTACACTACTTGTTTCAAATTAGCGACAACAAAATACTGTCTTTCGGTGGGCAGGACTTTTATCCATCAAAAAACTTCCCATCCAACAATTTTGAAATAGCCATTTGTAATGATCAAAAAGGGGAAGTGGTTTTGTTAGAAACATACAATAACGGGAAGAAAATACAACCGAAGCGGAAAATAAACGGAGAACAGAAATGGGACTTAATTCGAAGTGTAAATTATCCCGACCCAAACAACTTTGTTATTATTGACGGACAACTTGAAAATATAGAAGCAATTATAAAAGGGGAGAAGAATAACAACACATGATAACTAGGTTTTCGTTGCGTCAGAATACACATCAGTGGTTAATCAAAGTTTGGTTCTTTGTATCAATATTTGTGGTGAAAATCGTCACTCTCGCCAACGCACAAACCATTGTTGGGCATATTAGGACGACACTTAAACTGACAGATAAAACCAAATGGACGCATTTTTATTCATGGCACTTTTAATACTAGTTATCGTTGGATTGCCAATCGTAATTGGATGTTTGTTTTATTTCGTTCCAAAAACACTTGGCTATCCAAAGAAAGGAAAGTATTTAGTTATAATTTTTGGACTGCTTGTTTTAATACTTGTTTTATGGACTGTTTTTGAAGACCAACTTTTCACAAAGGACAATGCAAAAGAACTTGTAGAAGAGCAACAAATTTTATTAATAGACAAATTTGAATTGTTAGAAAACAAATCGACGTCAGCAATTGGAGACTATTATCACACTTTCACATTGAAATTATCAGAGCGTGACAGACAAAACGCAATTGCTAAAATTAAAAGTGCGGACAATTTTAAAACTGACAACTCTTCAATTAATCAAACTCTATTTCTCTCTAACAAAAGGTATTTTGGACCCAAAGTGACACAAAACTATGAAACAGAAAATTCTTATGTGAGGGAATATTTTCAACCGAGTGGAAAGGAAGGATTTGCTCCAACATTTAGACGAATTTCTATAAGTAAGACAAAGAGCGAATTAACATTTGAAGACATTGACGAATAGAAAAATGCCCCGCTGGACGAAAATGTTCCGAAAACACATTTGTGTTTAATTAAAGTTTGGTTTTCTGTTTCAATATTCGTGTTGAAATACCTGCCTATCGTCAAGTTGCGAACCGTTAACATCGATTTTAAGATTACAAATTATGATTAAAGAAAAAATTTCATTTACTAAAAACTTGAATTTTGTCAATCCGTACTATAACTTCCATAATACATGCAATTACAATATCGTGGAGAACAATTCGATAAAGTCTTCATTAAAAGTTATGTCAAGTTTTACAAGTGAACTTCATACAGAGTGTAAGATGTATCTTATTAAACCTGTAACTAGATTTTTAACAGTGAAATGCTTTGAAGTTTTATTGGGTTCAGATCAAATCGGAAGAATTGAATATTGGGGTTGGACATGGAAAAAGCCAAAATTGATTATTCATGATCAAGGAAATGAGCAAGTTTGGATCTATGAAAGGAATGAACCAAAGCCGTTCAACAATCGAACTAGTCCCTATACTACGAAACTGAAATATCAGGATAGAGAAATAGTATACGAAATAGAATTAGACAAGTCAATCAATGGAAATGAGAATTTAAGTGAACTAAAAGGGATAGCATATTTTGATGAAGAGACTAGATTACCATGTCTTTTGGGTATTTTTTTAAATGAACTTTTGATTTTTGATGAGATGGATAAATAAAAAATGGCTAGATCATTCACATTAGCTATTTGGATTTCTTGACTTACATATTTGCTGGGGCTATCAAAAAAGTAATAAATATGCTGATTGACATGTTCCGCAGGGCATTTCGTCAGAACTGATAATTGGGATTTCCGAATTCCATTCGATTAATTCTTTGCTTTTGATTTTCAATTCGGGCTAGATTTGGCATATGAATAAAAAAGCAGCAATATTGCAATTATTGGGCTAGGGTTATGGGCAGACGGAATAGGCAAAACAGCTATTTTAGACTGCTTAGCTCAATCATTTGGAATAAATAATGCTTCTGCTAAAAGAACAGAAGGGTTGGAATATGCAAACATTAAATTAATTTATGGTGATAAAGGAAATTAAGTGCAATGCGAGGATAAGACTAAAAGTGTAAAAGCAGTTGCATTCAAATATCCTATCTCATACAAAAAATATAAAAAGTACAACAGCTGATATTACCTTTACTATAAACTATTAGAATGAATTATATTGCTTACATAATTTATTTAGTAACTACTTACATAATTACCGTGCATGTAGGTTTGGTACTTCATAAGAATGGTAGATTGTTTATCCTCGACGAACTTGGCAACAATGAAAAACTAACTGATTTTGTAAATAAAATACTCTTGGTAGGTTATTATTTAATAAATCTTGGTTACACTGCTTATATGCTAAGTACATGGCAACATATACATGATTGGGTAGGATTAGTAAGTTCAATTTGCTCAATGATAGGAAGAATTGTACTTACATTGGGTATATCTCATTACTTAAATATTTGTGTAATTATTTTTTTAAAAAACAAAAAGCTTTCTTTTTAAAGTAAAACAAAACGTTCTAATTATGAAGTCATTTATTCTGTTTGCGTATTTAGTTTATTTACCCATCGCTTTATCTTTAACATGGTATGTTGCCCATACTCTTTTTAAAAACAGCATAGTATTTATGCTCGATATTTTTCATGGTAATGAAGGCATTGCACTATCTACCAATAAGTTATTCGAAGTAGGGTTTTACCTACTCAATATTGGTTTCTGTTTATTGATAATGCAAATAAATAGAGAAGTATCTTCAGCGCAAGAAATGTTAGAAGTGCTTAGTTCCAAAATAGGAGGTTTCGCTATTTATTTAGGTCTGATGCTCTTTTTAAACCTTTATTTGTTTTTTAGAGGAAGAAGAATATCTAAAGCTAAAAGTGCTGAAGAAATTTTACCTAGAAAATAGCATGGGTTAATAGATGAAGCAATAAAAAAAGCATCTGTAGGGAATCCCGCTGGACAAAATGTTACCAAGGGCATTTCGTTTGAACAGATAATTGGGATTTCCAAATCCCATTCGATTAATTCTTTGCTTTTTATTCCCAGTCGGGCTAGACCTTATAAATATGGCTTGTGAATAAAACATCAGCAATATTGCAACAATTGAACTTCGGTTTTTGCTATAAAGCATGATAAATCACCGTAAACAACAAGATGCGAAGGGTCAGCGAAATGGACAAATAAACTTGTTTTAAACCTGTAAAGTATAAACTTAACTTCGCCATCACATAAATATCATCATGTTTCTAAAAAAATTATCACTCACAAACTTTAAATGCCTATCAAACATTGAACTGTCATTTGAAAAGAATGCTTCTGAAAATAGGAAGTGGACGATTATTTTAGGAGAAAACGGAACAGGAAAGAGCAATATCCTCAAGTCAATTGCTTTGGTTACATCGGGCAGTAATGCGTTAGGGGAGCTTTTGGGGAATTCCGACACTTGGATCAAGAATAATGAAAATAGTTGTAGCATAATAGCTGAGTTGGAAACTAAAAAAGGAGAAGAACGTAGGATTTCCTTGTTTTTAAACAGAGGCGACAATCTTTCAAAAATAATTTCTAACAACAGGGAATCTTTGCATTTGATTGACGTAGCCATTGAAAATGCAGAGAGAAATTATTTTGTAGTTGGATATGGTGCTAGTAGAAGATTGTCTAGCGAAGTGTTTTCAAACTTTGATAAAAGCAGAAATGGGCGGTCTATTAACGTTAGGAATCTTTTTGATAATGCTTTTGCCTTAAATCCTTTAACTGCTTGGATTATGGAATTGGATTATCGCTCAGGCGATGATGGTGTCCATCTCATTAAAGCAGCACTACAAGATTTTCTTCCTGGCATTGAATTCCATTCAATTGATAAAGACAAGAAGCAAGTGCTTTTTCAAACAGTCGATGGAATCATTCCACTAGAACAATTAAGTGATGGTTATCAAAATATGGCAGCATGGATAGGCGATTTGCTGTTTAGAATCACGGAAACCTTTAGAGATTACAAAAAACCTTTGGAAGCAAGAGGTGTGTTACTCATTGACGAAATTGATTTACACCTTCATCCAAAGTGGCAACGAAAACTGTACAACTTTATCAGTACAAAGCTGCCAAACTTTCAAGTTATCGCTACAACACATTCGCCTTTAACCGCCCAGCAAGCGGATACTGGCGAATTATTTGCACTAAAACGAAACCACAATTGCTTAGTTGAATTAATTCCGTTTGCTGGTTCACCCAAATCACTTTTGGTGAATCAACTACTTATGACACCTGTTTTTGGTTTAGAAACAGATGAAAGTTATGAAGTACAGCAAGCAAAAAAAGAATATGAATTATTGAAGTCAAAAGGAGATCAAATAAATGCTGATGATAAGGAGAAATTAATAGAGGTAAAGCAACAACTGAAAAATAAACTTCCAAGAAGAGATGCACCAGCTTCTACCCAAAAAGAGTGGGAGCTTCTTCAAAAAATTGAACATCAACTGAACATCAATAAATAACTTATGATTGCATTAGAACGTAAGCGAACAACTTCAGCCATCAATACTAAATACAGAGGTGTAGCCAAAAAAGAGCGAGACAAAGAATTAATGTTTGCTCAAAGAGATTTTCTGAATGATCCTAATAAAAAAGTGGTGTTCAAAAGCACTTATTGGAAAACGGCAAAAACTCAAGTGAAGAAAGAAAGTTACAGTAAGTGCGACTATTGCGAAGCCAACACGGCAGTTGTTGCACATGGCGATGTGGAACATTACAGACCCAAAAGTATTTATTGGTGGCTTGCTTACACCTATGACAATTACTTATTTGCTTGCCAAATATGCAATCAGATATATAAGAGTGACCACTTCCCCATTGGGGCAAACCAATTTCCTGAACCACCAATTGCAGCAAATACATCAGATAATTCAATAGAACAACTAGTGGGACAAATTTCCCCAGACCCAATTGAAGTGACTTTGAATTACACACTTCAAAATTATCTTAATGAACACAAGGCGGAAGGTGCTTATTTAATTAATCCATACTTTGACGACCCTATAATTTATTTCATTTATGAAGCTGACGACACAACCGAAGAAGTAAAAATTGTTGCAGCAAAGCCACAGTATGCAGACCATGTAAAAGCAGCAGAAGATTTTTATGGACTGAATAGAATTGAACTCAAGAATTTTAGGTACGCTGTATTTACAAAGTTCAGGGCATTTAAATTAGCATACCATGCGCTAACGAATACGGCAATTAAGGAAGAGGTAAAAAAACAAATTGACGACATGCTTTCAAACAAATATTTATTTGCAGGAATGAACAGATACTTTAACACCGTATTTTAAAGAAGATTATCCATCATTTTTTTTGACAGATGAAATGGAATATAAACAACTTGAAAAAATTATGGGCAGGAAATACTAGAAGAATTTGAACAAGCGTTTTCTCCGATACCATGAAAGTATATAGGAGGCTATCCTACATTTACTCAAAATGAATTTTATCCCATTTGTCCCAAAAACTCAGTTGTTCCGGCGTAAGATCGTCTGATAAAAGCAGAAAACAGCACAATCAAAGTCGCTAAAAAGTGGCATCTGAAAACCTCCATAAGTTGCCGATGCAAGAACAGCAAGTTCGGAATGGAAACTAGAACAGTCATTTAGTTGTTCCAGTGGTGTGAGCAGGAAAATATTCGGATATCTTGCAAGGAAAGTTACTTTTACAGCCTTATGTCAATACTCAATACATCAGAAACGTTTAAAAGACTCAAAAACAAATATCGCCTAGTGGTGATGAATGAAGATACTTACGAGGAAGTGGTCACTTTTAAGCTGGATCGTTTGTCAGTGTATATCCTGTTGAGTTCTACATTTCTTATTTTAGTAAGCTTTACCGTTGCACTAATTGTATTCACTCCCTTGAAATATTATATCCCAGGGTATGGAAGAAGGAATAGTGACACAGAATTTAAGTTGTTGAAAATAAGAACCGATTCTTTGGAGCAAGCGGTAAACTACAAAGACAAGTACTTGGATGGTATAAAAAAAGTCTTAACGGGTACTAGCCCCGGAAAACTAGACACCGTAGTACTAAAAATGCCCAAGGCGGATGTTTCCAACGACTAATTACCGCCTCAAAGTGGGATAGTCCTTGGATAATTTCAATCATTCCCCATTATGGATAACAAGAAGCTATTGCTACAGTATACAGGCTTTGCCATGCAAACCATTATTGTTTTAGGTTTTTCAGCCGGCATTGGCGTGTCGGTAGATAGTCATTGGTTTAATGCGATTCCATTAATGGTTTGGCTATTGCCCCTCGTGGTATTAATTGCACTGTTAGTAAAGCTGCTAAAAGATACTTCTAAATAATTAGGGCTTTCTTGAATAACCATTTCTACTGTCCAAAAGCTAGAAATGAAAATCCTTACCTCATTTACTATTTGCAACGAATAAAATTGTAAAACATGAATAAAAATATACGTCTACTAATGTTGCCGAGCATAGCATTGTTTGTGCTAATAACCGTCGTTTTTGCGGTGTTGCGTCCTTTTTGGACATCTTTAGGCGTAAGGTATGAAGTGGTTATTGGTAGCAATGTATTGTTATTCCTATTGTCTGCCCTCACATCGCGAATGCACTTAGCGGCCATCAAGAATCCCAACCCAAATGTGTTTAGCAATAGCATTATGGGGGGCACTATGATTAAAATGTTTGTATTAGGCGCAGCAGTAGTCATTTATTTGTTATTAGCGGGCAAAAGCAGAAACGTTGCAGGCATTTTTATTGGGATGTTTTTGTACGTTTTATACACGGTAATCGATGTGAGGAATGCGTTACAACTGAATAAGAAACCATAATGCCTATCCACGAACATCCCATGCAAGCATTGGCGGCTTACCTGCCAGACCATGCTTTTGAACCTGTGGTGGCTTATATCCACCAATATAAAATTCACCTTACTGTTACCCGTCAGCGCAAGAGTGTATTGGGCGATTACCGACATGCGGGTGGTTGGGGAAATCATAAGATTAGCATCAATGGTAACCTAAATAAATTTGAGTTTTTAATTACCTTTTTGCATGAATTGGCGCATTTGTTTACCTATGTGCTGCACCAAAACAGGGTAGAACCTCATGGAAAGGAATGGAAACAAAATTATAGTCTGTTGTTGCAGGATTTTGTAGCCAAAGGAATTTTTCCACCAGACATTGTGACGGCCTTGCAAAAGTCCATCCGAAACCCCTCTGCCACAGCCAATGGCGAAACGGAATTATTGGCTTTGTTGCGAACTTATAATACCACCCAGAAAATAGGTTATGTAATACTCGAACATCTACCAGATGGTCACCTTTTTGCCACCGAGGAGGGTAAATTATTTAGAAAAATGGGCAAACGACGCAAAAGGTATGAGTGTGTAGAAGTAGCTACAGGAAGGCGTTTTTCTTTTAGCAGTATCGCCGAGGTTAAGGTGGTAGCAAATCAAGCCTAAATCAATTATTGGTCTTTTTTCATTAGCCACAAATAGAAGTTGGGAAATTCTTGTTGCCAGAAAGTTTCAGAATGTTCGCCCAGTTGATTGATTTTCTTGACCACATCAAAGCGTTCTTTCTTCACCACTAAGTTATACAAGCGTTCCATATCACTCACCATGTTTTTGCTTTCTTTTCCACCAGCATAGAAATACATCCTGATTTTGTTTTCAGTATTCGTTTTTTCTGTTAAAGGGTAAAGGTTAGGCGCAATCCAATAGGCTGGAGAGAAAACCCCAGCAATACTAAATACATCAGGATATTGTAGCACAACGTAAGTACTGATTAATCCCCCCATGCTGCTGCCCGCAATAGCAGTATAATCCCTGCCTTTCTTTGTTCGGTATTTGCCATCAATAAAGGGTTTGAGTGTTTTTACAATAAAATCAGCATAAAGCGTTCCTTCTCCTTTGGTATCAGGGGGAGCAAGACCTCCTTTTTCAGAAAAATCAAATGGGCTATATTCTTTTAGTCGGGTATCTCCTCCATTGTCTATGCCAACAACAATACAACCTGCATCCACTTTTTTTTGCAGCGTATCAAGGCATTCATCTACTCCCCATTCTTTGCCAAAGGCTGCCGTTTGCTCGTTAAAAAGGTTTTGCCCATCGTTCATGTACAATACAGGATATGTTTTTGTGGAAGTTGCGTAGTCTTTAGGTAAGTACACCCAAATTCTTCTTTTCCTACCCAGTTGGGGCATTGCAAATGCAGTATCTATAATTTTTACCTGAGGGCTAGCAGTATAGCGCTTGGGTTTTTCAGGATAATCGTCTTTCCAACCAGCGATGGAACACTCCAAGGATACATCTGCAGATACATCTACTATTCTGTCGCTAATATCTCTACCATCTGCCATGCATTCCACCTTGCTAAAACTGCCTCTAGTAAATTTAAATGCATAGTTGCCCTGCGCAATATTTTTAATCACAATAGATTTTCTGCTACCCCCAAAAGGTTTCAATTTGAATTTTTCATCATTAGGAATCCAATTATTGAAAGTACCCGATACATAAACATCATCCGATTGTCGAGTAGCCACGTCTGTAACTACTAATCGAATGGAAAATTGCGCTGGTGCATTAAATGCCAGCAATATGCAAAGCGAGCAGAGGGAAAGCAACTTCATAATCTAGTGTCTTACGGGATGTTGTGTTCTATAATTATTAGCAATGGCAATAAAATCTAGAAAGTAATTAAAGTATTGGTGGTTTATCTATCCTTTAATCCAATATTTCTACATCTTTAGGATATTTCGCCTTGTTGAACTTAAAGATATTGTCGTTTAATTCAGCATTATTTACCTGTTTGGTAATGGATACTTCCACAATATTATTGCTTTTGTCCAACACCTTTGCCCTGGTGATGGTGTTTTTAATTTTATCAATGAAGATGTTGATTTTTTGGATGCTTTTTCTCTTATCGTTAGGAACAAGTTCAATTTGGTGAAAATTACCCGCAGAGCTCACCAGCTTATAGGTGTAATCTTTATCATAAAAATTAGAAAGTAGTATTTGCGGACTCAATGTTGCGCCCTCATCTTTTACATCTGATACAGTGATGGTTTTGTTACCATCGAAATTGTAAATTTTGGTACCATCGCAGATGATTTCCATTTTGCTTTGGGTCATTACATACCGTTGTCCTTTAAGCGAAACCGTACCCACTTTAGTGCCGTTGTCTTTTCCTTTACTGCTAACAGATTTTAGGGAGAAAGTTGCTGTAACGGTTTTAAAGGTTTTAATCTTTGCGCTAACACCGTCAAGAATTTTTTTAGCAGCAGGGTCGTTTTGCGCTTGAGAACCCAATACCGAACCTACAAAGAGCAAACAAAGAAAAAATATTTTATTCATTTAAATGATGTTTGCTTACAAATATAGGCGTCGGTATATACTAATGCATTAGATCGAAGATGCTTTAACGAATAATTGAAAATAAAAAAGGCGAAGCATCGTTTAAAACGCTTCGCCTTCAAAATCTTTTTACTATTTAATTAGCTTATTCCCCAGATAAATTTAGCGGATAAGCGTAAGTACCTTGGAAGCCAGGATAAATACCCAACAAACGAACGTTACCGCCCTTTGCACTTGTCAGGGCTGTTTTTAAATCGTCTATGTTCTTAATTTCAATGTCGTTCACACTGGTAATTACAAAACCGTCCTGCATCTTAGTGGCTTTTAGTAATCCATCTTTTATCTTTTTAACCAACACACCACCAGCAATATCATTTGCGGTAGCCGTTTTCTTATCTAGATTTTCCAAGTCGGCACCTAGGTTGTCCATTACATTGTCTTTCTTCACCACGCTGGTATTACCCACTTTGTTTTTAAGCGTTACAGATGCGGTAGTTTCGCTACCATCTCTCAAATAAGTGATGGTAATTTTATCACCTGGTTTGTAGCGAGCGACTTGTTCCACCATTTCTGGGCCAGTTGTCACTTTTACTCCGTTTATTTTGGTAACCACATCTCCTTTCTTAATGCCTGCTGCATTTGCTGCACCCCCAGGAGGTGTTTCTAACACATAAACACCATCCACATCTTTAATACCTTGTTTGGCTTTTTCTTCTTCGGTAAGTCCCTCTTTAGGATAAGAGATACCTATAAATGCCCTTTGTACTGTACCAAATTTCACAATATCATTCACCACTTTTTTAACGATGTTTACTGGAATGGCGTAAGAATATCCAGCGTATGAACCCGTGGGCGAAGCAATAGCCGAGTTAATGCCAATCAGTTCACCGCTGGTATTAATGAGGGCACCACCACTATTTCCAGGATTAACAGCGGCATCCGTTTGAATAAAGGATTCTACTGGAGTGCTGCTTTGTCTTTCATTTATATTTATACTTCTCGCTTTTGCACTAACAATTCCCGCAGTAACGGTCACATCCAGATTTAAAGGATAACCGATAGCCAATACCCATTGACCAAGTTTTGCATCATCGCTATTACCATAAACTAGGTACGGAAGACCTTTGGCTTCTATTTTCACCACTGCCAAATCGCTACTTGGATCTGCACCAACCAATGTGGCTTTGTAGGATTTTTTGTTGGGGAGGGTAATATTAATTTCATCAGCTCCATCCACCACGTGGTTATTGGTAACTATCAGTCCATCTTCACTAATAATTACCCCGCTTCCGCTTGCTCTTTGCTCTGGAATTGTTTGCACTCTTGGGCCATTGAAAAACTCATCGAACATATCTCCACCAAACATATCTCCAAATGGGTTTTTTTGCCGTTGGTTATTGGTTACTTGCCTTGCTTTTATCTTGGTTTTAATATGAACCACAGCAGGGGTAGCTGAGGTGGCAGCTGCCGTAAAATCAACATTTGCCGCTGGGGCATTGTTGCCAAAAAATCCTGCATAATTGACAGGTAATTTTCCTGTTTCTTGTGCAGAAATGTACTGGTTACGCATGATTTTATTGTAACCAAAAATACTCGCTACTGCGGTTGTTGCACTAATGCCAACGATTGTTAGAAAGTTTTTTACATTCATCATTCTTTAATTTTCTCGCGGTTAAACAAATAATATGCCTTATGGTGTGCAAATAAACGAACCTGAAATTTCGTCAGTGTACCTTTTAAACCAATTAACAAAGATTTTACTACACTTTTTTGTTAAAACATGTAATGTCTTACAATTATTACCAAATGTTGACCCTTTTTTTGGGTTCCCTGTACATTTTATCGGTTGGTTTTACGCCAAATGCCTCATAAAATTCAGGAATATTCATGAGCGGGCCATTTACCCTTTGCTTTGCTGGAGCATGTACATCGGTTTGAAGCTGCATTGCTAATTTTTCTTTTCTTTCTTCATACATCCAGCTATAAGCATATCCCAAAAAATACCGTTGCATTGGGCTGTAGCCACCAATTTTCTTTCCCGCTTTATAGGATTTCGTTTTTTTAAAAGCCTCTATTCCAAGAACAAGCCCACCTAAATCAGCTATGTTTTCTCCTTGTGTCGCATTGCCATTAACATGAAGCGTATCTACTGGTACGAACTCGTTAAACTGTTCAATGATAGACATTGCTCTTTTTGTAAATTCAATGGAATCCTGTTCCTGCCACCAACTGGTGAGGTTGCCTTTAGCGTCATATTGACGCCCTTGGTCATCGAATCCATGGGTAATTTCATGCCCAATAGTGGAAGCTGCAGCATACCCATACACAAAAGCGTCGTCCAAATCTTCATCTCTAACTCCGGGTACAGTAAACATACCTGCGGGCAAAACAATTTCATTGTTAGAGGGATTGTAATACGCATTATAGGTTTGTGGACTCATATCCCACTCCGTTCTGTCAACAGGTTTTCCCAGCTTCTGGATACTGTATTGATGCCACCATTCTGAAGCATTTTGTACGTTGATTACAAATGGTACAGCACCAATCTGCATGGAAGAAAAATCTTTCCATTTATCTGGATAGCCCACTTTCTTGGTTATTTTATTGAGCTTTTCAATGGCTTTTTGTTTGGTAGCATCGCTCATCCAAGAAAGGTGTTGGATTCTTTCTTTATATACATCACGAATGCCCTCAACTAGGGTGCTGTACCGTGTTTTTGCTTGTTCGTTAAAATATTCCTTCACAAACAATTGTCCTAATGCTTCGCCCATGGCACTTTCTTCTTCATCTAGTATTCTTTTCCACCGAGGTCTTGGCTTGCTAGCTCCTGATAATGTTTTTCTGTATTCAAACTTATGGTTAAAAGTGGTAGAATCTAAGTAAGCCGCATTTGCATTGATCAAGTGAAAGCGAAAATAATTTTTCCAGTCATCCAATGAAGTAGTCGTTAATACTTTACTCAGGTTGGCGAAAAATTCTGGCTGCCCCACTATAAGCGAGTCAATATGTGTAATGCCAATCCCTTGTAAGTAGGTATTCCATAAAATACTTGGAGCGGTTTTCTTTAGCCCTTCCATATTCATTTTATGGTAGTTTTTATAGGGATCTCTTAGGTCTGCTAATTTTCTGGATGCAGTAGCAAGCTTTGTTTCAAGGGAATAAACTTCATGGCTGCACGTTGCAGCGGTTGTGGGGTTATTGCCCAATTGTATAAAGGTCTTAATAAGGTATTGCTGATAGGCAATTCTTGCCGCATTACTTTTTGCATCTACATTAAAATAGTAATCCCTATTTGGCATCCCCAAGCCGCCCTGAACCAGCAAGTAAGCCATTTGCTCGCTGTTTTTGTCATCTTGAGCCACATAATCTGTAAACATCACAGGGATTCCTTTTCTATGAAAATCTGCCGCCAAAAGAATGATGTCATCGACGGATTTAATTTGGGTAATTGCTTGTAGCTGAGGGTTGAGTGGTTGTAACCCCAATTTATTAATGGAGATAGTATCCATACCACTTTTCCAGAAGTCGGCTATTTTTTGGGCAATGGTACCCTTCGGTGAATTATCAGCAATCGCTTTCTCGTTGATGTTTTTTAGGCGTACATAAATCTCCTCTTTTACTAAATTCCCAATTCCCCATGCACTTTCATCCGCTGGAACTGGATTGTTTTGAATCCATTTACCGTTAGCAAATTGGAAAAAATCAGTGGCGGGATTGGTGGCGGAGTCAATATTTGCCACTAAAAAGTCGGATTTCTGCGTATCGTTTTTACAGGCAGTAACGCTCATCCATATTGCACAGGCAATAAGCAATCTACTTTTCATTGAGTATATTTTTGGGCTAAATGTATTTGAAATTACAACAGCAATGTAGTAGCATTTTATGTTAAGTTATTGAAACCCATATTTACCAAATGGTGACCGATGATTGTATGCTTACTTGTTTCTCAATTTTTTGAACCACCTAATACACAGATTCACTTATTGTTTTTTATTCAATCAATCATTATTGCCAAATTCATCAATTTGCATGTTTATAATTATTGTCGGAATAATTGTTTTCTTATTTCGCCATCAGTAGGAGGATAATTTATCCTTTATTTGGAAATTAAATTTGTAAAAACTTGGACAAGATAAGAGTAGGGGTGGTAAGTTATTTGAATACGAAACCATTGTTGTATGGAATAGAAAGAAGCCCAATAATGGGGCAAATTGAATTGATCAAAAATTTCCCCGCTGCTATAGCTACATTACTCGTAGAAGATCAAATAGACTTAGGGTTGGTACCAGTTGCCGTTATACCTCGATTAAAAACATCTTACATTATTACAGATTACTGCATTGGAGCAGAAAATGCGGTGGCATCTGTTTGCCTTTTTAGCGATGTGCCTATAGAGGAAATAACCACGGTTATGCTCGATTACCAAAGCAATACATCTGTTAAGCTTTTTAGTATTTTGATGGGGGAATACTGGCAAAAAGAAGTGCACACACAACCAGCACAGGAAGGCTATGAATTGCAGATAAAGGGAACAACCGCAGGTGTTGTTATTGGTGACCGAGCTTTTTTACAGCGAGCCAAGTCTAAATATGTGTATGATCTGGCAGAGATATGGAAACGCCACACAGGGTTGCCGTTTGTATTCGCTGCATGGATAGCAAACAAAAAATTGCCCGATAATTTTATTTCAGCCTTTAATCTGGCCAATGGTTTTGGTCTTGACAATTTGGAGACTGTAATTACTGAGGAGAAACCCTATCCTTTTTATGACTTATCTGAATATTATCACCACAACATTAGCTATAAACTTACAGAGGAGAAGAGAGCTGGACTGGCACTGTTTCTAGAGAAAATTGAAAATTAAATCCTTTAAAAGCTCATTTTGCCTAAATGCATATCAAATAATAGTGTGGAAGTAGGTAATGGTATATTACCAAAACGTTGGTAGATATGGGCATTACTAACAGTTTTTCCCCTACTTTCGCCGCCCATTTCCCAAATGGCTCAACAAGTTCCCGTCTGTTCGGGACGCCAGCAGGGTGTAATCTTAAATTTATAAAAGATTATTTATTATGCCAAAAGTGAAGACAAACTCAAGTGCTAAGAAGCGGTTTAAAGTAACCGGCACTGGTGAAATTACTTTTCAAAAATCGTTTAAACGTCACATTCTTACCAAGAAATCCAAAAAACGCAAACGTGCTTTGAGGATTGATGGGATAGTAGCTCCAGCTAACAAAGATTTTGTGATGAGGTTGTTGCGTTTAAAATAATATTTAGCGTAATTACAGTACAATTAAACCATTTTTAAAAAACAGTAATTAATTCATTTAATTGCTATTAAAGTTATAGAACTATGCCACGTTCAGTAAACGCAGTTGCATCAAGAGCAAGGAGAAAAAGAATTCTCGAGCAAGCTAAAGGTTATTATGGTAAACGTAAAAACGTATATACCGTAGCCAAGAATATCGTTGAAAAAGGGATGACTTACAGCTATGTAGGTCGTAAACTGAAAAAGAGAGAGTATCGTCAATTATGGATTGCTCGTATCAATGCGGGTGTTCGTGCTGAGGGCATTACCTACAGCCAATTTATCCACAAGCTTTCTGTTAAAGGTATTACCCTTGATAGAAAAGTATTAGCAGATTTGGCGATGAACAACCCTGAAAGCTTCAAAGCTTTGGTTGATTCCGTTAAGTAAATTTTTGAGTGTGAGATAATAAAAAAGCTGGGTATCGTTCCCAGCTTTTTTTATGTCCCATACTTCTTTAATCGTTGAATCGATTGAAGTACACTTCATTTTTTAAGTGGTAGAAGCTGTTGTCGGAAACAGTAAACTACCATCTCCATAACTCAGAAAACGAAAATCATTATCCAGCGCATATTGATACACGTTTCGCCATTCATCGCCAATAAAAGCGGCTACCAATAACAACAGTGTTGAGCTAGGTTGATGGAAATTAGTGATAATTGCCTGAGCAATTCGTAAAGTATAGCCTGGCGCAATCAGTAATTGGGTTTTGGCAATTACCCTGTTCAACTGGTTGTTTTCTAGCCAATTGATTAAATGTTCCAATGCAGTTGAAGTTGGAACAAATTGTGGAAGATCATAAGCGTCCCATTGGCTCAATTGGAGCAGTTCCAATGGTGATACATCTTCATTACTTAGTTTCACCCCCAGCCAATATAAGGACTCAATGGTGCGAAGAGAAGTGGTACCCACTGGGATGATGGGATGGGGCAAATGATGCAGTAGGTATTTGATTGCCTTAATATCCACATCTATAAACTCTGCGTGCATTTCGTGTTCGTCCATTTTTTCGGCTTTTACGGGTTTAAAAGTACCAGCACCAACGTGTAAGGTTACAAAGCAATGGTCAATATGCTTTTCATTTAATCGATTGAAAAGTCTTTCCGTAAAATGCAAGCCTGCCGTGGGAGCAGCCACGCTACCATCATGTGCTGCATAAATTGTTTGGTAGGTGGTTTTGTCTGAAGCTTCTGCAGCACGGTTAAGATAGGGAGGGAGCGGTATTTCGCCAGCCAGATGCAATAATTCTGCGAACGATAAAGACTCAATAGTCCAGTAAAACTCAATTAAAAAACAGTCGTTCAATCTTTCTACCAATCGGGCGGAAAGGATTACTGTTGTGTTATTGATTTCCCAAGCTGTTGAAAGGATTTCATCCTTCCATTTTTTAGCCCCACCCACCAAGCATTTCCACAGCACTCGCCCCTTTTCTAGCATTGCTGTAGTTATATCAGGATATTGGTCGTCGGGCTCCAAACAAAAAATTTCAATAGCTCCCCCCGTACTTTTTTTAAACTGCAATCTTGCTTCCACTACCTTGGTGTTGTTAAATACCAACAATGATTTTGCTGGAAGAAAATCTGCCAAATATTGGTATTGGGAAGTTTGATACTCGCCATTTTTATATACTAGCAGTTTACTCAAATCTCTTTCTGGGAGTGGATACTTGGCAATTTTTTCATTCGGTAATTCATACGTGTAATCTGCTATTGAAATTTGTTTTGGATGTACTAAGGCCATGTTAGCGTAGTTATATTTTATTTTTCTTTGAAGGGGGGTAAAGCTAAGAAAGTGGTGAGTAATTATTTACATCTAGCACTTTTGTACTTTAAAATCAATACCCATGAATCGTGGTTGTAAATTTTTGAGAGTCTTTGAGATGGGAATATATTTTCTTATGTAGCAATATTACACGAAATGATGTTTTTGGCGACCTCAAATTAAAAATAGAGCTATGCCTAATAAATTATTTCAAATACAAAATGCTTTAAGCAGGTATGCGTAAGCGAACCTGGTCTCTTAACGTTCACCTCATTGATTCGTATATTCTTTCATTTAAATAATATTTTTTGAAAATCCTAGTCGTGATTTTTTGTGTCTTAGACTTTTTCTTACATTGGCTATACGATGTGAAACAAACCAATAAATGTGAATTAGGAATAAGCTAAAGGAAGATGAAAAGATCTGGAAAAAGAAGGGTTGCTTAAAGTGAAAATAGAGTTAAGAAAAAAGAAAGAAAATGGTTAGGAATAAGCGTCCGTAAGATGGATGTTAATAGGAATAAAAAATTGGAAAAAGTATTGGTTCAGGAATAAAAATAGAGTGATAATATCACATTCAGTAATAGCGAAAAAGCACTAATTAAAAAGTAAATATTAACACCCAAAGCTGTCAAGCTATTTTAGGTTTTCACACTACGATGGACCATATTAACAATGTGATGGCTATTTTGCCTATGCAATGTGCTGTAATAGCAATGCATCTATTGAAATCAATAATGTGGACGTTAACAATGATGTGGTAAAAAACATTAGTATTCCCTTTTTTGTGCCCCTCTCGTTGCTTAATAAAAGACGCCTAAAACGCCTGTTGCAAGCGGAAACTACTTCGAAAATCAAACATAAAATACCGATTTCTTGTACCCTATAAATGGTGCGTTTTTGATGCCCGACAAATACCAGAACAAAACAAGCATTACCGGAAACGCACTCGCAGATTTATTAATTAGATAACTACTGAACACCTACTTTGCCCATGCCTTTTCTCGTTTCGATTTGCTTTTAGTTATACTCAGTTTGTTGATTACTTGCCATGAAAAAATTATTTAGTTTACTTCTTTTGATAGTAGGTATGCAGGTGGTTGCGCAAACTACTTATACATGGACTGGTGGTGTTTCCCGCACCAATACCGATTGGACAGTGAGTACCAATTGGAATCCAAGCAGGACTACCCCTTCTAGTACCGATAAACTGATTTTTGATGGCGCAACGGTTGCAGCAGTTTCATTAACAAATGTGCCTTACCAAACTGTTAATGGTATATCGTTAGTAAACAATGCTTCTGTTACTTTTTCTACCGTCACCACACCAGTAAAAGGGGGAGGGGCTGCTGCTCGGTCGGGGACGTCTGTAACGGGCTCAGTTTTCTCTTCAGTAAATACTAATTTTAATACCACTTTTGTGGTGGGTGATTTTATAACTTTTACCAGTACGGCCAAGTCGAGCATGTCGCAAATCATTGCCATCAACAGTGCTACGAGTTTGACCACCGCAGAATCGGGGACCATCACCAGTTCTGACAATTACTATAAAGCAACACAATTAAAAATCACTGGCAATTTGAATGTGGCAAACGGCTGTAGTGTGCAGCTAGCAGCGAATTATGGGTTTGCCATTAGCATGCAATCGGGGGCTACGGCAAGTGTGTATGGTACCATTACTCAATCTACCGTTTCACAACGAATTACGGCTGCCGATCCAATGGGTTTACAGTTTTTCTCAGGAAGTAGTTTTACCGTTTCTGGTGCGGCAGATGGGTATGCATTTGGTCAATATCCTAACAATAGCAGTTACAATAATGTAGTGTTTCAAGCAGGTGCTACCTATTATTACAATACAAACACATCGTTTAGTCCTTTTGGTATTGCACAGCAACAGGCTGAACCAACTGGCGTAGTGATGTTTGCCAAGGGTAGTAAAGTTGTGTATAATGCCATTCCAAGTAGTTCTGGTGCTAAGTTTTTCAGCGGAAGAACTTATGGTAATCTGGTTATCAATGCCAATATTACAATTGATGGCAATTGCTATTCAGTAGATTCACTCACCGTTAATAATGGGTTCACTTTTACGCTTAGCAATGCGGGAGCATTTCCGGTTACGGGGGATGTGGTGAATAACGGCACCATTACGGTAGCAAGCCCCACTTCCTGTAATCTAGCAATGCTTGGAGTGGTGCCTCAGTCCATAAGTGGTTCAGGTAATTACGCTTTGGCAGGACTCACCATCGCATCAAAGGCACTAGTTACACTAAACACGTCTATTACCACCAATACGGTGGGCAATGCCCTATTAGGACAACTGAATTTCAATGGTTACACCATTTCAGGTAATGCTGCGTTTATCAGTCGCTCTGCTATAAGCACCGCATTTACAGCTACCACCACAGCGGGGAGCAACACCATAAGTGCAGTTTCTAGCTTCAGCAATATTATTTCTGGCATGTTGGTAACAGGGGCTGGCATACCCGATAATTCTTTTGTGATAGGTACTAATAGTGGGGCATCCACTTTTACGATTAATAACATAGCCACCACTACTGCTACCAACGTAAGCATTACTGTATCAAGAGGCAATTCAACTTTAAACATCTCTAGTGCATCTGGGCTTGATGGAAACCTAACTACCACCGGTTCAAAATCATTTGCCGCAGCCAATTACATTTTCAATACCACCACCACAACGCCCTTCGCTTCCACCCTTGCTAGTGTATCGGCCAATAAAGTAATCTTGAACGCCCCCATCACATTGGCAACCAATCTTTCTTTGGTGGATTCATTGGTGCTTAACAACAATAACATTGCTTTAAACGGCAAAACGGTGACCATTAATACTACCGGAATGTGTGCCGCTGGTACTGGACAATTAACTGGAACAGGCTCAGTAGTAGTCAATGGCATGTTGAGTACAGGGCATACTGCTGGTATTGCTGGCACGATTCCCGCTGCCACGTTTACGCTTGGCAGTACAGCAACCGTAGATTATAGCGGTAGTTCCACACAATCCATTGACGCAAGAACTGATTTTTACAACCTCACCATTTCAGGCAACAGGGGCGGTGCTACCGTTACATTACCTGCCGCTACAATAGGAGTGGGTAATTTATTTGTGGCAACAGCAACCAATGTTGTTTATGTTACCACCAATAATACTATCGACCTCAGCAGTAAAAGCCCTTCCGTCGGGGCTTTTGCTTATAATAACCTTATTTTTTCTGGTGCAACTAGCGCACCTAAATTAATTGGTAATGTAACGGTTAATGGCACCATCTATGTATCAACTATCCCTGTTGGATTGGCGCTCAATGATAATTTGCTCACCATCAATGGGGCTATTAGCGGTTTAGGAACGGTAAGTGGATCTGCCTCATCAAGCCTGTATATAGGCGGTTCTGGTTTTTGCAGCATCCTTTTCACTGCCAACAGTCAAGTATTGAATCAGTTGATCATCAATAATCCGAATGGATTTATTCTGGAAAGTCCATTAACTATCAATGGTACTTTAACCTTTAATAGTGGATTATTACAGTTGGGAGTTCACGACTTAACCCTAGCAAGTAGTGCCGTTATCAATGGGGCATCGGCCAATAGCTATGTTTCGGTAAATGGAACGGGCAAATTGGTGCGGAATGGAGTTAGTGCATCTACCATTTTTCCAGTTGGAACAGCTATTTCTTATACACCCCTTACCCTTACCCCTGTCAACCAAGCTGACATTGCAGTATCACTTGGGGTAGATGCTCGGTTGGCAACAGCTAGCAATGCAGCGGTAAATGTGGTGTGGAATATTACCAGTTCCGTTGCTACACAGGTTTCAATGGCCTTCCAATTTAATAGTCAAGATATGGGGGTAGATTTTAATCCAGCAATGTCAAGCCAGTTGGCTATCTCGGGCAATAATTTCACCAGTACAAATCTGGGAATCCCCGCTGGTACAGATCCTTATACTGTAACTAAATCTGGTGTGGGATTATTGCAAGGAACTATTTCTTGTGCTATCGTAAATACGGGAAGTGTAAACACCGCCACTACCACTAATTGGACAGGGCTGGTTAGCCAAGATTGGGATGTAGCCGCCAATTGGGACAATGGTGTTCCTAACAGTTCGTTGCATGCCAATATTCCTAATGCACCTCAATTGCCCATTGTAACAATGACCCGTTCGGTGAATAATTTAACCATACAATCGGGTGTGTTTTTGTCTAATCATTCGGTGTTGCAAGTAAAAGGCACATTGAATAATAATGGAAGTATCAGTTGCAATGGCATAACCCTGCTCAATGGAACTGCTCTACAACTGATAAAAGGTTTAGGGGCTATCAATAAGTTAGCCATCGAAAATAGTAATGGAGTATCAATGCCTACTGCTACCGATATTCTAGTGGTAGATACCAGATTGTTCCTACGTGCAGGCGATTTGGTGCTAACTGGTTCGCTTACCGTAAATGGTACAGTGGAGCGTAACGATGGTACAATGAGTGGTAAAGCACCAAATTATGCCAACAATACTGAAGTGCAATATAATGGTAGCGTGAATGCTACAGCGGGCAATGAACTGCATCCTGCCACTGGCAGCATAGGTACATTAACAATACAAAGCACTGGAACTACCTACAGTGTCAGCGACTCTGTGGCCGTTACTAATTTATTGCGACTCTCCAGCGGTAAACTTGCAATAACCAATGGGGGGATACTAAATTTTCCCAATACCATCACCCGCGAAACGGGTGAACTTGATGCCAGTGCTTCAAATGCTACTATTGTGGTAAACAAAAATGTGACAGTGCCAGCAGCCACTTTCAATCCGACAGTAATCGGAAATTTGGTAGTGAATGCAGCCGCACCAACCTTCATCCAAGACTTGAAAGTGGGTCAGCAATTGTTGTTACAGGCTACTAATAGTGGAGCATACGCTGTAGGAGGTAAACTAACCTTGGCGTCAGGTGCTACTTATGTGTATAATAAACAAAGCGATGATGGCATTGTAACCTTGGCTACCGCTCCAAGCTATGAGGCGAAAGCTAATTTTCTTTACAAGGGTTTGGCGGCCATTATAGTGGGCAATGAAATAGGTACGGGAAGTGGTGTAGTCAATAACTTAACCATTGATAATGCAGGAGGGGTAACCTTGGTTTCTGCTGGAGCGATACCCCTTCAAGGGAATTTGACCTTAAGTAATGGTACATTAACGTTAGACAATACATCGTTGGAATTGAATAATGTTCCCAATGGTAAAAGTTCCAGCTATGTGCGAACTGTAAATGGGGGTCAAATAGTAGGAAAAAATGTAGGCGCAACACCTGTTTTATTTCCTCTAGGTAATAAAGATGGATACACGCCTATTACGGTTACCAATACCAGTGGCACTACTAATTTTTCTGCAAGTGTGGCAGATAATGTTTCGCTTTCCGTTGCGGATGCCAGTAAAATAATCAAAGCACAATGGCGTTTGCTAGCTACCAATGCAGCAAGGGTTAACCTTGGTTTCCAATTCAGCGATACCAATAGGGCTGCATCATTTTCCACAACAGGAATCTGCGAAATTGGTCAATTCGAAACAAGCTATAAACTTCAATATGTAGGCATACCCTCCACAGTAAGTACGGGTGTTTACGCCTTGCAAAATCTTGCCATAGACTTAACCAATGGGGTAGCCAGCGATTTTGTAATTGGCAATCTGAATGCGGCGAAATCATGTACAACTGGATCCTATGTAGGTATTGATGGCGGTGATGCCAACAACGGAATCAATTGGTGTGGTGGTACCATTCCCTCCGCTACTACCGATGTAATTATTAGTCAATTTACCCCAAGATTAACCAATAACTTAAGTGTTAGAAACCTTTCACTTCATTCAGGCATAGCCCTTACCGGATCTAGCTTAACTATCAATGGTGTGGTTTCAGGAAATGGTACAATCAAGGGATCTGATAGTGCAGCCCTAAATATGCTAGGCACAGGAACATTGTATTTTGACCAAACAAAAAATGATACTACCAATGTGTTGAATAACCTAATTATCAACACCAGCGGTACGGTTGTATTGGGTAATCCTTTGAAAGTAAAAGGAATCCTACGTTCATTGGCCGGTACTTTGGCATCAGGAGGCAACCTTACCTTAGTTGCATCTGCGGCTAGAACCGCAAATGTACCTCAGATGGGAGGTGTCATTACAGGTAATGTGACTGCACAATTATATGTACCAGCTAAAAGCCAACGCAACTACAGCATGATTGGTAGTTCGATAACTCAATTAATTCAAGATGCATGGCAGCAGCAGATGTATATTACTGGGGTGGGAACAGGTGGTGTGGTTTGTGGAATTGGAACCAACAAATACAACAGTAATGGCTTTGACCCCACTGTTACTAATACACCCAGCATGTACCAATACCTTGCAAATCCAGTAAAAGGTACTAGATGGTCTTCTGTGGATAATACGAACAATACCTATTTATTGACTGGCAAGGGTTACCGCATTAATATTAGGGGGGATAGAAACCAAGGCAATTGCCAAGATCAACTAAACAGCAATACCCCTGCTTCACCAATAAGCGTTGTTCTTTCAGCCACAGGCTTATTATCCCAAGGCAATGTTCCAGTTACTTTACATGATACTACCGATCACTTATATACGCTGTTGGCTAATCCCTACCCTAATGCTGTCAGCTTTACCCAATTGGCTTCACACAACCCTATGATTAACAATAAAATGTGGACTTATAGCCCTTATGGGAATGGTAACTACACCACTTATTCTAATGGGGTTATAGCCAATGGGGCCACTGGCTACAACAATACAAACGGGGATGTATTGGCCATTGGACAGGCATTTTTTGTAGAAGCAAATGGACTATCCAACACCCTAACTTTTGCCGAAACCGACAAGACGGATGCAACCGCACCTAGCTGGCAGTATTTTGGGACTGCTAATAAGCAAGTGCTGCGCGTTCAACTGAAAAGTGATTCCAATGCCATCCTCGATGAAGCGATTGTACGATTCAACCCCTATGGTGCCAAACATTACCTAACTGCTTGGGATGCCATTACATTTTCTGGAAGTAAACAGTCAATTGGAGTGAAAAAAGCCAATAGCCGTTTAGCCATTGCCACTTTCC
Organism: Chitinophagaceae bacterium; assembly: GCA_027486835.1. GTDB lineage: Bacteria > Bacteroidota > Bacteroidia > Chitinophagales > Chitinophagaceae > Parasediminibacterium. Next base: position 55,854 of record JAIXOJ010000080.1, read on the forward strand.
CAGATTTTGCTAACTCAGATACAATTGCTTTATCCGTAAAAAGCACTTCCGTAGGTTCATTTATATTGGACTTTAATGGGATAGACGCTTTGGACAGTAACAAAACTTATTGGTTGTATGATGCGTATTTGAAAACCAGTCAAAATCTTCGAACATTGTCTGTTTACACGTTTAATATCACTGCGGATACTTTGAGTAAAGGTGATTTGCGTTTTCTATTAATTGGCAAACCAAATGGAACACCCTTGCCCCTCTTATTTGTAAAAGTGTCTGCTACCGCAAATGAAGAAAGAAATGCAACGGTAATCTGGCAAGTACAACAAGAATCTGGGGTGGCTAATTACAGCGTTGGGCGCAGTACTGACGGACGAATTTTTAAGTTTCTAGCTAATCTAAAAGCAATTGGTGCTGGCATCTACAAGATAGATGATACACAACTCCCTACCGAAGCTAATACATTGTATTATCGCATTGTGGCTTTATCTGTCGATGGTCAATCTACCTACAGCCCAGTAGCCAAAGTGCAGGTAGCTGAAAAGAAGGTCATCCGTTTATTTCCCAATCCTGTTGCAGATAAATTTGTGGTTCAATTGCCAGTGCAAATGGCCAAGCAAATGTTTACAGTCAATGTACGAACAATGGATGGTAAATTGGTATGGGAAAAGCATAATCTAACAGCTAATTCCAACCAACAACTCCCACTATCAGCCGCTAGTTTGGCAACAGGTGTTTATCTGTTAGAACTACAAACTACGGATGGTACCATTTGGACATCCCGCTTGCAGGTGGTGCGTTAATCTCAATTGTTATTAGAAGTAAAAAAGTGGCTGCCACCAAAATGTGACAGCCGCTTTTGTTTTACATAGTTTATAAACGTCCTGACTATAATTCTCGAATAAAAAAACAATGAGCAATCAAGGGCAGTTGCCATGATATTAAATAAAGCCTAAAGCAAAAACAGAAAAACTTCGAAAGGCTTAGTGCAGAACCGAAAAACATTAGGAGTTAGTTGCTTTTTTCTGTCAAAATGACATCATTTCCCCCCTTCTCAAAAAAAACATGCCAATCTAACGACCTCCCTGAGCTATCTCAAGCCCTCACTGAGCTATCTCAAGCCCTAACTAAGCAATCTCAAGCCCTCATTAAGCTAACTCAAGCCCTCACTAGGGAGGGTGTAAATTAAACTGTGTCAAGGTCAAAATTAAAGTAGACCTTTAACAGATAAATATTATGAGAGAGAAAAAAGAGACACCGTTTTCATTTGATTACGAGACAGTAAAAAAC
>JAIXOJ010000015.1 GCA_027486835.1 Chitinophagaceae bacterium
GGTACGCTGGACGACAAGAATGGTACGCTGGACGGCAAGCTGTGTATGCTTGCTTAGGGGCAGGGTACAGATGCGGCCACTTTAAATGCTTTCGGCTACTTCTTGTGTGTGCGCTTCCTTATTTTTCGTTTATCTAATACCTATTATAGTCCTACCGCCATGGAAGAAGGAGCTAGCAATTAGATGACCAATCTTTACCAAATGAGCCGAAGGGTACTTGGCATCTACCTTAAACGATAATATTCACGCATCAGGTTCAGAATAAGTGTTTAATTAACAATTATTCTAGGGTTCAGTACAACTAGCTATACTAATGAACAGAAAATCTGTATTTTAAAGATAGTACGCACCAATTGCTCCAATGCAGTATATAGTAAGCAATATATGAAGTTAGCGCAAAGAAATTTTCCCATAAACAAAGAACTGCGGTTGTTAAAAAAGCAGGTTAGCTAGACCATTCTTTTTAACAAATGCGAATGTAGCTATCGTAAAACAAATAGGATACCCCAAATTTTTGGGTATTATTACGATAAAATCAATAGGTGTATTAAAAAACGACCTATCATTGCAGCGAAGAAGGAAGTTCACCCTAATATTTAAGATAAAAAAGTTTGAAAAATGGCCAATTTGTTAAGATTTAGTGGATAATAAAAAGAGTATGGGAGGTAAGTGCTATTTCTTAAGGTGCTAGTAGCCTATTGAAATAGGTGGGTGGGTATAGCTTCTTAAGCCCCCGTCCCCTAAAGGGGTGTTGCGATGGAAGACCATTAGCGCCCCCATCCCCTGAAGGGGTGTTGCGATGGAAGTCCCTCAGAGCCCCCATCCCCTGAAGGGGTGAAGCGAATGAAGACCCTTAGCGCCCACATCCCCTAAAGGGGTGTTGCGACGGAAGCCAGACACATAGAGACCCCGTCCCCTGAAGGGGTGTTGCGATGGAAGACCCTTAGAGCCTCCATCCCCTGAAGGGTGTTGCGAATGAAGTCCCTCAGAGCCTCCGTCACCAACGGGTGTTGCGGTGGAAGGGGGGATAGCCTTTGGCTACTGATGGGTTTAGAGCGGAAGCAGAATATTAAACAGTTGTTTGCCCGACACAAGCGGGTTATTTTGGAGATTACAAAAAATACGTAGGAACTATGCAAAATCCTATTCTAGTGGCATTTATTGATGACAATGCAGAAAATGTTGAGTATATGGTGGAAAAATGGAGGTTTGACCCCATTATTCAACTAGTTGGCTACCATAGCGGTGAGGAATTTATTAACCAATATGAATATGCCGAAGTGCCCGATTGTGTATTTGTGGAACTGAGGATGCCAGTGAAGTCGGGATATGATGTCGTGGCTTGGCTCCAAAAACATCATCCAAATACGAGGACGATTGGTATGTCTTCGTTAGCTGATTATGAAAATATGCTGGTGTTGGCCTACTATGGTGCCAAAGGATTTATGTTGAAAGCAGCCCCGCTACCGCTGGAAGGTTTCCAGAAATTTGTGGCAGCAATTATGGCGGGTAAATTGCTTTTCCGTAATGAAGAGACCACAAAAAAAATTGTAGCCGAACTGGCTTCGGGTCATGTACCTGGTTATGCCAAACTTACAACTGCCGACAAGCTATTACTGGCTAACCTTGAACCCAATTTGACGGTGGATGAACTAGCGAGTAAAGTGGGTAATAAAAAACACACTTATAATAGTAAGCTCCAGAAGATTCGTGAAGTACTAGGGATCCCTAACATGATCGGTTTGTACCAGTATGCGGTGAGGTTTGGTTTTAAAGATTTATATAAATAAAGGGTTTGCTTCACGGATTAATAATTAGAGACACTAAGCGTTTAAAAAAATAAAGACAAGCGGTCACTCATTGTTTTTGCAACAAATCCAATTGTTTACGGGAATCAACCTATGATTTGTGCGATCCTAACAAACACCGCTGGGCAAGTGGTCAAACAAATGCCCATTACCCAGCAAGTGGGGTGAAAACGCCACCATTGTGCCTATTTGCACGTTAGCCAAAGACAGTTAAACCCTGCAAGTGAAAGCAGAAAGCAAAAGCTGGCAAGGGAGGTTTGTGAAGGAGTAAGTTGATATAACCAAATAGGTTTTTCTAATTGAAAGGTTGTCCTTCTTTTGAAAGATGGGCAACCTTTTTTTGTAGGGTGTATTTGAACCGAGTTTAGTATGCGATTTTGATTGATTCATTGCGTAACGAGTTTTCATTGCTCCAAATACCTATTTCCCCAAAAAAATCCCTAACATCGCAATTCAAACAACTAGATATACCAATTAATATGTTACTTATGAAAAAGAAAATACCCCAAATTGTAGTGGGCTTTATAGCCTTATGTTTGATTGTGAACAACCCAGCAAAAGCCCAATGGACGCCTTTAGGGAATTATCCCATTTATAATGGTAACTTTTCGAACACAATCGAATGCTTGACAAAAGATAACAGCGGAAACCTATATGCAGCAGGTTCACTCACCAACAGCAGCGGCAAATATTACGTAGCGAAATGGAACGGAAGTGCGTGGAGCGAGTTAGGCGGCACTAACACATCCACATTTAATAATATCATAAAGAGCTTGTCAACCGATGCCAACGGAAATCTATACGCGGCAGGGTTATTTACCAACGGCAGCGGCAAATATTATGTAGCGAAATGGAACGGGAACGCATGGAGTGAGGTAGGCGGCAGCAATACTTCCACTTTTAACGATGGAATAATCAGCTTGGCCACCGATATCAGCGGAAACCTATATGCAGCAGGGTGGTTCAGAAACAGCAACGGCAGTAATTATGTAGCAAAATGGGACGGAAACACCTGGTCTCATGTTGGCGGTACTAACAATTCCACGTCTAACGGTAATATTTTGTGCTTGTCCACCGATGCCGACGGAAATCTATTCGCAGCAGGGGCTTTCATAAACGGAAGCGGCAAATATTTTGTAGCAAAATGGAACGGGATCTTGTGGTCTGAGGTAGGTGGCACAAACACTTCCACTTTTAACTGGAATATAACCAGCCTGTACACCGATGCCAGTGGAAACCTATTTGCAGCAGGTATTTTCACCAACGGAAACTTCAAGAATTACGTAGCGAAATGGAATGGTAGTGTGTGGTCTGAGCTAGGCGGCACAAATACTTCCACCTTTAACTGGCCTGTCTTCAGCTTAACCACCGATTCCAGTGGAAATCTCTATGCAGCGGGGTATTTCACCAACGGAAGCGGTAAGCAGTATATTGCGAAATGGAATGGTAGTGTGTGGTCTGAGTTAGGCGGCACCAATACTTCCTCATTTAACAATAGTATATACAGCCTGTACACCGATGCCAACGGAAACCTGTATGCAGCTGGGCAGTTCACCAATGGCAGCAGCAGTAAATTTGTAGCGAAATGGAATGGAAGCACTTGGAGCGAGGTAGGGGGGATCAACACTTCCACTTTTAACAATTATATATATAGCTTGACCAGCGATGCCAGCGGAAACTTCTACGCTATAGGGAATTTCACCAACGGTAGCGGGAAGTCTTATGTAGCGAAATGGGACGGAAACACCTGGTCAGAGTTAGGCGGCACCAACACTTCCACATTTAACAATGAAATATTGAGCTTATGTAGCGATGCTAGTGGTAATTTATACGCAGCAGGAAGTTTCACCAACGGCAACGGAAATAGCTTTGTAGCGAAATGGGACGGGAACACGTGGTCAGAAATAGGTGGCACCAATACTTCCTCATTTAACAGTCGGATACAGTGCTTGTCCACCGATGCCAACGGAAACCTCTATGCAGCAGTGGCTTATATTAACAGCATAGGGAAATGGTTTGTCGCGAAATGGAACGGGAATATGTGGTCTGAGGTGGGCAACACCAATACCTCCTCTTTTAATGACTTAATATACAGTATATCAACCGACCTCACCGGAAATTTATACGCGGCAGGGTTCTTCACCAACGGCACTGGCAAGTGTTATTTAGCGAAATGGAACGGGAGTGTATGGTCCGAGGTAGGGGGTGCCAACACCTCTACTTTTACCAATGGTATAATTAGCTTGACCACCGATGCCAGCGGAAACTTCTACGCAGCAGGGGTTTTCCGAAACGGCAGCGGCAAGTATTATGTAGCGAAATGGGATGGGAGTGGGTGGTCAGAGGTAGGCGGCATCAATACTTCTACTTTTAATGGTGTCATTGGTAGCTTGTCCACAGACGCAAGTGGCAATCTATTTGCAGCAGGAACTTTCACCAACGGCATCGGGAAGCAATATGTAGCGAAATGGAACGGAAGCACTTGGTCTGAAGTAGGTGGCGCCAACACTGCAACTTTCAACAATAATATATACAGCTTGTCCACCGATTCCAACGGAACCCTATACGCTGCAGGTGATTTCACCCTCCCAAACGTTGCTTATACTACCCGATTTGTGGCCAAATTCAGCAATACCACCACACCTGTAACCCTTGCTTCCTTCACTGCTAAAGCCATGCCCCCATCCCCTGAAAGGGTGCAAGTAGTGGTTAATTGGCAAACAGCCACCGAAGTAAACTCCAGCCATTTTATTGTAGAACAAAGCAGCGATGGCAAAACATTCTCTGCAAAAGGCACTGTAAAAGCAGTAGGTTTTGGAGCAAATAAGTATGCGTTTGAAGTTCCTTTCGGAGAGGGGTTAGGGGTGAGGTTATTCCGTTTAAAAATGGTGGATAACAACGGCACTTTCACCTATAGTAAAGTGGTTTCTGTACAACTAACCACTAACCACTTACCACTAATCACTATCACTCCTAATCCTGCAAAAGATTTCTTAACAGTAAAACTAAATGCCCCAAAAGCAGCAAAAGCGGTTGTACAAATAGTAAACACCGCCGGGCAAGTAGTCAAACAAATATCCATAGCCTTGCAAGTGGGAGAAAACGCCACCAAAGTGCCTATCAACACCTTAGCCAATGGCAGTTACACCCTGCATGTGAAAACAGAAAGCAATAACTGGCAAGGGCGGTTTGTGAAAGAGTAAGCGTATAAAGCCAAATAGGTTTTTCCGATAGAAAGGGTTGTTCCGCTTTTGTAAGATGGGCAACCCTTTTTTTTATTTTTTGTGGGGTGTATTCAGTGTTTTCATTTTATCAAAGATTGAGATGCTTAGATAACATTTTGTTTTATAGAAGGGCTTTGTTTTTGGGTTTTGCTTTCATTAGCATTTAGCAATAAAAAATTGAACCTAAAATGCCACATTAAGTGAAAGCCATAACCACACCGCAGCCAACCCTACAATAACAGCTTCCAACAGCCTCCCTTCCTGAAATAAAATTTATAAAAGCGAAGGGGAATGAAAGGATGCTCGTCTATTACCCTATAACTAAAAAAAAATGATGAAGTACAAGATTGTAGTAATCGCAGCAGTGGTTTGCATGTTTTATTGCTGTAACAAAAGCAGTGATTCAACAACAACCACAACGAACAGTAACCAAACAGTAATTAAGGTTGACAAATCGAAGTTCCTTTCAGCAGGACTATCCGATTCTATTACCATTGTTTCCCGAACGCTATCTAATGGTACCACCGCAGATTGCTTCAAGATTGTTTCTAAACTTACCCCTTCCGACCATAACATGGGGCCTTGGTGTCCTACCAATATTAGTGATGATGCTAGCAAGGGCGGCATTTGGTTGGAGGGTGGTAAAGTATATGATGTGGATGGTGCATTTGTAAAAAACTTGGCTACCTTTTATAACGATACCACTTGGAATATGTATAATGCAACTACAGGGGTTATTACCAAAACCCAAACCAAGGCAGATTGCCAAGCAGCCGCTAACCCAAATGTGGGCGTAGCGTATAAAAACTATTGTGTGGAGTGCTTGCCCTCTTATGTATCTACTTTAACCCAAACTATTTACATCCCAGTTACGCCTGTAAAATTAAGTTCGCCCGTTAGTTTTGGTAATGGCCCTATGTCTAGTGGGCCGACAATCAGAGGCATTGCATTTAATGGCGTAATGTTTGATCCCCCCGCCCCTACTAATGCCATATTAGGTGCCTATACCTTAGCTCCATTTGATGATGCGGGCGGCCATATCAACTTAGGTGCAGGCTATCATTACCATGCAGCCACGGGAATGTCCACAAAAATTACCCAAACAGATGGTCATGCCGCTATGATTGGTTATGCCTTAGATGGTTTTGGTATGTATGAAAGATTGAGTGCAGCAGGAACAGAATACACCGACTTGGATGCTAGCAGAGGGCATTATGATTCCACAAGGGGGTATCATTATCATGTGGACAAACCAGGTTCTAATAATTTTATTAATAGTCTGGCTGGGGCTTACGCCAACTAAGGTAAGAATGGGATAACATCGTTTATTAACTTCCCGAAAGTTCAAAACTTTCGGGAGGTTTAACTGCATTTATAATTAAAACTAAAAACGGCAGCTTGAAAATTCTCTCTCTTATACTATTGTTGTTATGCGCCAATCTTGTTCATGCCCATGAGCCTGAATTATCTAGCTGCATGATTTATGAGCAAAATGGCAAAACGATATTACTGATCAGGAGTTCGGTTACCGCATTTGAAGGCGAAATAGACCTTCGCCACAATAAAAACGCCTACAATACCCCTGAAGCTTTTAAACAATTGGTGGTAAATGATTTTTATAAAAATTGTTTTGTAATTATTAATGGTGATACTATCAAACTCATCAACCCATTTATCAATTTGGGACATGAAACCTCGTTGTTTGCAGAATTGGCGAATGTTCCAAAAGAAATAAACCAATTGTATGTAAGAAACACCCTTTTCAAAGATTTCCGCAATGGCAAGTGTGAATTCGTTCTTACCCTAAAAGATTTGCCTCATTTGCAATATATTTTGAGCAATGAGAATCAACTGGAGGTAAATCTCAAACTCGAAAATGATCAATGGGTGGTTAAACCAATTGATACTGCTTTTTATATATCTTCAAAATTTAAGTTTTGGAGCTTATTTATATCCAGTGCAATCCTTATAGGATTGTGCATACTGCTCATTAAAAAGCGGTCATCATCCAAGGCCAACCCATTAAACGGTAAGCATTAATTCCTAAGGTCACTATCAATATCCGCATTATGAAATACAAATGGTTGGCAGGTATTTTTCTCTTACTGTTTTTTCAAAATAGCGTGTTTGCCCATACAGTAAACTATGCTTTGGAACAAGCCCCACCTGGCAATGTGAGCTGGTTTTATGTAAAACTCGGTTTCACGCATATTATCCCCGAAGGATTTGATCATATTTTGTTTGTGATTGGGCTTTGTTTACTCAGCAATAAAATAAAAATAATCTTATGGCAAGCAACTGCCTTTACGGTGGCACATTCCATCACTTTAGCACTCAGCATGAAGGGTTTGATTATTGCCCCAAGCGCTGTGGTAGAACCCATTATTGCCCTCTCCATTTTGTTTGTAGCCATCGAGAACATCTTATTATCTGAATTAAAACCCTGGCGAATCTTGTTGGTTTTTCTCTTTGGATTGATACACGGAATGGGCTTTGCAAGTGCGCTAAACGAGATTGGGCTACCTAGAAACCAATTCTTTCTTTCCATATTGTCTTTTAATTTGGGTGTAGAGTTGGGGCAGATTACTGTTATTTCATCCGTATTCTTGCTAATCGTGTATCCTTTAGGCAAACAACTATATTATAGAAAATGGGTGGTTTATCCCCTTTCCATTGTTATTGGATTGATAGCATTGTATTGGACATTGCAGAGGGTATTTTTTTAATAATCATCCATTCGTAACATTTTTTCTTTCTTTTTTTTCTGTTCTACAAAATAAAGTATTGATTCAAATTTGAAATCTGTTTCTGCATATTATCTCCTCTTGCTTTACGTGACAGTCATGTTAAGTCCATTCGTGCCAATAGCAAACGACTGGATCCAACATGAATTTAACGACGTAGCGCATATAGCATCCGTTCATGCTGTTTATGGAAACAATCACTTAGAAAAAGAAGTAACCAATGATTCCAATAAAAATAAAAATCAGTCTCTAGTAAAATCTCAATCACAGATTTCTGTTCATATTCCAACTATCGAAGCATTTCTTTGTACGCCTCCTGCCTTTATTGTTAGCAAATCCCACTTTGGTATTTACAAAGAAAAGTGGTCGTTTTCACTTGTAAACAACCTAGCTCCACCTCCCAAGTTATCGTTATCAATCATTCTCGCCTAATTGAATATGGCAACTTTTAGCGTAAGTACCTTCTTGCGCTAAGGCAGGTATTGTATTATACAATGCCTATGTGAACATTTATTGATAACTAATACTTGAATCATGAAAATATATTTTTTCCTATTCCTCTCTATAGTAGGTGCAATTACTTCTTTTGCGCAGCAAAATATTGCGGGCAACATCACAGATGCCACCACTAATCAGCCGATAGAAGGCTGTACCATCACACTACTTCCCAGCAATAAAATAGCGATTACTGATGCAAGGGGTCATTTTAATTTTAGGGATACTTACACTAGTACCGATCAACTTTCCATTAGTAGCATTGGATATGCCCAACAGAACATTTCCATATCCGACTTTCAAAAAAACAAGACTATTGCCATCATGCCCAAGCGAGTAGCCCTAGAAGATGTAACAGTGGTGAACAATGCGGGCAATCAATTTAAACCCATTTGCAAAACAGATATTGCCATGCGGGGCATTACCAATTCTCAGGAAGTATTGCGCATTGTTCCAGGTATTGTCATTGGGCAGCACCAAGGCGGCGGAAAAGCAGAGCAGATTTTTCTTCGTGGGTTTGATGCAGACCATGGCACCGATTTTAGGTTAGATGTAGATGGGATGCCTATTAATATGGTATCGCACGCACATGGGCAAGGCTTTGGGGATAGCCATTTTATTATTCCAGAAACCATAGAAAATGTTGATTATGGTAAGGGGCCATACAATGCTTCAAAAGGAGATTTTTGCACAGCGGGTTTTGTAGATTTCCATACAAAGAATGCCCTAACTCAGAATCTGGTAAAGGCGGAACTGGGCATGTTTAATACCTATCGAGCATTGGCCATGTTCAACTTACTCAACCAGAAAGCAAAGGAAAAGCAACAAAGCTGGTATGTGGCAAGCGAGTACCGATATTCAGATGCCTATTTCGATAACCCACAACATTTTAAACGTTTTAATTTATTTACAAAATACAATGGTCAACTTTCTGCCAACACCTACCTCACCGCTTCTGCCACTACTTTTTGGAGCAAATGGGATGCTTCTGGGCAAGTGCCGGATAGGGCAGTGGACAAAGGCATCATTGGGTTTTACGGGGCTATCGACCCTTTTGAAGGTGGCATCACTTACCGCACCAATGCTAATGTGCAATTAACCACCACGCTACCAAATGGGGGCTTGCTCAAAAATCAAATGTATTATTCCAATGCTCATTTTGACCTGCATACCAACTTTACTTTCTTTTTGGTTGATACCATTAATGGAGACAAAATAAGGCAGCAGGAAGCGAGGAATTTGTTGGGATACAATGGATGCTATACTCATTCAGGTTATTTTGGCAATACCAAATTGATGACAGAAATAGGGGTAAATGTGCGTGCTGACCACACTCATAATAGTAGTTTGTCGCACACTTCTGACCGATATATTACGCTCAACCAAATGAAACTAGGCGATATCAGTGAGCTAAGTATTGCCCCATACCTAAGCGAAACGGTGAGCATAAACAACCACCTTAGTCTAAATCTGGGACTTCGATTCGATCAGTTTTACCACCAGTACAAAAACAAACTGGCCGATGATACGACACTGCCGGGCATTGGTACCTATAAGGCAAATGCCAATACCCTCAGCCCCAAAGTGAATATCTATTACCATGTAAACAACAGCCTTCAATTTTACCTAACCTCGGGCAGGGGATTTCACTCTAACGATACGCGGGCGGTTGTAGTAACCAATGGCTCTCAAATATTGCCGCCCGCTTATGGGGCAGATTTGGGGACTGTATTTAAACCCACTAAAAACATCATACTGAATGCAGCCCTCTGGTATATTTATTTGGGGCAAGAGTTTGTGTATGGTGGTGATGGGGGCGATGTAACTTTTAATGGTAAAACCCGACGTGTAGGCTTTGATTTTTCTGGGAGATACCAACCAATACCCTCTTTGTATATAGATGTAGATGTGAATTACGCACATGGCCGTGCCATAAACGAAACAAAAGGCGCAGATTATATTCCCCTTGCGCCTGTATGGACAAGTGCTGGAGGCATCACTTATAGTCCTAAAAAAGGGTTCAATGGCAGTTTGCGATATCGGTATGTGGGCAACAGACCGGGCAATGAAGATTATAGCCTCACAGCCACTGGTTATTTTATTACCGATGCAGTAATCAACTATTCCATGAAAAAAATTGAGTTGGGCTTGGTCATCAACAATGTATTGAACACCAAATGGAAAGAAACACAGTTTGATACCGAAACCCGCTTGAAAGGGGAAACACAGCCTGTAAATGAAATCTGTTTTACACCGGGAACGCCTTTTTGCATGAAAGTAAGTATTGCCTATCGGTTTTAGAAGGATGGTTTCCAGTAGGAAAGGGTGTCTTTTCCCCTTGCCCACTAAGGCAGGCATTAAAGACACCACCTTCTGCTATGGCAAAATCATCGGCTTTTGCAATAAAGGCTGCAAGGAAGATTTTGTAATAAATCCTAAGGAGTATGTAATAAAGGAAAAAGGAAAAGGAAATTAAACTTGCCATCCATTGATTTCTAGTTGTAGAAAGCTTCATTTTTCAGCCGTCAAATGACGGGAAGCTTTCTGCCCGGCAAATTGGCTGCCGTCAAATGACAGGAAGCTTTCTGCCCGGCAAATTGGCTGCCGTCAAATGACGGGAAGCTTTCTGCCCGGCAAACGGCTTGCCGTCAAATGACGGCTGATTTGAAGCGCCTAAAAAGGGGCGAATTGTTTCTAGTTTTAAAGGGAAATGGCTAAAATGCTTTGTTTTTGCAATTAGATTAAAAGGAGAAGCAGGCAAAAAGTATTTTGATTCTAAATTAGCAAGAGAGAAATTGAGCAACAGCTACGAAAATTTTGTTGGCTATGTATTTTATAACGTGAAGTTGAGAGTCGCTGGAGAGTTTACCGCCGTTATAGAAGAATTGAATGCAACTAGAAAATATTATGCTAACCTTTTAGCCATCCGCAAAGGCAAGAAGCACGCCTACAAGGATAAAGGGGACGAAGTAAATGACCCAACTAAAAACCTTGGTTCTTAAAATCATTGATTTATAAAATTGATAAAAGGCTGTTACTGTGGAGCGCAGCATTTTTTGTTGGCATAATGGCTAAATTTATAATTCCAAATAAATCCCTAACGTCGCAATTCAACTCAATGGGAGCAACAGTAAATTAGTGAACCATGAAAAAGAAAATTACACATGTTTTTGTAGGGTTAGTGGCACTTTGTATTGTTATAGCGACCGCTGCAAAAGCTCAGTGGAGTGTTGTTGGTGATTATCCTAAAGCAGGAGGTGTTTTTACGGACAGAATCGAACATATAACAACAGACAAAAAAGGTAATTTATATGTGGCTGGAAAGTTTAAGAACGGAAACGGAAAGTGTTATGTAGCGAAATGGGACGACAACAAATGGAGCGAAGTTGGTGGCACAAATAGTTCTAGTTTCTTCAGATACATTAAAAGTCTCACTACAGACTCGGTTGGCAACCTGTATGTAGCAGGATGGCTCAGAGCTAGCTGGGCTAGCAGTTATAAAGAATATGTTGCAAAATGGAACGGAAGCGAATGGAGCGAAGTAGGTGGTGTTAACACTTCTAATTTTGATTTTGTAATAGAGCATCTTTTTACCGATGCGAAAGGCAATCTCTATGCGGCTGGCCCTTTCCGTAAACGCAATGGAAAAGAGTATATAGCAAAATGGAATGGAAGCCAATGGAGCGAAATTTATTGTGAGGATTTATTAATATTCTGTCATCAAATTTTAAGTATTGTATCAGATTCTGACGGTAGCTTGTATGGGTCGTTTATGTTCGGAAAAGACTGGGAAAAGTCCTATGTTGCTAAGTGGAATGGAGATAAATGGACAAAGGTTGGAAATGAAAAAGATTCAATTTTCAATGGTAATGTTTTAGACCTCATAACAGATACAAAAGGTAACCTATATGCTACAGGAGATTTCAGAAATAGAAAAGGAAATAATTATGTGGCTAAATGGAATGGTAGAAAGTGGAGCGAAGTTGGAGGCCAGGACGATTTTATAACCAATAATCGGATTTGTAGAATCGCCACGGATGCTAGAGGTAACTTTTATGCGGCAGTTTGGGATTACAGCACTCATAAGTCTTACATAGGAAAATGGGATGGTAATACTTGGAGCCTAATAGGTGGGCCTAACGATTCTTCGTTTAATGACTATATCGATTGCCTCATTACCGATGAGAGCGGCAACCTTTATGCTGCTGGAAATTTCAAGAACAACAAAGGGAATTACTATGTAGCTAAATGGGACGGGAAAGTATGGAGCGAAGTTGGTCTTTCAAACACAAATAAACTAAATGTTTGTATCAATACCTTAACCACAGATGGTAACGGCAATTTGTTTGTAGGTGGGAATTTCCGGAATACCCACGATATAGCGCTAGCTAAATGGGATGGAAAAATGTGGAATGAGGTAGGAGGTACAAACGCTATTAAAGTAACTGGTCAAATTTATACCCTTCACAAGGATAAAAGCGACAACCTGTATGCAGGCGGATATTTTGTGAAAGACGTTCAAAAATCTGATATAACAAAACGGAAAGACACCTTGTGGAGTGAAGTTAGTGGTGGTAATATAGCGAAGTTTTATAACGGAGTTAGTTGCTTTACTTCTGACAAAGCTGGGAACGTATATGCAGCAGGCTATTTAAAAGTTGGTAAAGGAGAATACTATGTTGCTAAATGGGATGGTAGCACATGGAGTGAACTGGGCGGAAGAAAAGTTTCTACATTCAATGAAAGTATAGATTGTATTGCCTGCGATGCAAGCGGCAACCTATATGTTGCTGGAGCTTTGAAGGATGTTAAAGAGAATGATTACGATAGAGATAAGTATTATGTATCAAAATGGAATGGCAATAATTGGAGCGCAGTTGGCGGTATAAACGGTTATATCTTCAATCATAAAATAAAAAGCCTAGTCACCGATTCAGTTGGCAATTTATATGTGGCAGGTCTTTTCAGAAACGAAAACGATAGATATTATGTAGCGAAATGGGACGGCAGCAATTGGAGCGAGTTACATGGGGCTAACACTTCTAGATTATCTGGGTTGATTAGTTGCCTTACCATTGATTTATCAGGAAATCTTTATGCTATAGGAGAATTCAAAAACGACAGTGGAAAGCATTATGTAGCCAAATGGGACGGCAAGACTTGGAGCGAGGTAGGCGGAGCGAACACTTCCACATTCAATGATGAAATTACCAGCATTACCACAGATGCGGCGGGCAATTTGTATGCGGCGGGTCGTTTCAGTCTGCCAACTGTAGGATACTATACTAACTATGTAGCCAAATACACAATCCCCAAAACTCAATCGGTGCCCAAGAAAAAGAAGTTAACTAAAGAATACCCACTAAGAAAAAGGCAACTTAAAATAAAATGAACTAGTAATTAGCAGCAACTTTTCCCTTGTTCTTCCTTGTATCAGAGCTTAGAATTCACGCGCTAATTTGACCATATTATAACCCGGCAAAAAAATCTTTCCAAAATCCCGACCGTTTTTTTATGCCAAACAGTCTATCCACTATAACTCATTAAAAAGGATAGATAATGGATCGTTTGAACAACAAAGTGGCCGTGGTTTTTGCGGCATCGGGTGCAATTGCAGGTTCAGTTGCCCAAGCGTTTGCCCTTGCAGGTGCAAAAGTGTATGTAACAGGAAAAGACCCAGCGGTAGTGGGCAAGCTGGCGGATGAAATCATCCAAAATGGCGGCTGGGCAACTGCGCTCCGTGCAGATGCGCTGAGCGAAGCCGACATTGATGCGGTTTTTGAACAAGTAGTGGCAGAACAGGGCAAGGTGGACATTGTGTTCAATGGCATCGGCATTAGACCTAGCCAAAGCCAATACGGCACACCCGCCACTGTTATTAGTTATGAAAATTTCCTAAAACCGATTACCACCATCGTGGGGTCGCAATTTCTCACTTCAAGGGCTGCGGCCAAGTATATGGTTGCCACAAAATCTGCTGGCACTATTCTCACGCTTACTTCCAGTCTTTCCCGCTCTAAAATCCCTTTTATGGCAGGCGTAACGGCGGCAAGCACGGGCATTGAAGGGCTAACCAGAAGCCTAGCCGCGGAATTTGGCATGGTGGGCATCAAAGTAATCTGCATCAACCCAACAGGGATGGGCGAAACCAGAACCATTCAAGAAACCGCTGCTGCCAATGCTGCTACCATTGGCATTCCCGTGGAGGCTTTCGCCCAAGAATTGGGGAAAGGGTATTTGTTAGGAAAAACGCCTTCGCTCAATGATGTAGCCAAGGTGGCCACATTTTTAGTGTCCGATGCGGGTGCTGCGTTGAACAGCCATGTAATAGACGTTGACTTTGGCTATAAATCTGTCATTTAATTTTTATCACTATAAACCCATTAAAAAAATGGAACAATTTCTTTTGGTTTTTCATCATTTCCCTTTGTCCGAAGCGGCCAAGCCGTCGGCAGAAGTGGTAGCAGTCGTAAACCAGCAATGGCAAAACTATATTGGCGGCATCGCCGGTCAGGGCTTGTTTGTTAGTACCCAACGTTTAGATCAGGCAGGTAGCCACGTACTGCCAGATGGCTCGTTGGTGCCTGTGGTAAACGAAGGCAAAAACTTGATCGTAGGTACGCTTACGGTAAAAGCTAGCAGCCTAGAACAGGCAATCGAATTGGCGAAGGGCTGCCCTATTTTGTCAATCGGTGGCAGTGTGGAAATAAGGCCAGTATTACCGTTCGACATTTAAATCAAACGGTGTGTAAATGCTATTCGCTTTTAAAAATCGCTCGAATCTTTAAGGGGGCTGAAACCCCAAAATGGCTTGCGATGGAATAGAAAAACATTTATGCATCCAAATAAGTCAACACAGGGCGTTGCAATAAATGCAACGCCCTATTTAACCCCCAATTAAACGAATTAAAAATGGATAAAGTATTAAATATCGGGAAGTATCTATTCCCCTTGTCTTTCTTGTTGTATGTGGGCTTGCATTTGGGCAAACCCGATGTGGGTGCCGCATTTGTGCCAGACTATCTACCCTTTCCCTACTTCTGGAATTATTTTACGTTGGTGTGTATCCTGTGTTTTATCATCAGTGCCGTAACAGGAAAATTCGACAAACTAGCCTATGTGTCAATGGCATTGTACGTTATTTTAATGGCATTATTAGTACACTTGCCAAGAGCGATGGGGTATGAATTGGGAACAGAAAATATGACCACCGACCTTGCTAGGGAAAAAGAGCTGGAAATGGTCAATTTTTTCCGAAACATTATGGTAACAGGTGCTTTGCTAGCATTCGCAAAATTTGTGGCCACCGATAAACGCATCATAGGATAACATGAACAATAAAAAAGCAATCATAAAAGAATTTGGGAAGCCTTCGGTTATTCAAATAGTAGCGGAAGCAGTTCCGGAGCCAAAGGAGCATGAGGCGCGAATCAGGATAGAAGCCTCCACCGTTTCTGCAACTGATATTTTTATTCGTAAAGGAATATACCCCTTGCTCAAACAGCAACCACCATTTACGCTGGGCTACGATTTTGTGGGCATCGTTGATAAAGTGGGTCAAGGGGTAACCAATGTATCCGTTGGAGATAGGGTTTCGAGTATTGTGATGGTTGGCGGTAATGCCAGTTTTATTTGCACGGACGCAAACGAACTGACTAAAATACCAACAGATGTTGCAGCTGCCGACGCCGCTTGCTTTGCCTTATCTGGCATTACCGCCTATCAAATGTTTGCACATTTTGCGGGCGCGAAAGCGGGGCAACGCATTTTGATACATGGAGGCAGCGGTGCGGTGGGAGATACGCTGTTGCAGTTGGGAAGATTGCACCATTGCGAAATGGTGGCAACCGCCTCTGCCAGCAAACATGCCCTTATAAAAAGTTATGGTGCCAAGGCAATAGACTACCACGCTGTTGACTATTTTGATAGCCTTGCAAAAAGTGCCGAAGACGGATTTGATGCCATCTTTGATTTTACCAATCAAGCTAGCTTTCACAACGACATAAAGCTCCTGAAAAAGGGTGGAACATTGGTAACCTACGCAGTCTATACGTCTTCACTTGCAATAGAAAAGAAAACATTTTCCAACTTTATGGCTTTCGGGATGGATTTTGGGAAAATGATGATCAAATTGCTGTTCTGGAATAAGTTCAGTGGAAAAAAAGCGGTGTTCTATGGGAGTAGCGATAGTAAAAAAGCAGACCCAGCAAGGCATCAAGCAGATATGGATCAACTATTTGAATGGCTAAAAAAAGGTGCCATCAAACCCACCATCTTTAAAATAATGGGATTAGATGAGGTAAAAGAGGCGCATCAAATGCTACAGGACGGGAAAGTGCAAGGCCAAATTATTATTGCAAACAATTAATATTGCGAATGGAAATTACTACGGATCAAACCTTAAAATTAGCCATCAATGGCGATATCAATGCCTTTCAAACGCTGTTTGCCACTTTCCAGCAGCCGTTAAAATCTTACCTCTACAGGCTAACAACCGACCGCAGCGATGCCGAGGATTTAACGCACGATACTTTTGTAAAAGCTTTTGACAAGGTTTCAACCTATAAAGGCACGGCTTCTTTAAAAACATGGGTGTTTACCATTGCTACCCACCTGGCTTACGACCATTTGAAAAAACAAAAGCGTTGGTTGCCCGACGCCCAAGACCAATCCAAAGCATTGGCCGGTAGCGATATACGCATCCGCCAAGCCTTTAGTGCCCTTAACAACGCTGGCGGCGAAAACACCTATGAAATGAAAGAGCATATTGATTTTTGCTTTACCTGTATTTCCAAAACCCTACCTATAGAAAACCAAGTAGCGTTGATACTAAAAGATATTTACGATTTTTCGGTCAATGAAATTTCCCTGATACTAGAAAAAACCGAAGGAGTGGTAAAGCATTTACTGATTGACGCCAGAAAAACAATGACGACCATTTTTGACCACCGATGCGCCTTGATCAATAAAAACGGCGTATGCAATCAATGTTCAGAGTTGAACGGGGCATTTAACCCAAAACAAAACAAACAAGAGGCTTTGATGAAACTAGAATTGGTAAAAGCCTCCAAAAAGTTTGACAGAGAACAATTGTATGAATTGCGGGCCACGTTGGTAAAAGCCATCGACCCCACCCGTGGAAAAGGCGCAGACTTGCAAGATCTGATTATGAAATGCACCAGAGTGGCCATTGGGGAATTGGAACAGATGTAATTATAGAGAATCTCGATTAAAAAAATTCAGCTACTATATTTGCTAGGAAGACGTAATCACCCTTATTTATGCTCTGTAACTTAGACAATGAAATAATTTTTAAAAAAGCTTTTACCAATAAAACGGTGTTCAAAGCTTTTGTGCGAGATGTTTTAGGCATTGAGGTGGAAGTAGATACTATAGAAACCGAAAAGCGGTTTGCACCCAGGGTGGGTTATGTAGATTTTCAACTGGACATTTTTGCCGAAACCACCGACAAAAGGGTTTGCATCGAAATACAACGGGTGGAATATGACCACCATTTCGACCGATTCCTGCATTATTTCCTGATGTTAATTGCGGAGCAACAAAAGAGCAGCAAAGAATATACACTGGAAAGGACAGTGTATGTGATTGTTGTACTAACAGCGCCCTACAAAATCAGCGAGAAAAACGGGAAACCTATTTTGGATGAAGTATTGCTGTTGAAACTAAACCCACAAACATTGCTTGGGGAGGTAAGAGAATTATACGGACATCAGTTTGTTTGCTTAAACCCCAACCATCCCAATACGGAAACACCCAAACCAATAAGAGATTGGCTCGATCTTATTTATCAATCCATACACAGCCCAGAAAGACCCGTTTTGAATTTGCAAAATGAAGGCATTAAAAAGGCAGTGGAAATTATCAGTTTTGAAAACCTCACGCCAGAAGAAAGAGCACAATCGAAAAATCAAGAAGCGGCAAAAATTACTTTGGCCAAAAATGATCATTATTCGAAACGAGAAGAAAAATTTGAAGTTGCAAAAATTGCAATCCAAAAAGGTTTTGACAATGTCATTATTTCTGAACTAACCAGATTAACAATTGAGGAAATTGGACAACTCCGTAAAGATTTTGAATAACCATGTTCTTGATTCCACCTTTCTGAGTAGCGTTAATACATTTAAGCATTTACAAATCTTCACTATTCTTTATTAATTTACCACTTATTTATGCTCTGTAACTTAGACAATGAAGTAATTTTTAAAAAAGCATTTACCAATAAAACGGTGTTCAAAGCTTTTGTGCGTGATGTTTTAGGCATTGAGGTGGAAGTAGATACCATCGAAACCGAAAAGCGGTTTGCACCCAGAGTGGGTTATGTGGATTTTCAATTGGATATTTTTGCCGAAACCACCGACAAAAGGGTTTGCATCGAAATACAGCGTGTGGAGTATGACCACCATTTCGACCGATTCCTGCACTATTTCCTGATGTTAATTGCGGAGCAACAAAAGAGTAGTAAAGAATATACGCCAGAAAGAACGGTGTATGTGATTGTTGTACTAACAGCCCCCTACAAAATCAGCGAGAAAAATGGGAAACCCATTTTGGATGAAGTATTGCTGTTGAAACTAAACCCGCAAACATTGCTTGGGGAGGTAAGGGAATTATACGGACATCAGTTTGTATGCTTAAACCCCAACCATCCCAATACGGAAACCCCCAAACCAATAAGAGATTGGCTCGATCTTATTTATCAATCTATACACAGCCCAGAAAGACCCGTTTTGAATTTGCAAAATGAAGGCATCAAGAAGGCAGTAGAAATTATCAGTTTTGAAAACCTCACCCCAGAGGAGCGTGCGCAAACGAAGTTTAATGAGATGCGAAGAATTGTCCTTGCCAAAGAAAGGCTAGCCGGTAGTGACGAAAGGAATATTCAGAATGCATTAAGTGGTATTTCTAAAGGGTATAGCAACCAAATTATTGCCGACATAACAGGATTATCATTTGAACAAATTGATCAATTACGTAAGGAACAGAAGGAATAGCTCAATTTTCCATTAAATCAAGCAAAAAAAATCCCCGCCGTTTAAGGTGGGGATATAAGCGATTGAAATAAACTCAGAAAGCAAATCGGCATGAAGGAACTATAAAAAAGGTGCGCCAATTTTATAGCGGATGCCTTATGATTCTTTAGCTGTTATAATGTAAACTTTATAAAGCTGCATACACTTTTAAAGCTTCTTGCAAACAATCCATAGCAGCAGAAATATCTTGAACGTTCAATACATAAGCAAAACGAACTTGATTTTTTCCCAGGCCAGAAGTGGCATAAAATCCTGAGCCCGGTGCCAACATTACTGTAGCATTTTTATAACTGAAAGAAGAAAGCAGCCACTGACAGAACTTGTCCGCATCATCAATTGGCAATTGGGCAATAGCATAAAAAGCACCACTTGGTTTGGGGCAATAAACGCCGTCCATTTCATTGAGGCGGCGAACGATTAAATCTCTTCTCGCTTTGTACTCCGCTTTTGTTTGATCAAAATAATCAGCCGGTAAATCCAACGCCGCTTCCCCTGCCATTTGAGCAAACCCTGGTGGGCAAAGTCTAGCTTGTGCAAATTTCATTACTGCTTCAATCAGAGCCTTGTTGCGTGTTACCAAAGCTCCTATCCTACCCCCACATGCACTGTATCTTTTACTAATAGTGTCCACCATAATCACATGCGCATCCACTCCCAATAAATTAAGAGAAGACATCGGCATTTCACCTTCATAGTTGAATTCCCGATAGGCTTCATCGCAAAACAAATAGAGTTGGTGTTTTTTTACTAATTCCCCTAATTGCTCCATTTCCTCTTTGCTATACACATAACCAGTTGGGTTATTGGGATTGCAAATGACAATCGCTTTGGTTCGAGGGGTGAGCTTTTTTTCTAACTCACTTACTGGGGGTAGTGCAAATCCATTTTCGATAGTTGAGGTTACGGTAACTACGTTTACTCCAGCTTCCGCTGCAAAGCCATGATAGTTGGCATAAAATGGTTCTGGAATTAATACTTCATCACCATAATCTAAGCAAGCCATGAAGCCAAAAAGTATTGCCTCGCTGCCGCCAGTGGTAATGACTATTTGTTGGTAATCTACAGCAATACCCACACTTTGATAGTACTTAACCAGCTTCTTTCGATAGGATTCGTTTCCAGCACTATGCCCATACTCTAAAATTTTAAAATCGCTTTTACGTACCGCATCAAGCATGATTTGTGGAGTTTCAATATCGGGTTGGCCAATGTTGAGGTGATACACTTTCAAACCTCTTTGCACCGCAGCCTCTGCAAATGGTACTAATTTTCTTATGGGCGATGAGGGCATTTCTTGCCCTCGTTTACTAATTTCTAACATCAAATATGGGTGTAGTTTTTATTAACCCTTTC
The DNA here is from genome assembly GCA_027486835.1 of Chitinophagaceae bacterium. Classification (GTDB taxonomy): domain Bacteria; phylum Bacteroidota; class Bacteroidia; order Chitinophagales; family Chitinophagaceae; genus Parasediminibacterium. Next base: position 20,676 of record JAIXOJ010000015.1, read on the forward strand.
CTGGATAATCAGGAAAAGAGGTTTTTCCTTGTGTTGTGGTACAAGGTTGAAGTTCAGTGGTAGAGGGCTACTCTAACAATCGGTTGTTTGGATGAAAAATGAAATTACCAATGCGCTATTACTGCAAAGCCTTACAAATCTGTGTAAATACGCAGGTTAGTAATTACGGATTGCCATTAATGTATTTAATTTCAATGACGCTTCAAGCTGCTATTTGCTGAGACAAAATCTAGCGTAATCTATCTGCACTTTTTACCAGTTGCTCATCTTTCCAGATTGCTCGCAAAGCCAATAATAGAAAAACAGGAATGACAAATACGAATGCTGCAGTTAGATCTAATTTACCCTCGCCTGGAATAAAGTGTTTTGATTCGGCAAAGTATAGCACAATATTTATAATGGAAACAGCAGCAATTGCACCAGTAACCATCATCTGCCTTTTACGGTCTTTGTATAAAAAAATAACCACTATTGCCGCTACTGCCTCTGCAATAGTTAATAGTAATAAAGTGAAGTTACTAGCAGCATTGAGCGCTACAAAAGTTTTGGTAACAGCCGCTCCTATATTTTGATTTCCACTAAAAAAAGAAAAGCGAATCGTTAGAAAAGCAAAAACGGCGGCAATCAGTAACCAAATAGATTGAATTCTTTGAATCATACAGTTGTTAAAATACGCATGGTACGCAGCCATTTGTGCAAACCATGCGTGATGAAAACGTTACTTTATACATTTATAATGAAGACGAGCAACAATAAAAACAAGTGTCCGCAACTTTGAAAAAAGGCAAAGACAAAGTGATTTATCCCAATTCTGGGTACAGCGGAAACTGCTCCATAAATGCATTTACTTCTTTTTTTACTGCGCTAATATTGGCAGTATCATCGGCATTAGTTAGCACACGGTCTATCATATCTACCACAAACTGAGTGTGCGCCTCAGTAAATCCACGCGTGGTAATAGCTGCTACCCCAAAGCGAATTCCACTGGTTACAAATGCACTTTTATCGTCGAAGGGAACCATATTTTTATTAGCAGTGATATCCGCAGCAACCAATACTTGTTCGGCTTTTTTACCACTGATGTTTTTATTGCGCAAGTCAATAAGCATCAAGTGATTATCCGTACCCCCACTAATGATGTGATAATCTTTTTCAACAAAGGCTTTGGCCATGGCTTGTGCATTTTTCTGTACTTGCAATTGGTACGTAAGAAATTCATCAGTCAGAATTTCCCCAAAAGCAATGGCTTTTGCAGCAATAACGTGTTGTAGAGGACCTCCTTGAATGCCTGGAAAAACGGCTAAGTCTAGCAAGCTACTCATCATGCGGGTATTTCCTTTTGGATCTTTTTGGCCAAAAGGATTTTCAAAATCTTTGCCCATCATAATTACGCCACCTCTTGGACCACGTAACGTTTTATGCGTAGTAGAGCTTACAAAATGACAATGTTCAAATGGACTGTTGAGTAATCCCTTGGCTATTAGCCCTGCGGGGTGTGCAATATCTGCCCAAACAAAAGCACCCACTTCGTCCGCTACAGCTCTGATGCGCTGGTAATCCCAATCGCGGCTGTAGGCACTGGCACCACAAATAATTAATTTCGGACGGAGCTTTCTTGCTTGGCTTTCAAGCATGTCGTAATCAACCAATCCTGTTTCTTTTACCACACCATAAAAATGTGCTTGATACAGTTTTCCACTATAGTTCACGGCACTTCCGTGGGTTAGGTGGCCGCCCATACTCAAATCTAATCCTAGGGTAATATCGCCTGGTTGTAATACAGCCAACGCAATGGCAGCGTTAGCTTGTGCACCACTATGCGGCTGTACATTGGCATATTCTAGGTTAAAAATTTGCTTGAGTCGATCAATGGCCAATTGTTCTGTTTGATCTACAATTTCGCAACCAGCATAATACCTACGCCCAGGATAGCCCTCAGCATATTTGTTGGTCATTACACTGCCCATTGCTCTCATCACCTGAAGTGAGGTGAAATTTTCACTGGCTATTAGCTCTATGCCATGTCTTTGGCGTTCTAGTTCCTGATTAATCAGGCCAAAAACCAACTCATCTGTCTGCATCTGCAAGATTTTTATTGAAATTAAATTTTCGCTGAAAAAAATAAGGCGGCAAAAATAGCTGTTGAACCTTCGCAAGCAACATTATTTAATAACAATGCCTTGATTTCCTTGAATCAAGCGTTGATGTTCCACAAGTACGTGAGGAATTAATTACGGTCTATTGAGCAAAATGCCTGTAATCTTTTTCAAAAGGGAATGCCTGTATCAACATACGGAAGTTAACATCTAACCCTTCGTACACTATTAATAAGGTATCAAACGAAATTCCGTTTATTGAAAACTTGCTGCTATAAAAATGTAAACATTCATTCTGTAACAATAATTGCTTTACTTGCACCAACTATAAATTAAAAAAATAAGAATGAAAAAAACTATAGCAATTGTGGGCTTTTCTGCCACTATGATGATTTTTATGTTGTTGGGCTGTAAAAAAGATGATGGTGGCAGTAACTCCACCCCCGTTTCAGATTCAACCATTCAGGTTTCAGTATTTCAAAACGCAACGGATCAAATCCTTATTCAAAACGATGAAGAATTTATTGAACAAGATATTAGTACGGCCTTGGCCAAATCGCTCTACAATTTCGATGGAACTAAAGACTCCGCTTTCGATGGAACGACTCTTGCAGTTGCCTACATCAACAAATTTGACTACTTCTCTTCTGGAGTTAAAAAATTCAATTTAGCCTATCGGTCTGGAATTGAAATCAACGGCATTTCTAAAAAAGGAATCATTACCGTTGAACTAATTAAAGGCACTAAATGGAATGAAAAAGATGCGGTAATTAAAGAAACCTTAGACAGTGTAAGTATCGCTTACAATAACAAAACAAGAACGTACTTAGGCACTCGCTTTATTACGAACATTAATGGTACATCTAAGTTGGACATTTCCGCCTCAAAACCTTTTGCTTATGCCGTGAGGGTTTATGGTTCAGTAGTTCATGAAGACAAAAAAGTAACCAATTATTGGATTGCTCGAAGAAATTCCCTTACAAATAATAGCCCCATTGCTGCTATCCCTACAACTTTTGCAACCGACGGCGACACTACTGTCAGTTCATCAGTTTGCAGTATGGGCGGTACTTCCCGTAACGGCAATACTTTCTTAGTAAAAGCACCACAAACTTATGTAGCTGCTCAAGCTTGCAACTACGCAAAACCTTATTTAGGCACTAGAACCTACACCAATACTGCTGATAATAGCAGCTTTACTATATTATATGGTGTAAATGCTGCGGGTACACAGTTGGGTAATCCCGCTACAGCTTGTGATTCATTGTATGGCTACAAACTTTCTTGGACAAAAGGAAATGGTCAACTTACATCTGCATTAGTGGCTTATTAATAAACGGTCTCCAACTTAAAATTACATAACTAATCCCCGATTAGGCTGCTCTTGCGCCAATCGGGGATTTTTGTTGGAATAGTTTTCTTGAACACTATTTTTTAACAACCATTTTCTTTGATTTTGTGAAACGCTGATTAAACCAGCTTGACAGATTTAGTCTTTACAACTGAACTAAAAATAATAATGATGAAAAAGACAGTATTAATGCTTTGCTCCCTTTTGGTTATGGTAGTGTTTAGTTTGTCTAGTTGCAAAAAGAAAGACAATACCGACAATACAACTACAGATGAAACAGCACTACAATCCACCGTTACCACCAATTCTGCCGATCAATCGAGCGTTCAAAATGATGATGATGTATTTTCTGGCGACGTAGCTAGAGCCACCGATTTTCAAAATGCTTTTACGCCAATTGTTGGGGTTGATAGCATTGTAAACGACGTGAGTACGGTGGATAGGTCGCTTCTTTCCGCATCTGCCAGACGTTTTTTTATTCGTTACAACAACAAACCCTTCAGAGGTATTACCCGCAGTGGAAAAATAACGGTTGAACTGATCAATGGAACGCGTTGGGGTGATATCGGTGCGGTAATTAAACAAACTTTCGACACCGTAAAAGTGACTTACAGCAACGGTAAAACCAGAACTTACAATGGAATACGTTTGGTAACCAATGTAACGGGCGGATATTGGTACAGCGGAAATCCAGATTCTGTAGCACACCGTGTTAGATTTAATGGCTCGGTTACGTACGATAATGGTAGCACCAAAAATTTCTGGATTGCCCGCTTAAATAGCTATGTAAAATCAGCCAAAAAATTTTATAGCGATGGAGACACCACCATTTCTGGTAATAAATATACCCAAGGTGGTACTTCACGTTTTGGAAATGCTTTTACTGTGCAGGCTGCTCAAGTGTACATTGCTGATTCTACCTGTGGTTTCGATAAACCATACTTTGGTAAACGCATTTACACTTCTGATAACCGCGACGTGACAATCACTTTCGGGGTGGATGCTAGTGGTAATCAAGTGCCGTTGGGCAACTGTGCTTACGGATATAAAATTGAATGGGTTCGGTTCAATAAACAAAAAGCTACCGCCATTATAGCTTACTAAGCTTTTGAAAAATCACCTCTTGCCCGCTTAGAAAAAACCGAGTAGCCATTATCCGCTACTCGGTTTTTTTTGCTCATACTCATTGTTTTATTGCCCTTACCATTTCCCATTTACCCAATGGGCCAGGAATTTTGTTGACGGTAAATCCTGCCGCTTTCATTGCTCGACGCACACTCCCTTTACTAGCGTAGGTAGTAAGTACGCCGCCAATAAGCAATGAATGGTAGAGTTTTCCAAACACAGGAGTTTCCCACAATGTAGGTTGTGCCTTGGCATCGAATGCGTCAAAATAAATAAGGTGTAACGGGAGTTGGGAAGTAAAATCCAATAAATCTACCTGCCATTTGTGCAGGGTAAAAAATTCATTGATGCGTACTGGTACATTCCAAGGTGCTTGATGGAGACTCCTGCATATACCATCCGTTTCTAGCAGCGCATCATACGCCAATGCCTCCACTTCTGGTTGTGTTAATGGTGCAATTTCAATGGCTTGATAATATATTTTCTGCTTTCTACGAACTGCTTCCAGCAAAGTAAGTAATGCATTTAATCCAGTACCGAAGCCCATTTCCAGCAAGGATAATTCTGAAACATTTTGTTGTGAAAGAAAAAAATCAAGCCCAGCTTCCAAATAAATATGTTTGCTCTCAGCTAACGCGCCAAACTTGCTGTGGTAAGTTACCCCCAAGGAAGGAATACCAATAGTATTGCTGCCGTCTAAAGTTTGCTGGATAATTCGTTCCATTCAATAAGTAAGTTGTAAGTATTAGGTTCTAAGTAGTAGGTGGTAAGTATTAAGTGGTAAGTATTAAGTGGTAAGTATTAGGTAGTAGGTTGAAAACAATATTGAAACTAATTTTTAAACGCTGAATTTATGGTGTCACCATTGCTAGCACTCAAAATAGCAGTGTAAAGAAACCAAAAAATAACGTGAAATCGTGGCAGGTTTTAGCTTGAAGCAAAAATTGCCACCGCATTGTGGCAGGTTTTGCTGTGGCAAAAATAATTGCCACAGCCATTGTTGCCACAGTACTGTGGCAGGATTTGTTTTTTTGGAAAAAATTGCCACCGTTTTTTCCAAAAAAAAGTTTGTCACATGTTTTGCTGTCACAAAAAAAAATGTGACAAGGAAGTATGTGACAACAACTGTCACATACTTTGCTGTCACAAATAAAAATGTGACAAGAAAATGTGTGACAAAACCTGTCACCTATTTCTTCAACAGAAAAAAATTGTGACAGTCATTCGTTTGAAAAAATGTTGGTTGCACTTTAGTAGGTACTAAGTATTAAAAAAGTGAGAAGAAATTGTCCCTTTTTATAATCCCTCCTTATTCCTAAAAATTAATTCGGATTATTCAACGCTTCGTGCCATTGGAGCGAATGCGACTAATATTTCTCCTGATGGCACTCGACAGGTTTAAATTGCTATTCGTGTATTCGTGGCAATCAACGCAGAATGATTTAGTGCCATTGTAGCGAATGCGACTAATATTTCTCCTTCTAGCTTTCGACATATCTAAATCGCTATTCGTGTATTCGTGGCAATCAACTCAGAAAGGTTTCGTGCCATTGGAGCGAACGCGACTAATATTTCTCCTTATGGCTCTCGACAGGTTTAAAATGCTATTCGTGCATTCGTGGCAATCAACTCAAAATGGTTTCGTGCCATTGGAGCGAATGCGACTAATATTTCTCCTTATAGCATTCGACAGATATAATTCGCTATTCGTGTATTCGTGGCAACCAACTCAAAATGGTTTATTTCTCCATCAAATAACACCACCGTTTTAATTTTCCTTCAAAATCAAAAGGGGTGGTTTGGCGGGTAATATCTTTAATAGAGGTAGCGTTGATGGCGGGGGCATCCATTACAAAACGAGTGAAATTGGTACTAAAATAAATTTTTCCCCCAGCGGTGGTAGCGGCCAAACAATCGTTGAGCAGTTCCACATGGTCGCGCTGGATGTCTAGAATATCTTTCATCCTTTTGCTATTACTAAATGTGGGGGGATCGATAATGATGAGGTCGAAACAATTGGGCGGGATGCTTTTTAAATATTGTTTTACATCGGCATGGATAAAATGGAATTGGCCATTATTTTGAATTTGATTCTGTGCAAAATTTTGTTCAGCCCAGGCTAAATAGGTTTTAGATAAATCTACGGTGGTAACACTGCGTGCTTCCCCAGCCGCCGCATAAACGGAAAATGAACCTGTATAAGCAAAGAGATTCAGCACTTTTTTTCCTGCTGATTGGGTACGCACCATTTGCCGAGTGATGCGATGGTCGAGAAACAAACCAGTGTCTAAATAGTCTGACATGTTCACCAAAAACTGCAACCCTTGTTCTTTCACGGCAAAAAAATTGGCTTGCGTGTCGGTTTTTTCGTACTGGTCTAGTCGATTTGCTTTGCGCTTGCGCTGTTTAATAAAAATATTTTCATTGTTCACTGGTAATATGGAGCAAATAACGGCGATGGATTCCTCCAACCACGCCTCATGCGCTTCATCCGTCATACCATGACGTCGGAGGTATTCTGCTAGATAAACGTATTGATCGTACAGTTCTATACAAAAAGGAAATTCTGGCAAATCATGATCGTACACTCGGTAACAAGTAATGCCCTGCCTCTGCGCTTGTTTGCTTTTGTGTTTGTACACCTTTTGCAACCGGTTAAAAAACATTTGGTGCTTATCCAATTTAAACGTTGTTTGACAGATTAGTGATGAAAAATCTTGAAGGCTTGGTAAAAACAGAACATTAAGCCATCTATGAATAATTATACAAACCGCTAAGAAACCATACTCTTTTGGGGAAACTTATTTTACAAAAAAAGCCCCCACTTCTGCCGAACCGCGACAAAAGTGAGGGCTACAATTCCAAATTAATTATCCGCTTTTACAGAATATTTAAACCAATCTGCCAAAGCACTACAACCTTTAAACTCATTATCGATGGCTATATAATAGTTGGGCAAATGATCTTTAAACCAATTTTCTAAAGCCTGCTGCTTCTTTTCTTCCAAAGCCCTAGCGGCTACCCTGTTGTAATCTTCTTTTAAGTTTTCGCGGTGTGGTTGTGTCCTGTTTTTTAAATAAACTACACGCACCATTTTGCGGCCTCTTTCATCGGTATAAACCAATGGTTTTGATAAATCGCCTGGCTTTAAATCCTTCAATGCCACCACTAAATCTTTATCCAATTGGTCAATACTCAAAAATGAAGAACCATCTCTAGCTGTAATGGCACCACCATTAAACTTACTGTTTTCATCTTCGCTGTATTTATCAACGGCCTCACCAAAACCAATTTTTTTGGTCAACAAAAGATTTCTAACGCTGTCTAATTTAGTTACTGACAATTTTATTTCATCCTCCGTTACAGGAGGAATCCGCAAAATATGTCTAACAATTGCATCATCACCCGCCCGGCTCACGAGTTGGAGAATATGAAACCCGAATTTACTTTTAAACACATTGGAAATCTGCCCTTCCTTCAATCGAAAAGCGGTGGCTGTAAATGTTTGGTCAAATTCTTTGTTGGTCCTATTGATGTTGTATTGCCCACCATTGTCTTTACTTCCTGGATCTTCAGAATTTAGTTTGGCCAATTGTTCAAACTTTTTTGTGCCAGATTCAGCCTGACGCTTGTATTCGTACAATTGTTTGATGCAATATTCCTCTATTTCTTTACTAGCTTTTGGCTGCGCCAATAACTGACTTATTTCAATTTCGCTTTCGTAAAATGGCAAACTATCTTTAGGTATCTTGTTATAATAAGCTTTGGTTTCTGTGGGAGAAATTTTAATCGGTTCTAAAATTTTGCCACGCATCTGTTCAGACAATTTGCGTTCTTTAAACACTTGTCTAAAATCTTCTTTTATCTGGTAAATGGTTCGGCCAGCAACTTCTTCCAACACTTCCTTAGAACCATAAGCATTGATAAATCCACGAATTTGATTTTCCAATCCAGCCTCAATCTCGTCCTCACTCACCACAAGTGAATCTTTTTCAGCTTGCAATACCAATGCTTTCTGAATCAATTGCCCTTCTAAAAAAGCACATTCGGCATGTGGCGGCAATTGACCTTCTTGCCCCTGCCGTTTGTAATCGGCAATGGCATTGGTAACATCAGATTTAAGCACAATTTTATCGCCAACCTGACCAATTATTTTATCTGCAATAATTTTTTTAGGCTGTGCCATACTTTGCACCAACGAGGCCAAAGCGATACTAGTGAGTAAAAGAAAATGTTTAATCATCTGTTTTTAAAATTTCGATAATGGATGTGTAAATTCAATCCACCCAAAGAACTGCAACGAAAGTAAGGCATTGATAAGGTGGTTAAAGAGCGGTTAACAGGTTTTAACAAAGCCATCATAGCAAAAAAATAACGTTACCTCCCCGCCAAACGAATAATACATAAATAATTGACCCAGAACTTATCGATTTGAACTATTGAAGTGGCAAAAAAATTTTGCCTCCGCTGAAAGAATTTTTAGGTAATGCAGATTAAATAGTGGAGGCATGCAGCTAGTTTATTTTGAAATTCTTCTGAATCCAATTACTGATTAAGGTGCATACAACGATTCGTGTAATTGGAGCGAATGCGACCATGAAACGACTAGAAGAATCATATTTATCGTTTGTTAGTATTCGTGCATTTGTTGCCTTATCCTACAATAGCTGATTTACTAAAAAAATAAGCCGAGAAGAGTGTTTGTAAGAATTTTTATGCTGTAGAAAGGTCAATCAGCAATTGGAAATATATAATAACAAGCAAAAATTAGTCAATCATTCGCTCAAAATCGTCAAAAAACCTACTTGAACGAATTTAGGGGGATGTAAGTAATATTTTAGGCGAGGAATAAAGTCTGGATACTATGCTTTCAAATAAAATGTTTACCCTTTTACTAGATAAAATTTCAGATGCATTTTTGGTAGAAAATATTGACAGGAAAGTAGTACTCGTAAACCAAAAATTCTGCGATTTATTTTCCATACCCCTTAGCCCAGAGAAATTGGTAGGTTTCGATTGTGCAACAGCAGCAATAATGGCTGCCCCGATGTTTAAAGATCCAGAAGCATTTACCGACCGAATCCAGGAAATTCTAGCAGAAAAGAAAACGGTGAAAGAAGACAGTTTAGAACTTGCCGATGGAACTTTTTTTGTGCGTGATTATATCCCTGTCGAAGAAAATAATAATCAAACAGGCCATATTTGGATTTACAAAAACAGGACGCTAGAAATAGAATTGTCCAAAAAATTTACTTACCAAGAAGAATTTTATAAAAACATACTCAACAACATACCCGCAGATATTGCCCTATTTACGCCAGAACACCGCTACTTATTTGTAAATCAAAACGGAATTGCGAATGAAGAAATCCGTAATTGGATTATAGGAAAAGATGATTTTGATTATGTAAAAATGAGAAACATTCCGAGTGGTGCTGCCGAGTTCCGCAGAGCCCATTTTAACGAAGCACTTTCTAGTGGCGAAACGATAGAATTTGAAGATGTGAGTGTAAATAAAAAAGGATTTAAGGTGCATAATCTGCGCAAGTTTTATCCCCATAAAGACGATTCTGGACAAATTGACTTTGTTATTGGTTATGGAGTGAATATAGACAACATCAAGCAGAAACAAACCATGTTGGAACGGAGTGAGTACAACTTTAAAAACTTATTGGTTCATCTTAATGAAGTAGTGTTAACGCTTGACGCTGCCTATCGCATAACGTTTGTAAATCCTGTGTGGGAATACGTAATGGGTTATCATACCAGCGCAACTATGGGCATTTCTTTAAAACAATTTATAGGTGTTGATACCTTCCATGAGATTGTCGAAATGATTGACACCCATAAAAAAAGTAAACAAAAAGTAAGTGACCCCAAAATTTTTACCATTAATAATAAGTTTGGGCATGAAAAACACCTCAAATTCAATATATCAATAACGGAGTCGCCCATTACCGAAGAAATTCAGATAATGGTATTTATCTATGACGTTACAGAACAAACCAACGCCACACTTCAGCTGCAAAAAATGATGGCGCAAGAAAAAGAGATGAACGAGATTAAAAAATCGTTAATCAACATGGTGTCCCATGAGCTTAGAACTCCCCTGGCCATTATTCAATCTACCATTGAACTAATGGAAATAATGGGAAAAAGTAAAACAATCAATATAAAAGATGCCGTTTCTGAATTCACCAATATAAAGGGAGAAATCAAGCGGATGACAGAAATAATGGATGCCCTTATGTTGCTAAGCAAATCCGACAATGAAAAAGCGAAATTTAAACCCACGCTAATTAGCCCCCACCAATTTGCTAAGAATGCGATTGACAATAAATTCATTCCATGGCATGACGGTAGAAATCTACAAATTGCATTTAAAGGAAAAAGTCACAAAGTTTGGATAGATGTTTTTGCCTGCTCAAGAATTTTAAACAACATTATTGACAATGCTTTTAAATACTCCACAGTAGGCCAAGGTGTTTTTTTATCTGTTCGCTGTAGCAACACTCAATGGAGTATCCTAGTAGTAGATTACGGTATTGGAATACAAGAAAGGGACAAAAGCAATTTGTTTTCTTCATTTAAGCGCGGGGGTAATGTGTTTAATATTCCAGGCACGGGAATGGGGCTTGTAATTGTTAGATATTTTCTCCAGGGTCTTCAAGGAACCATCCATATTAAAAGCACCCAACAAAAAGGGACGATTGTTTACGTAACATTTCCCCATCTTCCTGCACATGAAATTGCAGGAGAAGTGCCCATGATGTTTAATTAGTGATAATCTACTTCGTATTAAATCGATTCAGAAGGATAATTTCCGTAGAATTTTTTATAGCACTTTGAGAAATAGGATACCGATTTAAACCCCAAGGAGAAACCCACTTCTTTCACCGTTAATCCTTTTCCGCTTTGCAGCAGAATATGTGCTTTTTCAAGCTTACGCTTCATAATGTAATTGTTAGGCGTTAACCCAAATTTTTCTTTGATAAACCTTGTTAAGGTACTTTGACTAACATTCAAATTCTTAGCAACCTCTGTAATAGTCATATCGCTATCGGTGGCAATAACGTTATCTAATAATTTTTCAAGATTTGCGGTAAGTGCCGTTGAATGTGAATCTTCAATTTCAAAATGAATGTGTTCATCTATTAGCGCATTTTGCCTATTTTTTAAACTTAGCTCTATTAGATTGCCTATACGCAACTGTAATTGTTGCAAACTAAATGGTTTAACCAAATAATCATTGGCGCCAAGTTTTAATCCTTCAATAATCATATCGTCAGCTGCTAAGGCAGAAATAAGAATCACTGGAATATGCGCTAGTTTTTCAATAGTTTTTAAAGTTCTTAAAAAAGAAAAACCATCCATTTCGCCTGGCAGCATAATATCTAACAATACAATGTCTGGCTGAAATTCTTTACATACCTCAATTGCATTGGTAGCTTCGCTCAATCCATTTACAGTGTAGGAATCAGCTAGGAGTTTAGTGAGTATGTTTAAGAAAACGTTTGAGTCTTCTATGATTAAAACCTTTTGAAACAATCGCATAATTGAGAGAGAATTAATGGCAGCCTAGGGGGAAAAAATCCATGATAGCAAGTCCAAAAATAGAAAAATCTTACTACGATTCATTCAATTAATAAAAAAAGGGAAGAATAGCTAGATTAAAACACCTTAATCATCAATTTTACTACCTCCCTTAAAATTCAATCTAGTATTTATGTCCTAAAAAATGCAAATTCGCTTTCGTACACAAGACCTGAAAATTAAAAAGGACTCTGTAGAAATTTCTACAGAGTCCTTTTTAATTTTTATTTGCTAGGCGTCTTTTCCGTGACAATTCTTATACTTTTTTCCACTTCCACAATGGCAAGGATCGTTCCTTCCAATTCTAGGACCCGCAATGATAGGTTTTTGTTTAACCACAGCCGATTCAGTAAGATCTTCCTCCGTTGATGAAATTTCAGTTCCAGAGGCATCAATATCATTCTTGTGTGAAATTAATTGGCTCAAATCTGTTTTTTCAACCTTCGCTTCTTTCAAGGGTGAATTATCTTCTATGGGGATATTAACATGACTTAGAAAAGAAACAATATTTTTATTGATCTCCGTATCCATGTTTTTAAAAAGATTAAAGGCTTCTACTTTGTAAATTACCAATGGATCTTTCTGTTCGTATGAAGCTGTCTGAACACTTTGTTTCAAATCGTCCATAGCTCTAAGATGCTCTTTCCACTCATCGTCAATAAAACTGAGTACAATAGTTTTTTCCAAACTTTTCAAAAGTTCTTCACCATTCGACTCAATTGTTTTATCAAGATTAACTACAACTTGAATACCTCCTTTTCCATCGGTAAATGGTACAATTACATTCTCAATATGTGCTCCCTGTTCTTCTCTAATTTTCTGAAATACGGGTACAGCATTTAAGCAAATTTCTTTTTTATTATTTTCGTAGGTGTTAATGCTACGGCTATACAGTTGATCTATAATTTGCTGTTCAGATAATTGAGCAAAGCTATCCTCACTTAAATTGGAATCAATCCCGAGATATTTAATTGTGGAAAAATTAAACCCAACGAAATCGCTTGATTTTTTTGAACTCTTAACAACCCATTCAGTTACAGAATAAAATGCGTTATCCAAGTCTAGCGCTAATCGCTCTCCAAATAAAGCGTGACTTCTTTTTGTATAAATTACAGTACGCTGCTTGTTCATCACATCATCGTACTCAAGTAAACGCTTTCTGATTCCAAAATTATTTTCTTCTACTTTCTTCTGTGCACGTTCAATACTTTTTGTAACCATGCTGTGCTGAATAACTTCACCCTCTTTGTATCCAGCCATGTCCATTACCTTAGCAATCCGCTCACTTCCAAACATGCGCATCAAATCATCCTCAAGACTTACAAAAAACTCTGAAGATCCAGGATCACCTTGTCTACCAGCACGCCCACGAAGCTGTCTATCAACCCTTCTACTTTCGTGTCTTTCGGTACCAATAATTGCTAAACCGCCAGCTTGCTTTACACCCTCTCCTAGTTTAATATCGGTTCCTCTTCCAGCCATATTGGTTGCAATGGTTACAGCACCTGCTAATCCTGCTTCAGCAATAACTTGTGCCTCCTTTGCGTGCTGTTTTGCATTTAAAACATTATGCGCAATTTGCTTTTGCCGTAAAATTCTACTTAACAACTCACTTACTTCTACTGAAGTTGTACCCACCAAAACTGGCCTTCCTTGATCTCTTAGTTCAACAATTTTTTGAATTACCGCACCATATTTTTCGCGTTTTGTCTTGTACACCGAATCATGGTGATCCTTACGAATAACAGGAATATTAGTAGGAATAGCTACCACATCTAGCTTGTAAATATCCCAGAACTCACCAGCCTCCGTTTCAGCAGTTCCAGTCATACCACAAAGTTTGTGGTACATACGGAAGTAATTTTGAAGCGTAATTGTAGCATAAGTTTGGGTAGTAGCTTCAATTTGAACGTTTTCTTTTGCTTCAATTGCTTGATGCAAACCATCACTATATCTTCTGCCATCTAAAATACGTCCAGTTTGTTCATCAACAATTTTTACTGCACCATCCAAAACAACATACTCTTTGTCTTTTTCAAAGAGCATGTAAGCTTTGAGTAACTGTTGAACTGTATGAATTCTATCTGCTTTAACTGAATAGTCATTAATTATTTGCTCTTTAACACGCAATTTTTCTTCCTGTGAGAAATTACTTTTTTCTACTTGTGCCAAACTAACGCTAATATCAGGTAATACAAAGAAATTGGGATCTTCGCCTGATTTTGTAATTAAGTGTAGTCCTTTATCTGTCAATTCAACAGAGTTACTCTTTTCTTCAATGTAGAAGTATAATTCTGCATCAGCAATCGGCATTTCTTTAGATTGATCTGCCATGTAATAGTTTTCAGCCTTTTGCAGCTTTACTCTTATTCCTGGTTCACTTAGAAAGTTAATAATAGAACTATTTTTGGGTAAACCTCTGTAAGCTCTAAATAGCGCCAGACCTCCATCTTTTGGATCATCGTTTCCATCACCAATTTTCTTCTTGGCTTCATTAAGAAAAACATTTACTGCTCGTTTCTGGGCTTCAATGATTTTTTCTATTCGGGGCTTTAATTCAAAAAATTGATCAATATTATCTTGTTTACCAATTGGCCCACTGATAATAAGCGGCGTTCTTGCATCATCAATCAAAACACTATCTACTTCATCTACCATTGCAAAATGATGCTTTCTCTGCACCATTTCATCTGGACTATGAACCATATTATCTCTCAGATAATCAAAACCAAACTCATTGTTTGTACCATAAGTGATATCAGCCAAGTAAGCCGAACGCCTTTCAAATGTATTAGGCTGGTGTTTATCTATACAATCAACCGTTAAACCAAGCCATTCAAAGATTGGGGCATTCCATTCACTATCTCTCTTAGCTAAATAATCATTTACAGTAACAATATGTACACCCCTTCCAGCTAGCGCATTTAAATATGCAGGTAGGGTACTCACTAAGGTTTTACCTTCCCCAGTTCCCATTTCTGAAATTTTACCTTTATGCAAAACAGTACCACCAATTAGCTGAACATCATAGTGAACCATTTTCCATTGTATCAAATTCCCACCTGCAACCCAAGAATTTTTATAATAAGACTTATTACCTTTTATTGAAACGTAATCTTTTGTTTCACTTAGTTTTTTGTCAAGTTCGGATACTTCTGACTCAATGGTTTCATTATTTGTGAACCTTCTTGCTGTTTCTTTAACAACAGCAAATGCTTCTGGTAAAATTTCCAGAAGTACCGTTTCTAACAATTGATTTCTTTCTTTATCTAGTTTATCAATCTCTTGATAAACAGCATCCTTTTGAAAAAAATCAGTAACGTTTATTTGGTTTAATTCATCCGATTTAGACTGTATTGTTTGGTCAATCTTACTTAATTTTTCAGAAATAATTTGCCTGAAATAAACAGTTTTATTTCTTAACTCATCATTAGACAAACTCTGCAACTGTATGAAATGGCTATTAATTTTTTCAACAATTGGCTTTAACTCGGAAACGTCTTTTTCACTTTTACTCCCGCCCAATAACTTGCTTAAAAATTTCAACATAATAAAGAATCAAAAAAAAGAAATGATTTATGAAAACGAATCAAAAATAGCGTTTAAGTTTTTATAAAATTGGAAAAACTAAAGCATTGGAAAAAAAGAATAAAATAGGCAGGAATAAACATAAAAAAAGCCTTGTTAGATTTACTAACAAGGCTAAATAAATATGGCGACTACCTACTCTCCCGGCTTAATGCGAGTACCATCGGCCATGGGGGACTTAACTTCTCTGTTCGGAATGGGAAGAGGTGAACACCCCCGGAATAATCACCATAAGGAGGTTATAAGATGTGGTGAGGACGATAATTCGACTGCACTACATCTTAAAATAATGTACATATTGAGAAAGCAACCATCATAATCAGGTTATCATCTTTACGTTTCCGTAAAAAAATAAAAAATAAAGCTTACGGGCAATTAGTACTACTCGGCTTTGTTGTTACCAACTTTACACCTGTAGCCTATCAACGTCATAGTCTCTGACAGCCCTTAAAAGTAAACTCATCTTGTGGAAGGTTTCACGCTTAGATGCTTTCAGCGTTTATCCTGGCCGTACATAGCTACTCTGCATTACACCTGGCGGCATAACAGATACACCAGCGGTA
>JAIXOJ010000062.1 GCA_027486835.1 Chitinophagaceae bacterium
AGCCCTATTTCTAGGGCTTTTTTTGTATCATCAATATCGCTTACTTTATATTTTTTGTCTACCTCTAATTTATGTACGGTTTGCTATAATTTTATGCTCGAATTGTTTTTGCGTTTTTATTACTCCAATCGTATAATGCTGATTTAATAGGGACTACCAAATCAGTATGTACGCCATTCGTCAATATGTAAATCGTTATTTCTTCTTTGGTGTTGGGTTCTCTTTCAACAGTAATGCTGGAGAGGGAATAGGCTAAGAGCAAGTAAAGCAGCAAAAAAGCAACAATGCCAAGTATTGTTTTAAGGGTAATTTTTAATAGCTTTTTGAGCATTGATTCTGATTAATGATTGATATGAAGAACTATGTGAAGGGCAAAAGCAGTAAGATAGCGCCATGTTGGAAATTTTCATAGTCGTTTTAGTTTTCCAATTTTACGGTGATGTTTCAAATCGCCTGCAAACGCAATAGTAACTGTTGAAAAGTTTGCTGTTTTGTCTCTACCAATGTAACAAACCTCTTTTTTGTCTTTGCTGTGAAAAACACCACCCCGCCTAAGACTGTTGCGTTTTTTATTTCTGGATTGCCCAACAGTATCCATTCGTTTGGATACAACTTTTTGAGATAGTCAAAACCAATGTATGTGTTGTTCATGAGCAATAAATATTAAAAGTCAAATTTAGTTGAAAAGTGAGGCTCATGGGTTGAAGTTTTTTTTGACAATCCTTCTTCAAAAAAAGCTTGTTAATCAGCAATGCCTTTTTCTGCTAAATCATTTCTCAACGCTTCTATTGTATCGATTGTCAAACCTGTTGAAACGGATATAAGTGCATTGTTTGCACCATTTAATATCAACTTCTTTGCAATATCTTCTTTAATATTGAATTCAGCTTCGGTCTTTAAAGTAAAGATTTCACTTGCTTTTACATGCAAACTGTCCAAATATCTGTTGTACCCGTATTCATCGTCTTTTGGTAAACGCATGATGTCCAATACTTCGCCAGCTTCTTTGAGTCCTTTTGCTTTAAAATCGTCTTTGACCTCACTATTTTTTAGGAAATAAACCCACTCGTCTAAAGTATCTTTTGCATTGTCGTTGAATTGGTTCACTTTTATTAGATAATATTCAGGAAAAATGTCTGCAACTTCTTGTTTTAAAAACGTTGTTTTTTGTTTGTACGAAAGTCCTAATTTGTCTTTTTGATGTAGTCCAATAAAATCTGTTTTTCCTTTATAAATATAGTCTTGTCCTTGTCCAAGGTCGAAGTAAACAATGTTGATGGAAATAACTTTTTTTATTGCTGAATATTCTTGTCCAATGCTTAAATTTTCCGAAATACTTTTTGAAACCCCATACGCCATTCTATGAAAATAGTCAATTTCATAGGTGCTTTGTATCTCTATAATATTGAATTCGTTCTTTGTGTTTTGGGTTAAGATATCCATTCGATTAAACTTATCATTTTCTGTTTCTTGGTTGCTTTCGCTTTCAAGAATTCGCTCAATTTGGATGTTTTCAAATAATAATTCGCTCAAAAAACCTTCCAATACAACAAAGTTGGCTTTGTTTCTCAACAGTCTTTTTATTGCCCAGTCAAATCGAATTAACTTTTTACTCATTTTTTCTTAATTATAGTCAATGCGAATTTAAGATTCTTTTGTTCAGTATTTATTATCTATGTTTTTGAACCGTGTTTCTGTAAATTTTTGCTTGATGAAAAGATTTACTAACAGTCTAAGGTAGTCGTGCGTACATCATCATTATAGAATTTACAAAAGGCCTTAGTGAGTGTCACAAGCGGCAGGTTTGCGCCAGCAGGGGGGGGAATTGTCTGTTATTCAATTGGGTAAATCAACCTGTACTAAAGCTCGTTTAGCAAGAGGATTATTGAATATTTAGTGTAGAAATGCTATTTATTTTTTCTTTTTTAAAAATTACTTTTCCTACTCGATTAATGTGTTCGATTAGGTCTATATCTTCAATCAACTTAAACCGGGAGACATCAAATTTGTAGGGGAGTAACAAATCATCTAGTTCAATTTCGATTTTATGTTGTAAATCGAGGTTAATATTATCGCCTACAATGGTAATATCAATATCTGAATAAGGTTTTTGATTTCCTTTAGCTCTTGAACCATAGAGTATAACTTCATCAATTTCTTTATGATTAGCAAAAATTTTTACAATTTTATCAAATTGCGATTCAGATAATCCGTACTGCATCTTACAATAGTTTTTTTTGTTCACCACTTCTTTTTTCTTCCATTTTTATTTTCTTCTTCGGAGCTAGTAAAGTAAGTATTATTGAGCGAAGAAATGTTTACGTACAACTTGATTTTACCCAATAATTCTTAAAGGTGTTGTTTCTGCCGTGAGAGCTTAGCGCTTTAAATGCTTATTAAGGTTCGCTCACAATCACAAATGAAGAACAACGCAAAAATGCCAATTGCACCAATGTTGGGATGCCTTGGCGTAAACATTATATCGTGCGAAATTTTAGTCATGTTTCATTATAAGACGATACCTTTCAATATATGCTTTAGCATTTTTAATTAGCCATTTCCCTGAATTATCTCCGTCTACACTTCTATATGTCGAATACAATATTTTGCCATTTTGGAAAAATGATTCTATTGTAAAAGTGTAATTGGTGGACTTGTCTATCGCGATAACTTTTATAAGCAAATTGTTAGAGAAGTAATAAGTAATTCTTACGTCTGGATTAAAAATAATTTTGTCCACTTTACCCAACTCACCAGCAAGTATGTTTTTGTAATAAAGTTCTTTAAAGGGTTCATGCGAATTCTTTGAGGAATCAACACACGCCTTTGCTTGAATTACCAAAGCAGATTCCAAAGCTGAAACTTTTGCATTGATTAATTTGATTTGTGTAGAATCTTTTTGGCAATACGCTTTGAGGAAAGACGAGACAATTAATAATACAAGAATAAGTCTTTTCATGTCTGATAGTGATTACTCATTAATAATTTCGCCTAACGAAAAATGGCTTGGTTTGGTCGTTTGATTGAGAACTTCGTTTACCAATAACCGAATATAATAATTGCAATATTGCTTATTCTTTTTTTGTACTCCAAATTTAGTTGTCCAACAATAATGCAAGGTGCTTTAATTAGAAATAACAAATAACTAATTTGGCTACTTGACTTTGGTAACAAGTAATCCAGTAGTGAAGACTTAAGCGAATGGTACGAGTGGTGCGATTGCGCTAGGAGGGAAGGTCAAAAGAAAATATTTTCATAGACGTTTTAGTATTCCAATTTTACGTTGATGTTTCAAATCGCCTGCAAACGCAATGGTAACTGTTGAAAAGTTTGCTGTTTTGTCTCTACCAATGTAACAAACCTCTTTTTTGTCTTTGCTGTGAAAAAGCACCACCCCGCCTAAAACTGTTGTGTTTTTCATTTCCGGATTGCCTAACAGGATCCATTCGTTTGGATACAACTTTTTGAGTTCGTCAAAACCAACGTAAGTGTTCATAATCTATAAATATTAATGAGCAAATTTAGTTGAAAAGAGTTTGTCTTATTGTGCTTGTCAATGGCTAAAACTTTTTCATCACATAATAAGTAAATGATAAGGCTCAAGGTAAAAGGGTAATCGTTATTCCCTTTGCCGTTTATGTTTTGTCTATTTGCCTTTGGAACAGATTAGCTAGTAGCGAAGACCTTAGCGAATGGCACAAGCGGCACGCTTGCGCCAGCAAGGGAGCTGTCTGTCTTCGCTGTGATCAGTCTACTTGTTAAGTGAGTTCGCTAATAATTTTGTTCCACTTTTCTTTGTGTTCAAACTTCAAAGCTTTATCATTTTCTAATAAGTTTACATACTTGTCTATAAACTCAAAAGTGTTGTCAAGCAAACGTAGATAATATTTTAGAGAAGGCATAATGCCGTTAACGATTAACTGGCAACCATGCACATTTTTGATACGTTGTATTTCAGCTTGTATTTTATCCCATTCCTCTTTGTCGGCCTTTGGTGCGGTTGAAAGAATGTAATACCGATTAACGGCAGTTGTCTGAAATTTTGAATAAGCGTCTAAAACAAGTTGTAAGGAAATGGTAATACCATGTTTTACCTCTACGGCTTCAAAGGCTCTGCTGTTTTCGTCAATAATTTCTATGTCGCCAATTCTGCCGCTTCTTGCGTCTGCCGAAGTATGGCTTTCAATTGGCAAGAGCTGTTTCTTTTCAAAACGTTTTGCTTCATTGATTAAACATTCATAGATGGCATAAAATGCTAAAACGGGTAGTCTTGATGCACCTTCTGCTTTGTAGGAAGAGTGAAAATGCTTGTCTAAAATCCCTAAAATTGAATTGATTGAAAGTGTTGTTGGCTTTGCTAAATCAATAGTATGTTGGTTGCGTTTTATGATTAGTCCTTGAAATAAATAATTCAGATATTCAGAACAGTCTGCACCATTTTGAATATTGTCAAGCAAGGTTAAAAATGCAGCTTTAAGACCGCTGGGATTGATTGCGCCTGTATAATTTTTATCATAAGGAACTTTTTGTTCTAATGACCGTGTCAACCAACCGCTTTCTGCCATTGCAGGAAATTTGCATTGTTTCAGAAATGGCGTAATGTTTTTGCTGTCGAAGGTTCTGCCTGAATAACCGTTTGGAATTCCTTCTTGGTGGTTTCTAATATCTTGCTCGGGGTTAAGAATTTTATAAACGACACTTGTTATAAAAACAGTCAATACGCCTTTAGCCGATTCTGAAAATTGAAGAATAGTATTTAAAAGGGCTTGGTCTGCTTCATTCAAACTGCTTGCTATAGTTTCATTTGAACCAACATCCGACATAGCATTGTTATATTGTTCATTCAAAAAATCTGCTGTTGATGTTGCCATTTATAATAATTGAGCTTTGATTTGTTTTGAGATTTCTTTTATCATTGGAACGCAAACAGAATTTCCAATTTGGCGATATAATTCAGCCGTATTATTTATTTTAATGAATTTTTCGGGGAAGCCCATAATTTTATAGCACTCGTTTATAGTCAATTTCCGAACTCGTCCTTCATCATAAATCCAAAACCTTCCCGAAGATTCCTGCGAAGGAAGTGCAGGATGTAATCCGTCGGTTGAGTAGATTCTGTTTGGTTGTTTATGTACCCGTGAAAGGTGTTCTGTTCCTGGTCTTACACCTGCTTTGCGGATTTCTTTGTTACGATAGCCAATAAAAATCAATCCTGAATCTTGTACTTTAGGCTCATCTATAAGCGTAAAAGGTTCGTTTAAATATTCAAAGTCAACATCCTTGTCCAAAATGTCTTTTAAGATAGGCTTTGGTTTCGTTTTAAGCTTTGTAAAGTCGAAAATTTCTTCTTGATGTCCGATAATGACAAGCCTCTCCCTATTTTGTGCCACACCAAAATTAGAAGCATTTAAGACTTTCCACGATACTTTATAACCCAATAATTCTAAATCTTTTATGATGGTTCTTAACGTATTGCCTTTGTCGTGATGAACTAAGTGCTTTACATTTTCAAGGAAAACCACTTTTGGCTTACGCATTTCAATTATTTGAAAAACGTTGTAGATAAGTGTTCCCCTTGCGTCTTCAAAGCCTTTCATTTTACCTGAAATACTAAACGGTTGGCAAGGAAACCCTGCGGTGAGAACATCATGTTTCGGTACAATATTTAGGTCAAGTTTGGTGATGTCGCCAAATGGGATTTCCCCAAAGTTCGCTTCGTATGTGCGTTGTGCATAAAAATTGAACTCGGAAGTGAAAACACATTTTCCTTTGAGTTCCTGCAATGGAATTCTAAACCCGCCAATTCCTGCAAAAAGGTCAATAAAAGTAAAGTCGTATGGCTCTGGCGGTGGAAATGGAACGTCAAACTTCATTGGCAGATAAAGCTGCATTTGCGGCTCTTCTACAAGGTTTAATGTTTCACTTAGCGAATATAGATAGTCAGTTGCAGGCTGTTTGTAGTGCTGGGAAACACCGTTTACATGATTCTGAAAATAATGGGTAAGATGAGCCATGCCATTGTCTGTGGCTTTGTCCACTTCAATTTGTAGCTTTTTTTTAACAGTTGAATATTTAACCATTGTCAATTTGTAACGTTCGTTTATAATGTCGCAATGTCGCTAAAATTGCTCAATAAGTTGGCAAAGTAGGTAATATAATTCTTAACAAAGGGAAGGTCGAAATGTTGAAAGTCTATTGTGTGTCGTCTGTTTGAACAGTCGGTCAATGGGTTTAGTAAAACTCATAAATATGCGAAGGTTTTGAAGTTTTCTAAACTTTCGCAATTTTTTGCAAACCCTTGAATATTAATGGAGTTCTACAAATAAACGCAAGTGTACTTACCGTTATATTCTACTTCTTAAATACTAAAGTAAGGGATTTGCATTTAGATTAATATAATACTAAATTATCTAGAGGGCTAATTATTTTCATTAAATCTTTATTGGAGGTATGCAAATAACGTATAGTTGTCATTAAGTCGTTGTGGCCTAAAAGCATATTTAATGATGGTAGCATGAATGTTATTCTTTGGCTTAATCATCAATGATCTGTTTACATTGAACTAATTATTATTACCCAAAATACTACCATCAAATCTTTGAGAGCAGGTTCAAAAAAAGTATTTTATATAGTCTTAACTATTATGACTCACCAATAAATAAGCTTTACTCAATGGGCTTGAGCCTTGGGCGTTGAAGGTAAATACATGAATGTTATATTTTTTACCAATTACCAAATTGCTCAAAACAATTGTGTGATTGCTGGATGTACCAAAAACCAATGCTGTGGAAGTGCCTCCTTGTACTAATATAGATTCAGCCGACTGCAATATATTAGGTTCTTTATCTGATACTTCATACCCAATTACTGAATAACCGTAAGCAGCTTTGTCCACTGCTAGGGTCAATTTCATGGCACCATTGCCAGCTGCTTCCACTTTTTCTACATTCGTTTGATTCGGGGCTAC
>JAIXOJ010000183.1 GCA_027486835.1 Chitinophagaceae bacterium
AGTTGATGTGGTAATTTTCTACTAAAGAAAAACTGCTAAGGCTATTGTGGTGACAAATGTGGATTAATTTTATCAACTACAACTTTATTACTCACAAAGGTTTTGTCGGGTACTAAGAGAGGAGGTATAAATCATAAACTGCAATCGGCAATGTAATTCCGACCAATATCCCCTCAAAAAAGTTCAAATTTTATTCTAGCCTACGGCAAATGAACCTCGCGACATTAACCCCCAACATCATGGGTGCATAAAAGTTTTTCGCAGTTATTAGTTAAACCTCACCCCAACCCCTCTCCGAAGGCGAGGGGCAAAACGAAAAACTTTTATGCACCCAACATCATCCCCATCAAAAAAATCAAAAGAATCACAGTTCAGACAACCAGCACGACATTATCCCCCCAACATCATCCCAATCAAAAAAACAAAAGAATAACAGTTAAGACAACCCTCACAACATCATGACCCCAGAATCATCCCAAACAAAAGAATCAAAAAAATCATAGTTAAGATAACCCTCAAAATATTATCCCCCCAACATCATCCCAATCAAAAAAATCAAAAGAATCACAGTTCAGACAACCCTCACGACATTATCACCCCAGAATCATCCCAATCAAAAAAATCAAAAGAATCACCGTCCAGACAACCCATCAAAACGATTATTTGCTTATACACATTGTTTCGTAATTACACAATGCAGTCCATCGATTTTATACACAAAGCCAAAAGGGCATGTTAAATGCGTGTTTTTTACACACAAAATAGCCAATGAGCTTACATACAATAATAGATTTTCTGGAGCCCATCAATCTCTACGAACTGAGTGATGATGAAGGATTTAAAGATACCCAGCTTGGCCGCCACATAGCCGCTTACACCGAAGAAGAAGGTTTTCCCAGCCTAAAAGATGCCGACATGGTGCTAGTGGGCTGTGGCGAAATGAGGGGTACAGGCGGTATCAATATTACCGACGCACCCGATGCTATCCGTAAAGCATATTATGCCTTGTTTCATTGGCACACCACCGTGTCTGTTGCCGACATTGGCAACGTGAAAGTGGGGGCTACCATAAAAGATAGTTATGCCGCTCTTAGAACAGTAATTAGTGAACTATTAAGCATGGGCAAAAGAGTGGTGATATTAGGCGGAAGCCACGATGTAACCCTTGCCCAGTATGCCGCCTACTCCGATTCCGACACCACCGTAGATGCTACCTGTGTGGATGCAAGGATAGATTTGGATGCAGACAGTGTGTTGGCCGCCGATAATTTTTTAATGGAAATGCTCACTGGTACACCCAATTTCGTGCGCCACTATAACCATATTGGTTTCCAAAGCTATTTTGTACATCCTAGGATGCTGGAAGTAATCGACCGCCTTCGTTTCGATTGTTTTAGAGTAGGCAAAGTGAAAGAAAACTTAGAAGAAATGGAACCTGTTATCCGCAGCAGCCAACTATTTAGTTTTGATATTGCCGCCATCCAACATGCCCATGCACCCGCTAACCGACTCACCCCCAACGGCTTTACCGGTGAAGAAGCCTGTACCTTGATGCAATACGCTGGCATGAATAACGAGCTAAGCACTGTAGGCATTTATGGTTTCCACGCCCAATATGACATTCATGACCTTACGGCCAAGCAAATCAGCCACTTGCTTTGGTATTTTATGGATGGTATCCACAAAGGAAAACAAGAAGCCCCTTTAACCGATTTAAGCAATTTCTATCAATTTACTATGGCGTTTTCTGAAATTGAAACCGTGTTTTTGCAAAGCAAGAAAACGGGAAGATGGTGGATGCAATTGACGGAAGGTCAATTTATGGCCTGCAGCAAACAAGACTACCTAGCAGCCTGCAACAACGAGATTCCAGAACGTTGGCTCAGAGCAATGGAGCGTACGATATAGCAATTGCTCGCTGTTTTGATAATTCCTAAGGCGGCCTACGTCTGCCCATTTTGCACTCATTCAGGACTATTCCCGCCCATATTAAGGTCATGTGGCAGCTAAATATTTGTGTAAACTATATAGTTAAAGTGCAAACCATTATTTTAGCCACGTTTACATAAATAAGTAAGCTAGGAATCTTAGCTGTATTGAGGAATTAGTAACCGTTTTTTGTACTAAACTTTGATTTCACTATTAATATATCAACCAGTTATGGCAATATTTATTTCATCAAAACTGCTACCTAATCCCTAACCCCTAAAAAAAGAGCATTTGAAACTTTGGCAGAAAGACGTTGCTTCGTTAAAGGAAGTAGAAACATTTACGGTAGGCAAAGACCGTGAGATGGATTTGCTATTAGCCCCTTTCGATGTTTTAGGTTCCATAGCCCATGTTACCATGCTGGCCACCATTGGTTTAGTAACCAATCAAGAGCGCGACACACTGGTGCAAACACTGCAAACTATTCATGCGCAGACCCTTTTGCCCGATTTTGCCATTGCCGAAGGCATAGAAGACATCCACTCCCAAATAGAATGGATGCTCACCAGCCAATTGGGCGACATGGGCAAGAAAATACACGCCGCAAGAAGCAGAAACGACCAGGTGTTGCTAGACATCAAGTTGTTTTTACGTGCAGAAATAGAACAATTAGCCAACCATATTTTAGATTTTTTCCAGCTATTGCAAGCCCAAAGCGAAACCTATAAAGCGGTGTTGCTGCCAGGTTATACCCACCTGCAATTGGCCATGCCCTCCTCCTTTGGTTTATGGTTTGGTGCCTATGCCGAAAGTTTGGTGGACGATATTGTCACCCTCCAAGCAGCCTATAAAGTGGTGAATAAAAATCCATTAGGTTCTGCGGCAGGCTATGGGTCATCATTCCCCATTAATAGAACATTTACGACTACATTATTGGGTTTCGACCATTTGAATTACAACGTAGTATATGCCCAAATGGGCAGAGGAAAGGCAGAGCGAATAACAGCACAAGCCCTAGCAAACGTTGCAGATACATTGGCAAGAATGAGTATGGACATGTGTTTATACCTCAATCAAAATTTCAACTTTGTTAGTTTCCCTGCCGAGCTTACCACCGGCAGTAGCATCATGCCCCACAAAAAAAATCCTGATGTTTTTGAATTAATTAGAAGCCACTGCAACCGCTTAAAAGCCCTTCCAAACGAAATAATGATGATGACCACCAATTTGCCAAGTGGTTACCACCGAGATTTACAGTTGCTGAAAGAACACTTGTTTCCTGCTTTTGCTACGCTAAATGATTGCATAAAAATGGCTACGCTCATGCTTAGCAACATACAAGTGCAATCAGATATTGTAGCAGACCCCAAATACCAATACCTATTTAGTGTAGAGGAGGTAAACAAGCTTGTTTTGCAGGGTATTCCGTTTAGGGATGCTTATAAACAGGTAGGCAAAAGCATTGAGTCCAATGCCTTTAGCTATTCTACAGAACTAGAACATACCCACGAGGGAAGCATCGGTAATTTGTGCAATAAAGAAATAAATGCCATGATGGAAGAATCGTTTGCTATGTTTGGCTTTCAAAAAGTGCGTAGCGCCCTCCATAAATTAGTGAACAATTAAACAGTTATATTTTTTACCATGAAGAAGATCACCCTTTTACTTGCATCCGCTTTGGTTGCTTTTCAGATGAACGCACAAGACAAAAAACCAGTAGCTAAACCTGCCGCAGCTGCAAAACCTGCACCAGCCGCCGCAACCAAGCCTGTAGCAAAAGCAGCAAGTGCAGCAGATGCTAGTACATTAAAGTTTAAAACCAATGGCGACAGTGCTAGCTATGCACTAGGTGTAAGAATTGCACAAAACATTAAATCCCAAGGTTTTGAAGGATTGAACCAGTCTATTTTGCAAAGGGCAATGAATGATGTATTGCAAGGCAAAAAGTTAGCTTTAGTAGATTCTACGCTAGACCAATGTTTGGGCGAGTATCAAAAGAAAGCCATGAGCGATAAGTCGTCAGTTGCAAAAAAAGAAGGTAAAGCATTTTTAGAAGCCAATGCAAAACGCAAAGGCGTGGTTGTATTGCCCGATGGTTTACAATATGAAGTACTAAAAACGGGGTCGGATACTACTAAACCAAAATTGGAAGACAAGGTAAAATGTCATTACCACGGCACATTAATCAATGGTACTGTGTTCGACAGTTCAGTAGATAGAGGCGAGCCCATTACCTTCCCATTAAATGGTGTAATCAAAGGATGGCAAGAAGCAGTTCAATTGATGACAGTAGGTAGCAAATGGAAATTATTTATTCCGTCTGACTTAGCTTATGGCGACCAACAAGCTGGGCCAACAATTGCCCCAGGTTCCACTTTAGTATTTGAAGTTGAATTATTAGGGATAGAAAAATAATTAACCCCACTCAAAGTATTTTAAATAAAAAAGGCTAACGGTTTACAAGAACCGTTAGCCTTTTTTCGCTTTGAAACTTCGTTTTAACCTTTACAGGGTTTGAGAGGGATGCGAAAATTATTTATGCACCCTTTTGAAAGTGAGTAAGGAAGTGTTTTCAAATCAATTCCATCCCAACAGTTTATGCATTAACCAAGCTTTTTAATAGCTGCTGTTAATTGAGGAACTATTTCAAAAGCATCCCCTACAATGCCATAATCTGCGGCTTTAAAGAATGGAGCTTCCGGGTCTTTATTGATGACAACAATTACTTTACTCCTGTTTACGCCGGCCAAGTGTTGTATTGCACCAGAAATACCAATAGCTATGTACAAATTAGGCGCAATTTGAAAACCAGTTTGGCCTACATGCTCGTGGTGAGGTCTCCAATGCGCATCGGCAACAGGGCGGCTACAAGC
This sequence comes from Chitinophagaceae bacterium, assembly GCA_027486835.1. Taxonomy (GTDB): domain Bacteria; phylum Bacteroidota; class Bacteroidia; order Chitinophagales; family Chitinophagaceae; genus Parasediminibacterium. The sequence goes on from JAIXOJ010000183.1 coordinate 4,803, forward strand.
TGTGGCGGCATGTAATGATGAGGCAAGGTCTTCAATTATTCCCCAATTCTCAGGCCCTTTAAGTCCTCTACCTCCACTTACTACAATGTCTGCTTCTGCCAGTGGTATTTCTCCACTTACTTTATTCACCTTGGTTACTTGAATACTTGCAGGAGCAACAGCAATGGATAAAGGAGCAACAATAGCAACGCCGTCTGCTTCTTGAATTTGATAACTGTTAGGATTCAAGGCAATCACAACAATGGGGGTATGAATTTGCACATTGGCAAATGCCTTACCGCTAAATACCGTTTTCTTAACCACAAATCCGTTAGAAAAATCTGGTAGTGCACAAGCCCCAGATACATAACCTGCTTTTAGCCTAGCTGCAACTCGTGGTGCAACAGCTTTACCTGTTTGGTTATGGCTAAACACTACTATTGATGCGCCAACTTGTGTCGCTACATCCGAAACAGCCGCTGCATAAACCTGCGCATCAACGTGCTGAAAACCTGCACCATCTACGATATAAACTTTTTGTACTCCGTATTTGCCTAGAGCGGCAAGATCAGTAGAAACATTGCCCAATACCACTGCTTCCGCAGCTATCCCTTTTTGCTTGGCAATGCTGCTGCCATAACTGAGTAATTCGTAAGCCGATTTTTTAATTTGGCCATCGGCCTGATCCAGAAAAATTAAAACTGACATAATTGAGTTGAAATAATGCAACTAGCGATGAAGCCAGTCCGTATGATTTGATAAATTTAATGAGTGGGTAACAAGAATATTAGGCAAACCTGTAGCGCGTTATATCACTTTCGCTTCTTCGTGTAGCAAGCGTACCAATTCTGCTACATTATCCGCAGCCACCATTTTAACACCCGTTTTGGTAGGACGCAATTCATAGTTTACTACCGATGTTAGTGCCTCTACAGCCACAGGTGCAACAACTTTTAAAGGTTTAGTACGTGCCGCCATAATGCCGCGCATGTTGGGGATACGTTGTTCTGCCACACCCTTAGCGCAGCTTACTACAAGGGGTAATTGTACCGTAGCAACCTCTTCCCCTCCATCAATTTCTCTAGTAACAGTTGCAGTTTGTCCCTCCAATTCAAATTTGGTAGCTAAAGAAATAAAAGGCAGGTTGAGCAATTCGGCCAAAGTACCACCAATGGAAGAGCCATTATAGTCAATCGTTTCTTTGCCAGTGAAAATAAGATCGTATTGATTTTGAGTGGCAATGGCTGCAATCTGCGATGCGATGTAATAACTGTCGCTATTGTCTGTATCTACTCTGTAACCTTCGTCACCGCCCAAGGCAAAGGCTTTCCTTAAAATTGGATCCACATCAGCACCACCCACAGAAATCAAATGAATGGTGGCAGTTGGATTTTTTTCTTTCAACTCAATGGCTCTAATTAAAGCATACCATTCATCATAGGGATTGATAATCCATTGTACCCCAGCATCTTCAAATTGGGTATTCCCATTCTTAAAAGCTATTTTGGAGGTGGTGTCGGGGGTTTTGCTAATACAAACTAAAATTTTCATGTTCGATTTAGTGGTTTGATAAAAAAACGAGGGAATCAAAAAACTAGGGCGGCAAATATATACCTCTCACTCATGGGAATGGTAGCATAAATGCAGTTCTTTTGCGTTTGTTGAAAGCGGGCGCGTATTGATAGAGGTACTATCCCTCCACAAATCCTTGTACAGTAACCATTTGGTTAAATAACAAGCGCACCCCTTCAACTTATTTGCACCAGTTATTAAATTACTTAGAGTACCGCATGGATAAGATTGAAAAATTAAAGGCTTATTTACTTCTTTCCCCCAAGGATAATTTTTTGCGTCACGCACTAGGGTTAGAATACATTAAAATAGGAGATGAGCTAGCAGCAAAATCACTCTTTGAAGCCATTCTGTTAGACAGCCCCGACTATGTAGGCACCTATTATCACTTGGCAAAATTGCTTGAACGTCTATCACTTACTGATGAAGCAATCCAATGGTATGAAAAGGGGATGGCCGCCGCAAAGCTGGCAAAGGATAATCATGCCTATAACGAATTGCAGGCTGCCTACGAAGAATTGGTGTACTAATTTTAATTAGCCAATCTGATGTTTTTTTGGAAAAATTGAACTGATTTATAGATCAATTATAAAGGTCTTGAGGGCTTACCCCTAACTCAAGTGGTTTTCACAACTACGATTAGCTTCCACCTTTGTACTGTCAAAAAAATCTAACTAACGTTCACCTTTTTTAAAAAATCAAATCATGTTTGCGCACATCAAATCACCCCTCGCCATTATAGCTGTTGCCGGCATTATTTTGACAGCTACTATCACTTCTCCGTTCACTAAAATGTTTGGAAAGTATTACCATGACAGCAAAGATTTCTCTTGCTGCAAAAAAGACCAATTAGTTATTCACCATTACTATACTGTTAATGTTTTTTGGATGCAGGTGAGTGAAGGATATACAGAAGAGAATACAGGAAAATCCCTCATAGGCGAATGCAACATTAAATGTTCCGAAGAATAACCCCCATAAATTTATTGAGATAGACTTATTAATATCCTCTGCTGTACTAAGCCTCCCATCTGTGGAGGCTTTTTTAGTTTTGTAATATGCTCGAATTTCTGCTGTTATTTGTGTCAAAACCACTTTGGTTTCTTTTCTAAAAGCTAGTAAAGCGTAAAATGTTTACTAATAGCATTACTATCATGAACGGCAAAGTTCAAATAACAGTATCTTCGACCCCTTTAGCAGTTAAGAGTAACGATATAAATATGAGCGACGAATTGAATGCGCAACCGATAATGCCTGAGCAGCCTAGTTATGGTGCTGATAGTATTCAGGTATTAGAGGGCTTAGAGGCCGTACGTAAGCGGCCTGCTATGTATATAGGCGATATTGGTGTTAAAGGATTACACCACCTAGTATATGAAGTAGTAGATAACTCCATTGATGAGGCATTAGCAGGTTACTGTAAAAACATTTACGTTACCATCCACGAAGACAACAGTATTAGTGTACAAGATGATGGACGGGGTATTCCTACTGCCATGCACACCAAAGAAAAAAGGAGTGCCTTGGAAGTTGTAATGACAGTGCTTCACGCTGGGGGTAAATTTGACAAGGGTTCTTATAAGGTTTCTGGTGGTTTACACGGTGTTGGGGTTAGCTGCGTAAATGCATTAAGCACAACCCTGCATGTAACTGTTCAAAGGGATGGTAAAATGTACGAACAAGAGTACCACTGTGGAGCTCCTGCTTATCCGGTAAGGGAAATTGGCACAAGCGACAAAACAGGAACTACAGTTCGCTTCTGGCCCGATGCTACAATTTTCCAAGAAACGGTTTACAAAAAAGAAATTCTTGAAAGCCGCTTAAGGGAATTGTCTTACTTGAATAGGAAAATCAGCATCACACTTACCGATTTAAGAGAAAAAAACGAAGATGGTAGTGCATATTCAGCTTTCTTCTACAGCGAAGGGGGTATTGTTGAGTTTGTAGAAATGCTAGATAGGAATGCCAATAGAACACCACTAATTCCTATTACCCTAAGTGTTGAAGGCCATGATGAAGCTACCAATGTGGCAGTGGAAGTAGCTTTGACCTACAATGACGATTTTAAGGAACACATATTCAGCTACGTAAACAACATCAATACGATAGAAGGTGGAACCCACGTTACTGGATTTAGGCGGGCACTAACACGCATCTTCAAAAGCTATGGAGATAAAGAAGGATTGTTTGAGCGGGCAAAAGTTGAAGTGGAAGGGGATGACTTTAGGGAGGGGCTAAGTGCCATCATTTCAGTAAAAGTGCCTGAACCACAGTTTGAAGGACAGACAAAAACTAAACTCGGCAATAGCGACGTAAGCGGGGTAGTAGAAACCACCGTTGCAAAAGTACTTCAAGCATACTTGGAGGAAAATCCCAAAGAAGCAAAGAATGTCATCAACAAAGTAATTCTTGCTGCTCAAGCAAGAATGGCCGCAAAAAAAGCTAGAGAACTTGTTCAGCGGAAAACGGTATTGAGCGGCGGTGGTTTGCCAGGAAAACTTGCCGACTGTAGCGAACGGGATCCAGAACGCTGCGAATTATACTTAGTAGAAGGAGACTCTGCAGGTGGTACTGCCAAACAAGGCCGAGATAGAAGCTACCAAGCTATTTTACCCCTTCGTGGTAAAATATTGAACGTAGAAAAGGCGATGGAGCACAAAATCTACGAGAATGAAGAAATTAGAAACATGTACACTGCCTTAGGTGTAACTGTAGGTATAGTGGACGATGCTAAAGCATTAAATATTAGCAAGCTTCGGTATCACAAACTCGTTATTATGACCGATGCCGATGTGGACGGTAGCCACATTGCAACCTTAATTCTTACTTTCATATTCCGGTACATGAAAGAATTGGTGGAGCAAGGTTATGTTTATATAGCCCAGCCACCTCTTTATTTGGTTAAGAAAGGGAAAGAACAGGCATACGCTTATAACGAAGAGCAGCGTAAAGCCTTAATTGAAAAATTAGGTGGAGGGAAAGACGATAGCGTAAACATTCAACGATACAAAGGTTTGGGTGAAATGAATGCAGAACAGCTATGGGAAACTACAATGGATCCTGCCAGAAGGACACTTAAAAGAGTAACAATAGAAAGTGCTGCGGAAGCGGATAGAGTATTTAGCATGTTGATGGGAGACGAGGTTGCACCACGTAGAGAGTTTATTGAAACCCATGCTAAGTATGCGCGAATTGACGTTTAATGCATACAAATCCAAGCAATTCAGCCGCACCATTTTTTAGGCTGCTTGTTGCATTTGGTCAATATTTTCGTTTGTTTAGAAAATATTGCATTAGTTTGGCGAATATTTTTTTTAACCGTGCCTTACATTGATTAATAATAGTAGGGCAAAAAACAGATATATGGACACTAGTAAAATGATTAAGGCATATTGCTTGAAGACAAAAGAGAAGGATGTGCCAATGCACGATGCTGTAATTAGCAAAACTGCGAAAGGTGGCTACATTGCCAATGGTAATGATGGTAAGGGCAACAAAATGGCTGCAATTCTTGGTGAAACCAAGGCATTACAGGCCATTGCTGATGGTGTTGCTAAACAGAACTTCTAAAGTTGGTTTGTAAAGAGTTACCAAAGCTGTCTTTTTAAAGAAAGACAGCTTTTTTTATGCCTTTACTATTATGCTAGGTGTATGCTACTATTTGAGATAGCTTCCTAGAATTAGGATTTATTTAAAAAAGGAATGCGTGTATTAAGGTTATGTATTACTTACATTTACAGCCATTAATATAATAACATTATGAAGCATTTTGTAAGTATTATTACCGCACTTTCTCTTTTATTTTATGCAAATGGTCAAGCTAAAAAAACACCACCACCAGTAAAGACTACCACAAAATCAACATCTACAGCAGTGGCAAAAGCACCTGCAAATACCTTGATTCCCATAACATTAAAGCCGTACAAAAACACTTGGATTTATTTAGGCTGTTATTACGGTAAGGGCAAAACCCTTATTGATTCAGTAAAAGTGGATGATAATAGCAAGGGGGTATTCAAACCCGCTAAGAAATACACCCCAGGAATTTATTTTGTCGTGTCGCCACATTACTCTATTTTATTTGAATTGCTGATGGACGATAAACAACAATTTTCCATCGATGCAGATACGACCAAGAAGGATGATGCGATTATAAAAGGGTCAGAAGAAAATGATTTGTTTAAAACCTACTCACAGTTTTCTTCTGAAAAAGGTAGGCGATTGAACGAGTTGAATGACTTATACAAAAAATCTACTACTAAGGCCGACTCTAGCAAACACAGAGATGAAATAATTAAAATCAACAAAGAGCTACAAGACTATCGGGAAGATTTAGTAAAGAAAAATCCAGAATCACTTTTGGCTGCCTTGCTTAATGCAATGAAAACGCCAGATTATCCTCCAGTACCAGTGGTTAATGGCAAAGCTGATTCACTTTATCCTTATCGTTTTGTGAAAGAACATTATTGGGATGACGTGAATTTTAACGATGACCGACTTTTAAGGACTCCATTTTTTGAAACAAAAATTGATACTTATTTCAAAACCTTGGTAGTGAATGAACCTGATAGCATTTTTAATGAAGTAAATTATATGTTGCTGTTTGCGCGCACTGGTAAAGAGATGTTCCCGTATTTACTTACAAAGTTTACCAATAAGTATATTAACCCAGAGTATATGGGGCAGGACAAGGTTTTCATTAAGATTTTTGAAAACTTTTATGCTAAAGGGGATACCACCTATTTGAATGCGGCAAGCCGTAAAACAATAATTGAACGCGCTTACAGTTTAATGGCTAACCAATTGGGGAATCCAGCGCCACAATTAGAACTTTCTGACACTTCAGGCAAAATAGTTTCACTCTATAATCTTAAAGGAAAATTCACATTTGTAGTATTCTTTGACCCCACTTGTGGTCATTGCAAAGAAGAATTACCCCGGATCGACTCTATTTATAAGGCGCGGTGGAAAAGCTTAGATTTGAAATTATATAGTGTTAATGTAGGGACTTCTGCCAATACAACTGAAGAGTTAAAGAAATTTATCCACGAAAAGAAGCTACATTCTGATTGGATTTTTGCTTGGCAAACAAAAGAGGCAAGAGATGTTGAACAGGCTGCTGGATTGCCCAACTATAGACAACTTTACGACGTGTATAAAACACCAACGCTTTACTTGCTAGACGAAAAAAAGCAGATTATTGCTAAACAATTAAGTATAGAACAGTTCAACGACATCATTACAGCCAAACTTAAAAACAAAAAATAGATTTTTCGTTAGAATAGCCATATTATTACTTATCTATAGTTTGAAACGAAATTTTTTGAGTTTCAAGCTTTAGATTGACAATAATGATTGATGTTTCTTTACTGATAAAACACTAATTCTTACCATAAAACATGAAGCATTTTTTTACTTTCGTTATCGGAACACTTCTTTGGAATCAAATGGCATTTGGCCAAACACTATTCACATACGGAAATAAAGAAGTATCCAAAAAAGCATTTTTAGCCGCATTTAATAAAAACCCTCCTAAGCCAACAGAAAGAAGAAAGGCTTTGGACGAGTATCTTGGATTGTATATCAACTACAAGCTAAAAGTACAGGCAGGCTACGATGAGCAATTAGACAAGTTGCCCACTTTTGAACAGGAGAGCAAAAACTTTAGGAAGCAGATAGCCGACAATGTCATTAACGAGGAGGTGGGCATCAAACACCTATCGCAAGAAGCTTTGGAAAGAAGTTATGTGGACATTAAAGCAGCACAGATTTTTGTGGAGATTCCCAAAAACGGTGATACCGTAGCAGCTTTTAAACAAATTAATGCTGCGTATTCAGCATTGCAATCGGGTAAAAGTTTTGAGCAAGTAGCTGTAAATTTTTCTTCCGATGAGGAAACCAAGAAATCCAAAGGGAATCTTGGATTTATCACCGTATTTACGCTTGGTTATGAGTATGAAAACCAGATTTACAATTTAAAATCTGGCAATTATTCTAAACCATATAGGAGTAGCATTGGATATCATATTTTTAAGAATAATGGGCAACGACCAGCATTAGGAAAAAGAAAAATTGCTCATATTCTTATTGCAGCACCTGCTGGGTTTGAATCAACGATACCCAATCAATACAGTCAATTGGCTGACAGCGTTTTCCAACTTCTCAACAGTGGACAGGCATTTGAAAAGTTGGCTCAAGAATATAGTAATGACTATAAAACTGCTAATGTAGGTGGGGTTGTGGGGGAAATTGGGGTTGGTCAGTATGACTCCTTGTATGAAAGCAAAGTATTTGGCTTGAAAAACATTGGAGACATCACCAAACCATTTGCCACTGCTTATGGATACCACATCATAAAACTATTGGAAAAAAAGGCGATTGATAAAACAATTGATCAAGCCTCTGCCCTATCTGCCATCAAACAAATTGTTGAAAAAGATGAACGATTGGCTCTGAATAAGAAAAAACAATTGATTAAATGGCTACAGCTTACGAAATATCAGCCTAGTAAATACGACACAAAAGCTCTGAAACAATACACAGATAGTAATATTGAAAACAAAATAACCAACGGTATAAAGAATATTCACGACACTACGTTGCTGTTTAGTTTTGAAAAAAAGAAAATTTATGCGGCTGATTGGGCAGTATATGCATCCAAAACGCTGACTCAAACCCAGTTAGATTACACAGAAACGCTCAAGGAATTTGCCAACCAAAAGTGCGTAGAGTACTATACAGAAAATCTGGAACTGTACAACGAATCTATGCACGACCAATGCAGGGAATTTGATGAAGCTAATTTGCTTTTTGCGGCCATGGACAATCATGTATGGTCAAAAGCTGGAGAAGATACCGGTGCACTAAAAAAGTATTATCAGCAACACAAAGAAAATTATCAATGGCAACCCAGCGTTGCTGCAATAATTATTAATGCCAAAACAAAAGAATTGGCCACAGAAGTTGCTGCAAAAATAAAATCAGCACCTTCTGAATGGCATTCGTTAGCGGACACTTACGGGGCTGATGTTAATGCAGATAGTAATAGGTATGAACTCTCTCAATTACCTATCAAACAAAATATAGACGCCAAAGCCGGCTATATCAGTACCATTGAAAAGAGTAGTACAGATGAAGGATATTCATTTATGTATGTAACGAATAGTTTCCCTCAAAAAGCTCAAAGAACCTTCCAAGAGGCTAAAGGAATGGTTATCAATGACTATCAACAGTTGTTAGAAAAACAATGGATTGATGCACTAAAAAAGAAATACCCCATTACTGTTAATCAATCGGTTTGGAAAACAGTACAATAAGATAATGTTATTGTAAAATACCGAAAAAAATGGGTAGTCTCAAAAGGGCTACCTTTTTTTATTTGGGTAACTAAGGGAGGTAGGTTTTATTACTTGGATGGCAATGTAATAAAGTAAAATTATATCCTATAGCAAGGCAGAACCCTAACCTAAAAAACAAAGCTATAAGGTGATAAAGACAATTTTAGGATTATAATAATCCTGCTGTCACTAGCTAAGACTGCTGTTACAATCATTTCAGCAATTCGGTATTGTCTATTGCTTTCGTGAGACTTGTCCCACATTCAATGACTTTCTGTATGTGAGAGCCAATTACCTTTCTCATTTTAGGAGAAATCACTCTGCTTTCGACTTAGGATGACTTTGCGTTTGAAAACGGTGAATTTATTATGCTCACGTTCTTAAAGTAATGATAAATCAAAACAGAAGATACAATTAAATGCTTCAAAGTTGCCAATAAATAAGATATTAGTATCATGAATTGACCAAAAGTCACTATGAAATGCCTCAAAGTGATCAATAAATAAACAATTGGTATCATGAATTGACTCAAAGTGACTAATAAATAAACAATTGGTATCATGAATTGACTCAAAGTTGCCAATAAATAAACAATTGGTGTTATGAATTGACTCAAAGAACCTAATAACTAAACTCAAAGGCTCGATAAATTTTCTCATTGAGACAAATAAATCACCCAGCAAAATCGAAAGTCAGCCTTATAAAGTCACAAAAGCAACTTTTTTTGTTCTACTAAATCCTATGTAAGTAAGTTAAAAATTGTATAGGTGGTTTCGATATGCTCAACCACCTGGTTTCCATATGCTCAACCACATGCCCTATGCTTGAAATAATTATCAATTGGGCTAAAGCCCTTTGAGATGAACATAATAAACCCCTGCAAAAGCAAGGGGCTATTCTTTAATGTGTATGCTATTAGTTACTTAACGTATCGGCATTGATTACTATAGTCGAAATTAATCAGGATTGGTAGTTCATTATAGCTTGTGCAAAAGACAAATAGCTGCTCAATAATGGCAGCTATTTGTAATGATTTATAATCAAAGTAATGATGATTCTGAATAACGGCATCAATATCCTTTGTCAGGAATCAATTGTTATAAGGAAACGTTTAATTGTTTAACATCAGCGGCATTAGCAACATCAAAATGTCTTCTCCTGCAGCCTGTTCAGATGGCTTAATTAAGCCTGCTTTAGAAGGGACAGACAATTCAAGCCTAACTTCAGCAGTGTCCGCAGCATTGAGCATTTCAATTAAGAACTTAGCGTTGAAGGCAATCTGCATATCCTCTCCATCATATTGGCAGTTCATGCGTTCATTTCCTTCAAAATTAAAATCAATGTCTTGTGCAGTTATTTGCAACTCACTTCCAGAAATATTTAGCGCCGCTAGATTAGTACTTTTATTACTAAAAATACTCACGCGCCTTAAAGCACTTTGGAATTCAGCTTTGTTAACAATTAGCTTGTATGGATTATCAATAGGGATTACTACTTTATAATCAGGAAACCTTGCATCAATTAATCGACAAACCATTTGTATTGCCCCATGCGTTACAAAAAGATGCTTGCTGTTATAGCTTACGGTAATCTCATCATCATTGTCAGGCAATGCATTCTTTAGCAAGTTTAAAGGTTTTTTTGGTACTATGAAGCTGTCGGTTCTTGAAGCTTGAGTGTCCAATCTTTTATAACGAACTAGTCTGTGCGCATCGGTTGCAACGAACTGAATAAATTCTGGGGTTAATTCGAAAAAAACGCCCGTCATGGCAGGTCTCAAGTCATCGGTACTCACAGCAAACAATGTCTTGTTAATGGCTTTGATTAAAGCCCCGCTACTCATTGGAAATCCAGTGGTATCATCACTAGCGGGTTCTTTAGGAAAATTATCTGGGTCTTCGCCTGGTACCTTATATTTTCCGTTATCACTGGTTATTTCAACAGTAAAATTATTGTCAATGCTAAAAGTAAGAGGTTGGTCTGCAATATTTTTAAGTGTATCAATTAATACCTTAGCTGGAATACATACGCGACCTGTTTCTTTACTTTCAATTTCCATTTGCACTTTCATGACCGTTTCAAGGTCACTTGCCACAATGTTTAGTTTTTTATCTCCAATTTCGAACAAAAAGTCTTCAAGAATTGGAAGAACCGTATTAGCGTTAATAACACCACTAATCTGTTGTAGATGTTTTAGTAAGGAAGAAGACGATGCGATAAACTTCATTTCGAAAAAAATTTGTATTGGCGACAAACCTACTTTAAAAAAGCAGTATTTTATTAAGTTCTTAGTCTAGGTGAATATAAAGTGAAATGATTGCACTTGATAAAGTTGCATTGTTAATAACCTTTAGCAGATAAATGTGGGAGTAATGGGTTGATTTAATTGCTTTATTCAATACAATATCGATAAAAAAAGAGGCTGCAAATTGCAGCCTCTTTTTTTATCGATATTGTATCTAGATTGAGAAGATTATCTCTTTATCTGTAAACTATCTAACTCTTCCATGCTTACGGCAGGCAGTCCTTTTTTCAACAAAATCTTTTGTTTAACTAGATTTCCAACTTTCAATGCTTCTTCTTTGGATTGAAATGTTATGTTGCCTTCACATCCAGGTATTTGCTTTTGATGGATGTAGGGATTGCCTCCAATAAGTACATCATAACCCCACCCATTTTGTAATTCAACAGCTCTTACGGTAATCTCGTTTTTTCGTTTGCTATACACTTCTGCATACACATAAACGACTAAGGAAACCACAAAAAAATAATAGACCCAATACTTTCTAATAGTCATCGGTTCTAGTAACATTCGGTTGAAACTCTTCTACATCTCCAAAATATTGGGAACTGCTTTTTCCCATGGTAATAAATCCACGACCGTTCAAAGTAAATGCTACAGATCCTTCACGTTCAAGGCGTTCAAATGGAGTCTTGCGAGTCCATAAATCAGTGGTAAAATCATACTCCCAAGTTTTTTTTGTGTAGCTAGAGATTACACCTAATGATAAATAACCTTTATTGCCCATGACAAAACTTACTGCACCATAGCGGGAAATATCAGAATAATCATCGTCATAGCTTTCTGTACTTGCATTGGTTGTTTTACGTTTTTCAGTCCAAGTATTACTTGAGGGGTTGTAAGCCCATAAATCGTTGAGGTTGCCAGAACTGCCTAATCCACTAACTACGTATGCTAAACCATTATAAACCCACACGGTTGAAAGATATCTTCCCTTGCCACCTAAACTTTGTTTTCTAACCCAAGTGTCATTGGTTGGATTATATTCAAACAAATCCTTTTGATAATTTCCATCATAACCACTCGTAACGTAGCCTTTGCCGCCAATGGAAAAGGCAGATGCGCCGTAACGTGCTGTACCAGGGTAATTGTTTAATACCACATTCGACCCTGTAGTATCACCAAAATCTCTTTTTTGTACCCATTGGTTGGTAACCGGATTGAACTCCCAAGTGTCTTTTAAACGGTTATTGCCATCAGTACCTGTGGTAACATATCCTTTACCGTTAACTGCGAATCCTGCTGCAGCACTTCTTGGCGTTCCAGGGAATTTTGCTACCTGATTCCATGTTAATAATGGAGTACCAGCAATTGTATCTATCGACCAGAAATCTTGAAGCCTGTTAGTTCCATCATAACCAGTACCTACGTAAGCAGTGTTTCCTATCGTAAAACTTGCGGGCTGAGTTCTTAAAGGAGCATCGGCATCTCCTCTTGGTATCCAATTTCCACTGTCTTCTGTGGAAGTGCTACTTGAGCTTTTATTGCAAGCCAGTGCCAATAATATTAAACTTGCTGGGAGAAAAAAGAAATACTTTAAATGCTTCATTATGTATAAAATTTTGTTGAAAGTAGAGTTGCTTATGTTAGACAATTAGTTAAAATGGATTTTCAAGGCTTTTATACAGACGAATGAGGGTATTATGTCTACAAAGGGCGTGTTTTAATCCATGAATCGTAGTAAAGTTATAAAAAAGACTATTGTTCATACGAATCAATTTTGAGCTCCAATTTTGAGCATTTTTTAAACTTTCAAAGAGGTCGTATTTCAATCGTAACAATTTTATAACAACAGATGTATATATCATTGCTCTATTTCAATGTAGGGAACGAATTTTTTCACCATTTTTCAACGACCTCTTTTTTATGATGCTATCGAAACATGTTTTTGTTTTCATCACACTTTTTACACTCTTCTTTGGGGCATGTAAAAAAGTGGACATCCAGTTTGGAGAGCAGTTTGTGGATAACGAATACACTCAAATTTATAAGACGGATAGCTTTTCAGCAGATGTATATACCGTATTGGTTGACTCATTTATTACCTCAGCAAAAGGCATTACCATCATTGGGGGATTAAATGATACAGCTTTTGGTAAAATCAATACTAAATGTTTTTTTGAAGTAACACCTCCTTCTTTTCAAGCAGTGTATGATAGTACAAGGTTCGATTCTTTGTCCTTGATATTAACCCTTAATAAAAGCTATTACGGAGATACCACAAAGCCATTGCAGGTTGAAGTATCCAGATTGTCGGAGAAAATTGTATTACCAGAAGGCGAAACTGATTTTTACAATAACCGCTCATTTACTTGTTTTCCTACTGCTATTGGTTCTGGTAGTTTTTTAATTCGGCCAAGCGCTACAGATACTATCAGTATACGACTAGACGATGCAATTGGAAAAGAACTACTAAAGAAACTACAGACTTCATCTGACGATATAAAAACAAGCAGTGCATTTATTGAGTATTTCCATGGTTTGCGGATTAGCAGCAGCAGTTCCCATCTTTTAATTAATTGTACTGATAAAATTACCATGCGCCTTAGGTATCGAAAGCCAGGGTTGTACCAGCTAGAAGAAAAATATGTTGACTTCTCATTAGCCACAAGTCAACATCATTTCAACAACATTACGGCTGACAGAAGTGGACTAACAAACGGTTTGCAAAACCTAGGTGTAAATAACAAAATCATTCCAAGTGCGCAACTGAACAATCAAGCCTACTCTCAGTATATAACTGGGGTGGTAAGCAAAATAAAATTCCCAACACTTAGGGATATTTTGAAGATTCGCAACTATGCTAAAATTTTAAGTGCCAAATTGAAAATCTATCCAGTTAAAGGGTCTTACGATATATATAGCTCCAATACTTTACCTCCTGCGTTAAGACTTTCCATCACTGATTTAAACAACACTATTGGAAGCGATCTTGGGTTTTATACCAGCAATGGTTCCTATGTTTCAGACAATGGTAATTTATTCATAGACAAATTATATGGAGAAAATACGGTTTACACTTATGATGTTAGTGACTACATCAAACAACTTTCTAAAACAGTAGGTGATGACAAAAGTGGATTATTGTTCTTGCCCCCTGCCAATGCGCATGTTACACAATTCCCTCGTATCATATTTGGAAGTAAAAATCATCCTACCAGCAAGATAGTTTTAGAGGTGTACTACGCCACCGTTAATTAAGAACTTGCTAAAAATATAGAAATGAAAAAAAGTATTGTTTTAATAATTACCACTGTTCTCCTAATACAGATAAATAAAGGCACAGCCCAAAATAATGCATCCCCGTACTCCGTTATTGGCATTGGTGACATTGAGAAAAGCAGCTTTGATAGAACCTCTGGTATGGGTCATGCGGGTATGGCTTTGTTTTCTAATCGTTTTTTGTATAACAGCAACCCTGCTTCTTATAGTGCACTTGACGACAAATTTTTCAATATCGAAGTGGCTAGCCGATTCAAAACCATCAATTATTCTGGTAGCCCTATTTCTAGTGTTTCTTCCCAATCATCTGACCTACAGTTTAAGAAACTGATTATTGCGATGAAAATTAAACCCAAGTGGGGAGCAGCCATAGGTTTATTACCATTTAGCACAGCGAATTATTCATTTTATTCCACCAAAACATTACTAGGCTCCTTATACACATTGCCTGTATATTATCAAGGTACTGGAAGCGTAAACCAGTTTTTCTTTTCTAACAGCTATAAGGTCAATAAGCACTTCTCGGTAGGATTACAGGCTTCCTATTTATTTGGACAACTCAATCAAAACGAAACCATTAATGTGAGCGTGAGCGATAGTGTGTTAAATACCAGTAGAAAAATTTCCATTGGAACACCTATGATAAAACCTGGATTCCAATACAATACAATGCTTAGTAAAAAAGTAAAATTGTTTGTAGGCGGTACTGCTAGTATAAAGACTCAGTTGGATAAAAACTATACCTTACAGGTTACTGATGGAAACACCGTATTGCCAGTTTCTGATAATAATAACCGTACGGAACAGTTCACCCTGCCCACTAAGTTTGATGGAAGTGTGGCCACTACCATTAAGGATGCGTTTACTTTGGCAGTGGATTATTCTTTCCAGAACTGGGATAATCTAAACTATTCTAAACTTGGCTATAAATTGGTAAACAGTAACCATTTTGGTGCTGGATTTGAATACTCGCATAAAAAACATTTTAGAGACGTAAGCTTTGAACGCCATTTTTATCAAGCCGGTTTCTTTTACAACAATGGTTATCTGAAAGTAAATGGGCAGCAGATTAATGATGTGGGTTTTACTCTAGGTGCAGGACTCAATTCGGTAAGAAACAATCTTGGCCTGCAATTAAACCTAGAAGTGGGGAGGAGGGGAACAACTAATGTTGGGTTGATTGAGGAGAATTATTATCAAGCGACACTCATTATCAGCTATCGTGATTTCTGGTTCGTGAAAGTGAAGCAGTACGATTAAGTATTGGCAATTAATTTGATGGAAGGTAGTATATCTTTAGCCACCAATTATCCGATTAATTAAACTTCAACTGCTGGCTTTTCAACTCAAAATAAATTTAGGCTTACAATCTTTTCATACTAAATCTCTTTTACATTTTGTACTGATTTCTACATTATTATCATTTGTTTTTAAGGAGTTTGTTATGTTGAATCGCCCTCCTTTTTAAATTCACCATTAGTAAATTAGAAATTATGCCACTTGCCAAAATTATTTGGGTTGATGATGAAATGGAAAGTCTTCAGTCGCAAAAAATGTTTTTAGAAAATAAAGGATACGCAGTAACCACGTTTTCTAATGGATTTGACGCATTGGAATATTTGAAAGACAATATTGTAGATGTTGTTTTGATTGACGAGACCATGCCAGGCATCACAGGCTTGCAAACCCTAGTTAAAATAAAAGAAATTAATAGAGCAATTCCTGTTGTGCTCATCACAAAAAATGAAACAGAAAACTTAATGGACGATGCTATCGGAAGTCAAATTGCCGATTACCTCATTAAGCCAGTAAATCCCAATCAGGTACTCTTGAGCCTGAAAAAAATCATAGACAATAAAAGACTGGTTTCAGAAAAAACCACCACTACCTACCAGCAGCAGTTTAGAAACCTCTTTACTGCACTCAATAGTAATCCTGATTACCAAGACTGGATGGAAATTTATAAAAAACTAGTGTTTTGGGAGCTGGAAATGGAAAAAACAGACAGCCCTGAAATGCAGGAAATATTGGCTTCCCAAAAAGAAGAAGCCAATACGGAGTTTTTTAAATTCATCAGCCGCAATTATGCCAAATGGGTACACCCCAAATCTGCGGATTTGCCAGTGATGAGCCACACTCTCTTACAAAAGAAAATTATTCCACAGCTTGAAAAGGGGACACCCTTGTTTTTCTTATTAATAGATAATTTACGGTTAGATCAATGGAGAACTATCCAACCAATTTTTGCAGATAGCTTTAGGATTATTGAAGAAGATACATTCTTTTCCATCTTACCCACAGCTACTCAATACAGTAGAAATGCCATTTTTAGTGGCTTGCTACCCATAGATATTGAAAAGAAATTTCCCATTCAATGGAAAAATGATGATGAGGAAGGGGGAAAAAATTTGTACGAGTACGATTTTTTCAAAGAGTTTTTGAAAAAGCAACGGTTAGAGCATCTGAAAGTAAGTTATACTAAAGTTGCCAACCATCAGGATGGACTCAACTTGGTGAATAATGTACACAACATGTTGTCGAACGACTTGAATATAATCGTGTACAATTTTGTGGACATGCTTAGCCACGCAAGAACAGAAATGGAAGTATTGAAAGAACTTGCTGGAGATGAAGCCAGCTATCGTAGTGTAACAAAAAGCTGGTTTGAACACAGTGCACTTCACCAAGCGCTCAAAAAAATTGCAGATAAAAAAGTGAAATTATTGGTTGCTACCGATCATGGCACTGTGCGGGTAAAAAAGCCCAGCAAGGTTATTGGTGATAAACAAACTACTACCAACCTTCGGTATAAACATGGTAAAAACCTTAATTACGAACCCAAAGAAGTGTTAGCTTTTAGAGATCCTCGCGAAGCGGCATTGCCAGTACCCAACATTAACTCCTCCTTTATTTTTGCCAAAGAAGATGGCTTCTTTTGCTACCCTAATAATTACAATCACTTTGTAAATTATTACAAGAATACCTTTCAACATGGTGGGGTAAGTTTGGAGGAAATGATTATTCCTGTTATTACTATGGTAAGTAAGTAATAGGTACTAAGTTGTAGAACTAATGGTCAAGGTATTTTAACTAAAGTGTTTTGAACTAAGTATATAGATGATTATTTTTTGAATCAATGTAATTTAAGCCACCTATAAGCTCATACCAGCCACTTTGTAACTAACCCCTTTTTTTAATTGACTTTATGAAGATTACGCAAACTAACTTACAAAAACTAGAAGGCATTTTGACCCAATGTGATTATGTAGTACGCTACGAAAGAGGCAATTTTCAAAGCGGTTGGTGTGTGTTAGAAGCCAAGAAAGTGGTCGTACTCAATAAATTTTTAAGTATGGAGGGGCGCATCAACACGCTCATAGAATTGATTCCGCAGATAACCATCAATATTGACAAAATGACTCACGAAAGTCAAAAGTTATACTTAGAATTGGTTCAAAATCAAGCTACCTTACCTTATGCGGCACAGCAAGCGCAGCAGTAAATCTGCATTCGGTTTTGATTTATACGCTTAATGGTATTAAACTATGCAAGTAGTGTCAAACGCTGTTCAACTTCCCGAAAGTTTAAAACTTTCGGGAAGTTGAACAGCGTTTATTGCAGATTGAGTGTAAACACCAGCTACTGAATTATTTTTTCCATCTGCATGCTTCTGGAGCCCTTTACCAGCAAAAGGGTATTACTAAAATTTTGAGCTACATACCATTCTTTGGCTTCGATGGAGTTATTGAAGTAAAGAAACGGGTGGGATACATTACCAAAATCGCCCCCTACTAGTACCACTTGTTTCCACTGGTGTTTTGCTATTAAAAGTATGATGGCTTCGTGCTCTAGTAAGCTATCTTCCCCTAACTCCATCATACCGCCAAGTAATAATATTTTGTTTTTTGTCGAATCAAGCTGTGCAAAGTTTTCTATAGCAGCTTTCATGCTGGTGGGGTTAGCATTATAAGCGTCTAAAATAATTTGGTTGCTGCCTATTTGCAATAACTGCGATCGACTGTTGGAGGGTGAATACTGCTCAATGGCGTGTTTAATCAATGGATCAGGCACCTTAAAATGTCTTCCGATAGCTACCGCACTTAATACATTGGGTAAGTTATAATCGCCCACAAGCTGGGTGCGTATGGAAGCAAGAATGGGTTTATGCGCAATGCTAATTTCCAGAAATGGACTGTTGGAAATAATTTCGCCCCTCAAGTCTCCCTCTGTTGTACCATATTTTATCAGGTTATTAATACCCTTACTCATGGTTTGTAGATAGTCGTAATCCCAATTAACGAAAGCAGTACCTCCATTTTCCCTTATAAAATCATACAACTCCCCTTTGCCTTTTTTCACCCCTTCTACACCGCCAAAACCTTCCAAATGGGCTTTACCACAATTGGTAATGAGCCCATAGTTTGGCAATGTATAGCTACAATAGCCCGCTATTTCTTTTTGATGGTTGGCTCCCATTTCCACAACAGCTATTTGAGCATCGGCCTTTATTTTCAAAAGGGTAAGCGGCACGCCGATGTGGTTGTTCAAATTTCCTTCTGTGGTATAGGTAGTGTAAATGGTGGCCAATACCGCACTTACCAATTCTTTTGTGGTGGTTTTACCGTTGCTACCAGTAATGGCTATAATAGGGATGTTCAGTTGTTGCCGATGGTGTTTGGCCAAGGCTTGCAGCCAAGCGAGTGTGTCTGGCACCACCACCACTTTATCGCTTAATGTAGCCAAAGCAGGGTCATCCACTACTGCATAAGATGCACCAAGTTCTAAAGCCTTCATAGCATATGCATTACCATTGAAATTTGGCCCCTTCAATGCCCAATAGATGGCTCCAGGTTGTAGTTTTCTAGTATCTGTTTGAATCGTAAAGACAGATAAATATAGTTGATACAATCGCTGCAATAGGGCTTCGTTCTGTTCCATTTAGGTTCTAGGTTGTAAGTTTTAGGTTCTAGGTTCTGTAAGTAATATGATTGTGGTTGTTAAGTAATTGGTCTTCTCCGTCTTTTTCGGTGGGGGTCAATATTATTTCTTTAGCTACTTGATATGATTGAATGAAACTGTAAATCAACGACGAGCCATCTCATTTGTCGTTTTTATTTAAATAGGGGTGGTTTTAACCCAACAAATAAACTAAGCCCACTTTCTATATAATATTCAACATCTTTTCTGTCGCTTTTATAGCTGCCACTGTTTGGTCGCTATCTAAACCACGGGTTTTAAACTCTTTGTCTTTGTGCAACCAAGTGATGATGGTTTCGCACAAGGCATCTGATTTTCCTCCTGGAGGAATCCGCACGGTATAATCTGTAAGCAGTGGTAGTTCTATTTCTTTCTGCGTATAAATTTTCTTTAGTGCATTTACAAAAGCATCATACTGCCCATCGCCTTGTGCATGTTCTTCGTACACATGTCCATCAATTTGAAGTTTAATGGTAGCAGATGGCCGTAAATCTTTGGCATGGCTTAGCACATAATTTACAATTTGCACATTTTCAACAATGGTATTGCTGTCCAGCACATCAGAAATGATATAGGGCAAATCGGCTTGGGTTACCATTTCTTTACGGTCGCCAAGTTCAATAATACGCTGTGTTACTCTTTTTAAATCATCATCACTCAGCAAAATACCTAGTTGCTGCAAATTATTTTCTATGTTGGCCTTACCACTTGTTTTGCCCAATGCATAGCTCCTCTGTCTGCCAAAACGTTCTGGCATCAAGTTGTTATGATAGAGATTGTTTTTCTTATCGCCATCTGCATGTATGCCTGCTGTTTGGGTAAACACATTTTCTCCTACCACCGGTTTATTGGCAGGAATGCGGAAGCCCGAAAATGTTTCTACCAGCTTACTAACGGTGTAGAGCGATTTTTCCTGCACCGATGTTTCCACAGACTCGACATAGTCGTTAATCACCGCAATTGCACTCGCCAATGGTGCATTGCCAGCCCTTTCGCCCATTCCATTAATGGTTAAATGAAGGCCATGAATGCCCGCTTCCACTGCTGCCAAGATATTGGCAGTACCCAAATCATAATCGTTATGGGCGTGAAAATCGAAATGGGCTGTAGGGTATCGAGCCACGAGTTCGGATATAAAAGTGGTTACTTCTGATGGAGTGAGTATGCCCAATGTGTCGGGTAATAAAATTCTTTTTATGGGCAAATGCTGCAAAAAATCTAAGTATTGCAGCACATATTCCTTTGAATTGCGCATGCCGTTACTCCAATCCTCCAAGTAAATATTGCAAATAATCCCCTTAGCGTTTGCTAGTTCTATCACTTGTTTAACTTCCGCAAAATGCATTTCGGGAGTCTTCTTTAGTTGATGGGTCAAGTGGTTCAAAGAGCCTTTCGTTAGCAGATTCATCACTTTTGCCCCCGCATCAACCATCCAATTGACGGAGGTTTCACCGTCAACAAACGTTAATACTTCTACTCTATCGAGCAGGTTGTTATTTGACGCCCAAGTGGTAATTTTTTTTACTGCTTCAAATTCTCCTGCCGATACTCGGGCAGAGGCTATCTCTATTCTGTCAACCCGCACTTCGGTAAGTAACAGTTGTGCTATGGTTAGCTTTTCAGATGCAGAAAAAGATACCCCGCTGGTTTGTTCGCCATCCCTAAGGGTGGTATCCATGATTTCTAAGTAACGCGACACGCTATTGATTTGAATGGGAATGATTAAAAAATTGGAGTAATTGTGTGTCAACTGGCAAATCGTTCTTCACCGCTATCCTATTGTACCACACGAAAAAACTACTTCCAAAGGAGGTTCTGGGAGTTATAAGATATTTCACAGAGAACCACGGAGGAAGCACGGAGTTTCACAGAGGTAAGAAGCTCTGGGGTTTTCTGTGAAACGCCGTGCAATTACTCATTGTACTAACGGACTAAAAAAGCGATAAGCTATTATTTGTTCTCAGCAAAAGCCAAAATTTCAGTTTTCATGGCTTGCAAATAATCAATATCGTCAAAGCCATTCAAGAGATTGTGTTTCTTGTAGCCATTGATGTCAAATGATTCAGAAGCACCTGTAGCCACAATACTAATGGTTTGTTGTTCCAAATCTACCTCCAGTTCTGTGGCTGGGTCTGCTTCAATGGCAACAAATATTTGGTCAAGAAATGCCTCACTCACTGTTACAGGAAGTATCCCGATATTAATGGAATTGTTTTTAAAAATGTCTGCGAAAAAGCTGGAAACTACACAACGAAATCCGTAGTCATAAATGGCCCAAGCTGCATGTTCGCGACTGCTACCGCTGCCAAAATTTCTTCCACCTACCAAAATTTTTCCTGTGTAGATGGGGTTGTTCAAGACAAAATCTGTTTTTATGGTTCCGTCCGAATTGTAGCGCCAGTCTCTAAACAAGTTGTCGCCAAAACCTTCGCGCTTGGTAGCTTTCAGAAAGCGGGCTGGAATAATTTGGTCAGTATCAACATTTTCTATCGGTAAGGGTACAGCCGAACTTTTTAAAATCGTGAATTTATCGTAAGCCATGATAAAGTATTTGTAGGTATTAAGTAATAAGTATTAGGTAATAAGTTATAGGTTATTATCTACTTTTTGGCTGGGCGCAAATGATCCATTTAACTAACAATAACCATGGGATGAACTCGTAGAGGCGGCCCGTGTCCGCACATTTAAATCCCCTCATACCCCATTTATGATTCGCATTAAGACAAAGCGGCATTAACAACTTGGTATTTGGTAAGTGTTAAATAAATAGTCAAAATCATCAAGAAAAGAAAATAATAACACTTAGGAATGCACCAGAATAAGTTAAGACAATAGCGTTCTAGGATCGGTTACATATCCCGTTACAGCCGCAGCAGCCGCAACCAATGGGCTAGCCAACAAGGTTCTACTTCCAGGACCTTGGCGACCCTCAAAGTTTCTATTGCTGGTACTTACGGCATATTTCCCAGCGGGAATTTTGTCGTCGTTCATGGCCAAACATGCCGAGCAACCTGGTTGGCGCAGGGCGAAGCCAGCCTCTGTTAAAATATCCAATATTCCTTCTTCTTGAATCTGTTGTTCCACTAAGTGAGAACCCGGAACAATCCAAGCAATCACATGCTCAGCCTTTTTTCTGCCTTTTACTATGGTAGCAAATGCCCTAAAATCTTCAATCCTTCCGTTGGTGCAGCTACCCACAAATACATAATCTATTTTCTTTCCTATCATGGCTTCTTCTTCGGCAAAGCCCATGTAGGCCAATGATTTTTGGTAAGTAGCAACGCCTCCTTCCAAATCCACCGCTTTGGGTATAGAGCGGGTGATGCCCATGCCCATGCCAGGATTGGTACCATAAGTAATCATTGGTTCAATATCAGCAGCATTAAAATGATATTCTTTATCAAAGCTGGCGTCATCATCCGATTTAAGGGTTTTCCAATAGGCCAATGCAGTATCCCAATCTGCCCCTTTCGGTGCTTTTTCCCTTCCTTTAATATAAGCAAATGTGGTTTCGTCGGGGGCAATCATACCACCTCTTGCGCCCATTTCAATACTCATGTTGCATACGGTCATGCGCCCTTCCATTGTCATGTTTTCAAATACATCGCCTGCATATTCCACAAAATAACCAGTAGCTCCAGCAGTAGTAAGCTGCGCAATAATGTATAGGGTAACATCTTTTGGGGTAACCGCCTTGTTTAGTGTACCAGTTACCAATATGCGCATACGCTTAGGTTTTGGTTGCATAATACATTGCGAAGAAAGCACCATCTCCACCTCAGAAGTACCAATGCCAAAAGCAATGGCCCCAAAAGCACCATGGGTAGAAGTGTGCGAATCGCCACAAACAATCGTCATGCCTGGAAGGGTAATCCCATTTTCTGGCCCTACCACGTGTACAATCCCATTTTTAGGATCTCCCAAGCCCCAGTGCGAAATGCCGTATTTAGCAGAATTACTTTCCAACGCTTTTAATTGGTTTGCAGACAAGGGATCTTCCACGGGTAAATGTTGGTTAATCGTGGGCGTGTTGTGATCTGCCGTTGCAAATGTTTTTTCAGGAAACATTACACCCAATCCCCTGCTTTCCAATCCAAGAAAAGCCACAGGGCTGGTTACTTCATGAATAAAATGGCGGTCGATAAAAAATACATCGGGGCCGTCTTCAATTTTGCGCACCACATGTGCGTCCCAAACCTTGTCAAATAGCGTACTTGCCATGGAACTGTTGTTTAAGTTTTTTTAAAAAATGAGGATGCCAAATATCCACCATACGCATGAAAAACAAGCAAAAGAATTTTCTAAACCCCTTAATGCTTGTTGCTAAGTCTAGCCAATGAAACGCTAATTGTAAGATACATGCCAATCTATAATTGATTGGGAGGAGATTAATTTTTTACTTTTTTACCATTTGACAAAACGTAGAATGGCATCTGTAAAACTGCAAATGCCCATCCTGAGACGTAGAACCGCACCTGCAAAACTGCAGAAGCCATTCTACGTACGTAGAACCCTATCTGCAAAACTGCTGATGCCATTCTACGTGCGTAGAATCACCACTTGCAAAACTGCGGAAGCGATTCTACGTGCGTAGAACCATACTTGCAAAACTGCGGAAGCCATTCTACGCACGTAGAACCACACTTGCAAAACTGCGGAAGCCATTCTACGCACGTAGAACCGCATCTGCAAAACTGCGGAAGCCATTCTACGTGCGTAGAATCATACCTGCAAAACTGCAGATGCTATTCTACGTGCGTAGAACCACACTTGCAAAACTGCGGAAGCCATTCTACGTGCGTAGAACCATAGTTGCAAAACTGCGGAAGCTATTCTACGTGCGTAGAACCGCATCTGCAAAACTGCGGAAGCGATTCTACGTGCGTAGAATCATACCTGCAAAACTGCAGATGCCATTCTACGTGCGTAGAACCACACTTGCAAAACTGCGGATGCCATTTTACGTGCGTAGAACCACACTTGCAAAACTGCAGATGCCATTCTACGTGCGTAGAACCGCACTTGCAAAACTGCGGAAGCGATTCTACGTGCGTAGAATCATACCTGCAAAACTGCGGAAGCGATTCTACGTATTTATAGCCATTATTCAATGCTTATCACAAGGCATTTGCGTAGAAATCTTCGTTAGCAATTGGGGGTTTCTTTGGTTTGCTGCACGCTTTATCAACAAAAAATCCCATTGCCACTAAGTAGCATAATGCTTAGTGGCAATGGGAATTACGATATTATTTCAATCAATCTTTAGATAAGAAGAAACACCTACTTCGCTTTTTTAGTTGCAGTTGTATCCTTGTCTTTTGGGTAATTGATCAGTGGATAGTGATCTATAGTTTCAAAAACATTTTTGGGGTCAGCCTTTAATAAGGTAATAAAACGAGTTAAAGAATCCTGATACTGAGGCTTTGCAAACATTCGGTCATGCGCCAAGATTACTATTGCATTC
Organism: Chitinophagaceae bacterium; assembly: GCA_027486835.1. Classification (GTDB taxonomy): domain Bacteria; phylum Bacteroidota; class Bacteroidia; order Chitinophagales; family Chitinophagaceae; genus Parasediminibacterium. The sequence continues at coordinate 29,656 of JAIXOJ010000183.1, forward strand.
GGGGCAACCGTAAGGGCATCTTCAAATTTTTCGTTGACAATTTTTACCATTTCTTGTGCACCTTGGATAGGCGTATTACCACCCTTAAAGCCCCATTCTACGTCCCAGCCAATAACGTTATACCCCAATTCGCCCAATTTCTTATACACACCCTCGGTAGATTTAGGCCCCTTCATTTCTCCATCTAACACCCAAGAATTATTCCCTGGTAGGCGGATAATTTTTACGGGTATTTTCAATTCCGCCTCAGCCCGTTGAAAATCCTTCACAGCGCTATCTGGTTGGGTATAAAATTTCTTGTACTGGTTGTTAAATCCGTGAGAATAACTGTGGTTGGCCAATAAAAATTCGGGGTAACTCTCCCTAATTTCTTCTGCAAGTTTGCGCCTACGCATATCAAATGCATGCATTCCCACAGCAAAAAAAGTAGCTTTTACACCCTCTTTTCTAAAAATATCTCTGCAAACAACTGTTCCAGGAGGCTGGGGCGAATCGTCCCATGTAAGGTAGATGTAGCGTTTGCTACTATCAAATTTAATAGGAGTCCCAGGTTTTGGCTTTGGCGGTGCTTCCACTGCTTTTTCTTCTTTTTCTTTATTGGTTTCGTTGTTATTGCCACAGCTTAGCATGGCCAACAATACCATTAGCAAAGAAGCAACTTTCATCATTTTCATACAATTCAAATTTTTATTACTATTTCAAATATATGCCCAATAAAAAATGGGGTTTGTATATCATACCAATAGTTGATAATTATTGGCTATCGCAAATACATCCAATACTTATGCACATACTACACACTTAATAGCTTTCATGATGTATGAAAATGCATTGCCAGCACCATTTTGAAAGAGTCCAGAGTAAGCTGTTTTTTTCGTTATCACTAATGCCGAACCATTGAAACACGCCCTTTTTGTGTTAATGGATTAATAATGTTAGTACTCATTCAGGCAACGTAAAAGGCAATAACGAGTTCTAATAATTAATTTTCGTATAGTTGCCCATCTCCATAGATAAAATATTGTTGATTAACACCCGTTTAATGAAATAATTCTACACTTAGCACAAGTTTAATGATGAATCCTTATTTTTTTACTTGTTGTTTTCTTTCCTTTATTTGCTAAATTAAAAATTGATTATTTCAGATGAGACATTCGTCAATTGCACGTTCATTATTCGGGTTATTAACAATCCTCGGTGTTTTTACAAACGCCAAAGCTCAAGACGCAACCCCCTCTTTAAACATCGTTACCACAGCCGTTCCTTTTTTAAGAATTTCACCCGACGCTAGGGCAGGAGGTATGGGCGAAGTGGGTATTGCCACAGTTCCTGATGCTGGTTCTAGTTTCTGGAATCTAGCCAAAACCCCATTTGCCAAAACAAGATCTGCGCTAGGGTTTACCTATACCCCTTGGTTAAAAGATTTAGGGTTAAACGATGTGTACTTGCTTTGTGCTTCTGGATACCATCAAGTAGATGAACTAAATTCCCTTTCCATGTCTATAAGATATTTTAGTTTGGGTAGTATTCAATTTACAGATTATAGTGGCAATGAATTGCAAAAATCTAACCCAAGGGAATACGGAATTGACTTGGGCTATTCCCGTAAACTGGGGGATAAAATTGGCCTAGGTGTAGCATTAAGATATATCAATAGTAGTTTGGCAAATGGTGAAATAGGTGGTAACGTATATAAAGCGGGTACTTCAGTTGCTGGCGACATCTCTTTTTACAAACATGCCCCTCGGGAATCAGGCGAAGGTGTAAGTTGGGGTATCACCCTTTCAAATCTAGGTGCAAAAATTGGCTATACTAATGATGCTTTGAATAAAGATTATATCCCCGCCAATCTTGGTTTAGGAATCGCTTACACAGCGGTGCCAGATGAAAGTAACCGCATTACGTTTGCTATGGACATCAATAGACTATTAGTACCGACTCCCCCTTTAGCAGTAGATGCAAGCACCAATCCTAATACTAATGTAGATTCCATCAATTCAGTCAATTTAACTGCCTACAGAAGCAAAAGTGTTGTAAATAGTTTGTTCAGTTCTTTCGGCGATGCAGGCGGCATGGGCAATGAGTTTAAGAAACTCCAGTTTTCTATTGGTGCCGAATATTTATACAATGAACAATTTGCTTTAAGGGCGGGCTATTTCTATGAGGATGTTACGCAAGGAAATCGTAAGTATTTCACTCTAGGCGCAGGACTTAAGTATAACGTAATAGGAATCAATATTTCCTACTTAGTTCCATCGGGTGCTGGGGTTACTAGAAACCCTTTGTCTAACACGCTTCGTTTCGGGTTAACATTCGATTTAGATGGTGGGGCAAGTTCCACAGCTTCAAGTAGTGGTTTAGGCAACTAGCCGCATAATTCTTATGTCGAAATGGGAGTGAATAGCTGCTGATAAATGTCTTGTCAATTGTTTTTTAAAATTTCTAACAAGTGATGATGAGCCAAAAAGGGATATTGCGATTCTATAGCAATATCCCTTTTTGGTCTTTAGTAACTAGAAACTTTACTGTGAAATAAATTAAAGCGTATCAAACTTTTTATATGATAAGAATAGGTTCAGGCGTTGATTTCCACCAATTGGTAGAAGGCCGCGATTTATGGATTGGCGGAGTTTTAGTTCCGCATACTAAAGGTGCTTTAGGCCATAGCGATGCTGATGTGTTGCTACATGCCATTTGCGATGCACTGCTAGGGGCGCTTTGTTTGGGTGATATAGGGGTTCATTTTCCCGATACCTCTAATGAATTTAAGGGGATTGACAGTAAAATTTTATTACAGCGCACCTTCCAGTTAATATTGGCGGAGGGCTATGGTGTTGTAAATATTGACAGCACTTTATGCCTGCAAGCCCCCAAAATCAAACCTTATGTTCCAGAAATGCAAAAAGCAATTGCTGCAATTCTTAACCTTGGTGTAAAAGATGTTTCCATAAAAGCAACAACCACAGAGCAGATGGGCTTTGTTGGTAGGGAAGAAGGATTGGTAGCTTATGCCACTGTTTTGCTACAAAAACTACCGCAGTAGTTGCAAATGCAATCCTGGCAGCACGCAATTTATTTGCTCATCAGGGTACATTCAATTGTATCTGCATTTATCCCTACACCCTTATCCCTATTTTCGCCACCACAAAAAATTATTGATTAAGTATGAATAAAGGACCTGTTTCACAATTTATTGAGCATCATTACCGCCATTTTAATGCGGCGGCTTTAGTAGATGCGGCAAAAGGCTACGAACTTCATCTGACAGAAGGGGGTAAAATGATGGTTACGCTTGCCGGTGCCATGAGTACCGCAGAGTTAGGTATTTCTTTTGCCGAAATGATTCGTTCAGGGAAAGTGGATATAATTAGTTGTACAGGTGCTAATTTGGAAGAAGATGTAATGAACCTTGTGGCCCATAGCCACTACAAACGAGTACCTAATTATCGCGATTTAACCCCACAGGACGAATGGGACTTGCTAGAAAACCATTACAACCGCGTTACTGATACCTGCATTCCTGAAGAGGAGGCTTTTAGGCGTTTGCAAAAACACTTGGTAAAACAATGGAAAGATGCAGAGGCAAGCGGAGAACGATTTTTTCCACATGAGTTTTTGTATAAAACGGTATTGAGTGGCGAATTAGAGCAGTACTATGAAATTGACCCAAAAAACAGTTGGATTTTAGCTGCCGCTGAAAAGAATATTCCCATCATAGTACCAGGCTGGGAGGACAGCACCACTGGAAACATTTTTGCGAGCTACGTAATTAAAGGAGAGCTTAAAGCAAGTACGGTAAAGAATGGTATTGAGTACATGGTGTTTTTAACCGAGTGGTATCGCGCAAATAGTGGCGGAAAGGGCGTTGGTTTTTTCCAAATTGGTGGCGGTATTGCGGGTGATTTTCCAATTTGCGTTGTACCCATGATGTATCAAGACTTGGAATGGCATGATGTTCCTTTCTGGTCTTATTTCTGTCAAATTAGTGATAGTACTACCTCTTATGGTTCTTATAGTGGGGCAGTACCCAACGAAAAAATCACTTGGGGTAAGCTAGATATTCACACCCCGAAATTTATAGTTGAAAGCGATGCAACAATAGTTGCTCCATTAATCTTTGCTTGGATTTTAGGTTGGTAGGATTACAATAAAACATTTGGTTTCTCTTGCAATTTCTAGCAATTGCTGGGAATGATTAAAATATATGGTTGATTGGTTTTGAACGAATGCTTGTTCCTGACCAATCAACCTTTTTTTTGGCAGAACAGTAATGGTTCAACCATTATTTCCAATTAAAGCAAAGTTTTTATTGGTTATAGACTGTGATGACTACTCAATCAATGGGAGAAATAATTACCCATTTTGCTCTACCCCACACCGCTTAATATCCGACCAATATACTTGCCATTTGCCCTGCCGTTGATAAGCTTGTAGTAGCAAAGGCTATATTCGCCCCTATGGTTATAGACGAAAAATGGCTGTTGCAAGTGCAAAATATTTCTCAGAGAGATGCACGGGGGGTAGTGGTTTCAGGCATTAGCTTCAATCAGAAACCATTGCAGAAAATAGCCATTGCTGGTGAAACGGGTTCTGGCAAAAGCAGTTTACTTAAAATTATTGCTGGGTTGTCGCAGGCAGACGAAGGTTCTGTTTGGCTATCTGGCAATCGAGTAAAGGGGCCTAACGAACAGTTGATTCCTGGCCACAAAGGCATCGCCTATTTGTCGCAACATTTCGAGTTACCGCATTTTTTAACCGTAGAACAAGTACTCATTTATGCCAACCCCCTACCCGATAATTTGGCACAAAAAGATGAGAAAGCATTTGCGCTCTACAAAACCTGTCAAATAACCCATTTGCTCCAGCGAAAGACCGATCAACTTTCCGGAGGGGAAAAACAGCGCGTTGCCCTAACCCGTTTGTTATTAACCGCACCTAACTTATTGTTACTTGACGAACCCTTTTCTAATTTGGACATGGGCCACAAGCTGATTTTAAAAAATGTAATCCACCAGCTCACGGTTAGTATGGGGCTTTCTTGTATCATGGTTTCGCACGATCCTTCCGATACGCTTTCTTGGGCCGACCATATTTTGGTAATGCGGCAAGGCAGTATCATACAACAAGGAACTCCCGAAACAATATATCTACACCCCAGCGATGCCTACACCGCAGGACTATTTGGTAAGTACAACGCCATAGATGCAGGCATCGCTCAGTCTATTTTTGCCTTACCCGCATTAGAAAAGAAAATCGGCACCCTCTTTTTGCGCCCCGAACATTTTTCTATAGCCACCTCAAAACTGCCTTATTCTACACCCGCCACTGTAGCTCAAATCTTATACTATGGCGGATATTATGAAGTAGAACTAGCAATGGGTAGCTTTAATATTACTTTACGCACCATCGATATTGCCCGTTTAGAAAAAGGAAGGCAAGTGTTTCTGCAATTAAGTGATGCATTTGTTAAACGGCAATAAAGATTATTTTACACCCCGTGATAAAAAATATCTAGAAGCTTGGTTAAATTACTTTTTGGCAGTTGGTGTGCTGATGGTTTATTTTGTTTCCCTTAGTTGCTGCTTACCTGCTTTCACTTACAACCCCATTCATTACTTAATACCTACCACCTAATACCTATTACTTTATACCTACGACCTATTACTTACTTATGAATCTACAAATAAAATTGTCTAGCACGCCACTCATTACCCCATTTTTTGGTAAGGGTACTAATCTGTGGAAGCATCTGCATAAAAGAACAAAAACATACCTAGCATTACTTGCCATTAATTTAATTACCATTTTTGGTGGTCATGCTCAAGAGCAAAAGGGGTTAGTGGCATCTGCGAATGAAGCGTACTCACGGTATGAATATGCTACAGCAGCCAAACTATACGAAAGAGCTGCCATAAAAAACAATAAAGACGGGTTGATCATTTCCCGATTAGCCTCCTGCTACAAGGAAATGAATAATTACGAGGCTGCCGAAAAATATTATAACCAATTGATTGCGTTGCCGGGTACTGCCCCTGAAGAATGGCTCTATTTTGCCGATATGCTCAAAAGCAGGGGGAAATATCCTGAAGCAAAAGAAATTTACCAGCAATACCAGCAAAGAAGTACCAACGATATTAAGAACAAGCTGTTAGGGTGCGATAGTGCCAGCTATTGGATGGCACATCCTGTGGAAGTAACTATCGACAATATGGCACCACTCAATACTGCCAAATCTGATTGGGGGGCTGTTTTTAACCCCATTACCAACAATTTAATTTTTGTTTCAGACAGTTTACGCAACACCAAAAAAGGGATTTTTAAAAAAGCATTTAGCGAAACGATTTACGGTAGAACCGATAATTATTTCCAGAAGATTTATGCCATTGGTTCTGATAAAGGGGATGCTTTCAACAACCAGATTCACGACTTTGACCCTGTAATCAATGCTTACGAATACCACACTGGGCCATTGGTTTTTAGTGCCAATTGCGATAGCATTTACTTCACCGTTACTTATGCAGGTAACAACCACCCCATTACCACAGATAAAACCGCTAATCCTGCAGATTCAAAATACAAAACACGTCGCTTAGAACTCTATTTATCCACTCTCAACAGCAGTACGGGCACTTGGAACAAACCCATTCCTTTCCCTTTTAACAGCCCTGCCCGCTACTCCGTAGGTCATGCCGCTATTAGCCGCGATGGGCGCTATCTGTATTTTACCAGCGATATGCCTGGTGGTTTGGGTGGTCTTGATATTTGGTTTTGCGAAAGATTAATTACCGGCAATTGGGGCATTCCCAAAAATTGTGGTAATAAGATAAACACCAAGGAAGATGAAGCCTTTCCAGTTATGGGTATCGATGGCAATCTATATTTTGCTAGCAAAGGCCATGTGGGCATGGGTGGATACGATCTGTTTGTGGCTTCTGGCGAAAAAAACAAATGGAGTCATCCCCTTAGTTTGGGTTATCCATTTAATTCCAGCGGCGACGACTTCTATTATTTTGCCAAAGACGAAACCACGGGCTTTTTTGCTTCTAATCGAAAAGGAGGGTTGGGCGATGACGATATTTATCAATTTGTACTCAACCAGCCATTGGCCATGCCTAGTGCCAACAATGCTGTTATGCTTGAGGTGAAAGTTATAGACAATGCCACCAAAGCCCCTATTAATACCGCCGATTTACAAATACAAAATACTGCCACCGATGTAAAGTGGGATCAACAAACTAATTTCAATGGGCAAGCTTGGCATTCCGTTGATGCTGAATCGCCTTATGCGATTACCGTTAGTAAGTCGGGTTATTATGGAACAATGGTGGCCATCAATACCAAAAATGCAAAAGGAGATACCTTGAAAGTGGTTATTCCGCTTGCCAACTTGGGTGGCCCCAAGCCAGCTCCTAAGGTGTATCGCTTGGCAGATACCATCAGCAGCCTAGGTGTGGGTGATCGGTTTCGGCTCAACAATATCCACTACGATTTTGACAAAGACAATATTAGACCCGATGCGGCAAGGATTTTAGATACATTGGTGGACATTTTGAACCAATATCCCACAATGATTATCGAATTATCGTCCCACACAGATTCTCGCGGTAGCGACCAGTACAATGTAAACCTTGCAGACAGGCGTGCAAAATCTGCTGTTGCTTATTTAATAGCCCATGGCATTGAGCGTAGAAGAATGTTTGCCAAAGGGTATGGTGAGTTTTTATTGCTCAACGGCTGTAGCAACGGTGTACCATGTAGCGAAGCTGAACACCAAGAAAACCGCAGAACCGAAGTGAAAATCTTAAAGCTTTAGTCATTGGGTTTAAAATGTGTACGTATTTATTGATTGTTGCCACTACTGCACGAATAATCGAATGATGTGTATCATTCGATAGGTATATTCTTTCACCGTATCCATCAACGTAGAGACGTTGCGCACAACGTCTCTACAATAACCTCTAAACATCCTTTCATTCGTAGCAATGCCCCTAATTAGAGGCACATCATTTTACCAGTTATTCATGTGTTCTGGCACAATACGTTCGGCATTTTTTGGCTTGTTGTTTTGCCATTCTGGATCATATTTTACAAACCAACTAATCCACATGCTCCTGCTAATTCGCATAAAAAGGGGTTGAAGTAGAAGCAATACCACCGCATTTAGACCTAACCACCAGAAAATTCGATTATCTTCTAAGTTAAAACCAATTAATACAAACCAAAGAGCAAAAGAAATCCCCGAAAATGCAACGGTAAGCCCATAGCTCACATAACTAGTGCCATAATAAAACCCCACTTCCAATTCTGTAGGTTGGCCACACACTTGGCACTCCTCATGCATTTTTACGTTTTGCCCATTTGCTAAATGATAGGCTTTGTTCGAAACAAACAAATCACCCTGCCTACAGCGAGGACATTTGTTTGTTAACAGGCTAACCAAGTATCCAGTACTTGCAACGGAAGCTTTATTCATCTTGTACGCTTTATCTTAATCATTAAAGGAAAAAAGTCTCGAAAGATAGCCACTCCATTTGAACAATTGGTTTTGCAGCTTTCAATACCACTGTTTGCTTTATGCACTCCACTGTCTCTTGGCCTAAAATGCCAATGGAGTGGGCGTTAAAATTGTTTACTATAAATTAAAGCCAGTTTCTCACCATCCCCACCATAGTATCCTTTCAAAAAGTCAAAAGAATCACCGTTCAAACTAACTGAAGATCACCACATTCATTTCTATTTCCAGCCTACGGCAAATGAATCTCATGAGGCAATATAGAAAGCAACGCAAAATTTTCAGTAAGGGCGAGCCAATGTACCAACCCTCTTTTTTCCCCACTCAGAAATGGTCAGGCACCACAAGGAAACGCTATGTGTCCACTCGAAAATGGTCAGGCACCACAAGGAAA
>JAIXOJ010000203.1 GCA_027486835.1 Chitinophagaceae bacterium
AAGCTCACAAAAGGAAAGCTCATAGCTTTTTTAAGTACGGCATAAGGTTCATAGTAAACGCTCTCGTCGTAAATATTCAGAAGTTAAATAAATTTATTTATGTTTTGTCAGGTACTTAGACCTCCTCTATTTCATTTTTGTCATCGGCTGTACCTTCTCTTATGGCCAATAAATCAGCATACTATTTTCTGCCATTATTTATTGCTGTAAGGGTGGTTACATAAAATGCAACACCGTTTATCTTTCCTGTAGAAATGACATAATCTACTAGTTGCACATAAACATCAAAAATATTCTTGCGCAATTTTTTGGCGTTGTACACTTCAGTACTAACAGTTTTGTTAGAGCGAGTGTCAAAAATGGTTTTAAATTTTGTGGCGGCTATTTCTAAATTGGTCACATGTTCTCCAATACCTAACAAGGCCACAAACGGTGCATATACGCTTCTATTGAGGTCGTTTAGTAAATTATCTATGCCCAATGTTTCCGATTCGTAATTGTCTTTTTCTAAACCTTTGTAGTTGTTCAGTAAGATGTTGAGATGGCGGTAAGCAATTTTTTTGGCGGGGTCATCGATGTATTCAAATGCAGACACCGCTCTGCGGATGGAAATGATTTTTCTATCCCTTACTAAATCCGATTCTGCTATGTATTGGGTTTCGGCCTTGGCAAAAATTTGTCCAAGGGCACTATCGTAAATGGGTTGTTGTTGGAGGATGTCCTGATACAGTTTATCGAAATTGGGGTCTGTTTTGGAATCAAGCCCAGTGCCTTTAAAATCGGACACGAAACGGTGGAGAAATTGTCCAGATTCTATGTACCGTAGATGCGTTAAATCGATGGGATACTTTTTCATACCTTCTTACTCATGCATTTGGAGTTCAACAACAAAATAAATAGGTTTATGTCAAACTTTCTACAAAACACAGGTTTTCCCAACAAATTGGTTAACTGATTTGATAAGCCATTTCATCGCTCTTTGCCTCGTTATTCCCGATAACCAGCATTTAACTGTCAGGACAGTTTCGGATTTCCCGAAACCCTGCCGCTGGTTGTAAACAGCCTTTCGGATTTCCCGAAACCTTGCTGCTGGTTGTAAAGAGGCTTTCGGATTTCCCGAAACCCTGCCGCTAGTTGTAAACAGCCTTTCGGATTTCCCGAAAGCTTGCCGACAGTTAGCGGCTGTCTGTCGGGAAAATTTTTGGGTACTTGTTTTCTGAATCGGCAATTAAATCCTACCTACTGGATAAATGACTATCAATCCAATGTACGACACATTCCGGCGTTTAAGTTTCCTAAAGCGAATGAACCGACTTCTATCGTTAGTGCAAAAACACTTTTTCTCGTTTACCTTTTTTCTTTGGATATTGTGGTCGGATCTGCTTTAAAATCAAGCATGCACAAAACCAACTTGGCTTTTATCACTTTCTAATAAACCATCTTTTAGCCGCACAACCCTATGGGCATAAGAGGCAATGTCTTCTTCATGTGTTACTAGCACCACGGTGTTACCAGCTTCTTGGATTTTTCCAAAAATCTCCATCACTTCCACAGATGTTTTGCTGTCAAGATTACCCGTTGGCTCATCCGCTAATAGCAACGAAGGGTTGTTTACCAAAGCTCTAGCAATAGCCACCCGTTGAATCTGCCCACCACTTAATTCGTTGCTTTTGTGGTGGCTACGTTCTGCCAGACCCACTTTTTTGAGCGCCTCCATAGCACGTTCCATCCGGTCTTTTTTATTGATGCCTGCATAAATAAGTGGTAATGCCACGTTTTCCGCTGCAGTAAGCCTAGGTAATAAATTAAACTGCTGAAACACAAATCCTATTTCCGTATTACGCACTTCGGCCAAATCGTCATCAGGCATTTTGCTCACGTCTTTGCCGTTCAATATGTATTTGCCACCCGTGGGCGAGTCCAGGCACCCAAGAATGTTCATCAATGTGCTTTTCCCGCTTCCGCTTGGCCCCATCAAAGCCACATATTCATTACGGTTAATGTTCAGTGAAATGCCTTTAAGTACAGGAATGGCCTGTGTACCCATGAAATAGGCTTTTTCAATTGCCTCCAAACTTATTACTGATGCCATGGAATAACGTTTTATCAAAAAAAGTAAATGGTGTAAATATCCGACCGCTATACCGACAAACTTAAACACAATATGCTATAGAAAAATATTGATTACCTCAATTTTAGCTTTTCATCAAGGGGAAAACAGTATCTGGCCTGTTTTAATCATAAGTCAAATTAATTTCGATGCGCCCAAACGGTGGTTAATTCCTAAACAAAATACTAGTTGCGCTTTCATTAAAACACTAAACTATAAATGGAATTAGGAAATACCAATTATTGGAAGCCGAAACTTATTTCGCTCTAGGCATCAAAGGCTAAAAATGGGATAGCAAGTTGTCACTTTTTCAAATAGCCTGTAATCCTAAAATTAATTTGGATTATTCAACCATTCGTGTAATTGGAGCGAATGCGGCTAATAGCACACTAGTTGTATTGTAAAAGAATTAGACCCCAATCGTACATTAGTGGCAATCACCCCACAATGGCTTATTTCATAGATGGATATGTTTAGTTCGTTTCTGTTTTATTTCACCCATCGCCCATGTAGGTACAATAAAAAAACGTCTTTAACAATTTTCCCTCCTACCATTTTGGGTAAGAGAAATTATTAAAGACGTTGAGAAGGCGCTGTATTATTCGGTCGCAGCATTAAGCGCCTTTAGGGCCTTTACCCTTCTTTGGGGCTGGTCTTTTTCTTTCCGACTTCTTTTTCAATCCAAGGCTCTGATATTCATTACTATCATCACCAAACTGGGCAGCCACTTGCGATTTCGCCCCAAGAATAAACTCATGAAAGCTCCATTCACTATCCCGAGCATTGTCCCGAGCAGTTTTAGCCGCACT
>JAIXOJ010000018.1 GCA_027486835.1 Chitinophagaceae bacterium
CTTCGCTGCATTTTAAATTGAGTAAATCTCCAACGGTGCGAGCGTGACGCACGTACCCTTCGCTTAGGTCTTAGTCAATGAATAAACAGGTAGTACTTGGTAACTTATAACTTACCTACTGTAATTTTAAAATAGGGCTTTAAGAATTTAATTTAGTTTCAATAGCAAATAGATGAAAAAGAAAAGGCTTGAAGCTTAACTTCGCTTTCATTAAATGAATATTTATGATTTTAACAATTAAGAAAGGAGCGTCTCAGAAAGAACTCAAGGAAATAGAAAAAAAGATACATCGAAACACGACATCTAATGTTGGGTTTGATGCTAAAAAATATAACGGTACTGTTAAGTTTGATGATGTTGCCCTAACTATCCAAAAGCAATTGCGAAATGAATGGGAAAGAAATATTGGTTGATACCAATATATTGATAAAACTGCTTTCTGGTGATGATACACTGGCAGATTTTTTACAAGGTCAATTTCTTTTCATCTCTTTTATTACAGATTTGGAAATGCATGGCCTTAAAAAGCCAAGTGCAGAATACATCGAGCAAAGAAGATTATTGCTTAACGATTGTTTTGTAATTCCACTTAATAATGAAATAAGAAATTTATATATCAAACTCAGACAAGAAACCAATCTAAAGTTAGCAGATTCAATTATTGCAGCAACTGCAGGTGTGTTAAAAATTCCATTTATTAGTAGTGATGCTGCATTTAAGGTTGTAAACAAAATTGACTTTATTTTTTACGAGCCAAATTAATTTCGAGTCCATAGTATCTCCGCTGCTCTTTTCATACGCTTAGTTCTTCGCTATATTTCATAATTGAATTATGTCCTCACTGTCAACAGCGGTATGTTCGTACAACGTGTAGTTAAGCTGCGTATATAATATACAGGAGTATTAAAAGAAGGCGTTAAACCATCAAAGATTTTTGTTCATCGACATCGGTAAGGTAGAGCAGCATATTTGAATCAAGAAAGTACCCTTTATTCATAATCATTTGCCTCGATTCTATTGAAAGGATGTTTGTTACTATCCGTTTTTGGAAACTTACTATACCTATTGGTAATTGCATCTAATTGGTTTGCTGCTTCACTCTTTGGTTTATCCTCCATTTCTCTAAAAACAACTTCCACCATTTTCCCAAAAAAAGATTCTGGAATATCAATGGTATGATTACCAGTGGTAGGTATAAATGTTTTAATGAACATAATTTTGATAATTGATTTGTACAAAGAAAAAGAAAATGAATCAAAGCATTACAGCAAGTATTTTCCTAGGAGCATAAAAGTTTTTCGCACCCATAAATTAAACCTCACTCCAACCCCTCTCCAAAGTAGAGTGAACTGGAATGTTTGCCTGGTATTGATTAAAAAATATTTTTACACTTTGTTTATTTGGTGCATGTAACTTGCTTTTCGGCAGTTAGCATCTATCAAACATCAACAACATTGCAGTTTGGCACAGTAAAACCGAAAAACGCTTATGCACCCATCATAACTGCCAATCCCTACAAAAAGAATTTTCCCATCATAATTCTGGTAGCACCGTACTTGACGTACAAGTAATCTCATATATTGCACGCCTATTTCACCGTGAATTTTTGGGTGTACATCCTTTATTAAATTTCTTGTTAGTAGCCGATGCGGTCGTTAATATCTATATATCGTTTGTCTTTTTTTTGCCTTTTTTTATTGGCCATTAGCCATCATGGTCTGGGGCAGGCTCAAATAAAAGGTATTGCCTTAAATGAATTTACTAAAGAACCTATAGCCTATGCCAGTGTGTTTTTTGCCAAGGCTGGTTATGGCGTTATTACGGATTCTTTGGGTAAGTTCTCTATCAGAAAAAGTACCGACCCCGCAGATACGCTCATCGTAAAATATGTGGGTTTTGATCCTACAGCAAAGCCTGTTGCACTACTAAAAGACACGGGTATTACGGTGGTTTATCTAAAAGATGCGGCACCTGCATCGGGGGTGGTTATCAAATCAAAATTCAACAAAGGACTTCGTTGGTGGAAAAATATGGTGGCTCACAAGGCGGCCAATAATCCCTACCGATTTGAAAATTACCGTTACGAACTGTACAATAAGCTGGAACTAGACATTAGCAATATCAACCAGCAAACATTTAAGAAATACAAAACCTTACAACCTTTCGCTTTTTTACTCAATAACATAGACAGCCTTAGCGAAGCCAAACCTTTTTTGCCTGTTTTTCTAACGGAATCTTTGTCAGACTATTATGTATCTACCAATCCGAGTCGGGTACGCGAGGAGATAAAAGCAGTGTCCACCAATGGGATTAAAAACGAAACCTTGATGCAATTTATGGGTGGGGTATCCCAAAAAATTAACTTGTATCAAGATTATGTAAAGCTGTTTGATAAAGAATTTATCAGCCCTTTGAGTGCTTTTGCCGATCAGTATTATCAGTTTAAAGGTGCGGATACACAATACTTAGGTAAAGAACGCTTGTTTCATCTATTTTTTGTGCCAAAGCAGATTGGTACTAACACTTTTACTGGCGATTGCTGGATTCATGGGTTGTCTTGGGCTGTACAAAAAATAAATGTTACCGTTTCGCCTGATGCCAATATCAATTTTGTAAACCGCCTGTCGGTAGTGCAAGAGTTTGCCCGTATCAATGACAGCATCTGGATGTTTTCAAAGGATAAAGTAGTGGCCGATTTATCCCCGTTTCCCAAAGAGAAACTCAGTTTTATTGGAAGAAAAACAGCTACCTACCAGAAAGTGGCCTTAAATGATTCCATCATCCAAGTGTTTCTACACAAAAACAAGAAAAGGGAAGAAGTAATTGTACTAGACAATGCCAAAGAGAACGATCCTCAATTTTGGCAATCGCATCGGCACGAAAGCCTAAACGGCAATGAAACCAAAGTGTATCAAATGATTGATACACTCAAGCAGATGCCCTTATTTAAAACCTATACTAACCGCCTGATTTTTTTAACAGATGGTCATAAGCAAATAGGTATGGTAGAAATAGGGCCTTGGTTTAAATGGTTGAGTGCCAACCAACTGGAAAAAAGGCGGATACGATTCGATTTGGGTACCACACCCAAATTCAGTGAACACCTCCGTTTATTTGGGTACCTCGCTTATGGATTTGGAGACCACAGATGGAAACAGAAGCTTGCCTTTACCTACAAAATACCCCAAACCAAAACTTGGACCGTGGGTGCTTCTTATAGTAACGATTTAGACAATGGCCGCATTCGGTTTAATGATAATGATGACGCTACGATTGATAATTTATTCAGTCGATTTATCCGCAGAAAGGGGGTGATACAAAAATTTGTAAACATCGAAAGCTACAAGGCTTTTGTGAGTAAAGAATGGATGAGCAATGTGCAAATAAAGTTTGATGCCAGCAGAAGTGCCTACCACACTTTTGCCCCGCTGCCGGTAAGCAGGCTATTTTCTAACGAGGATGCTATCAATACCGCTTTTGGGATTCATTTACGTTATGCTCCAGGAGAAAAAAAGATTGTGGGCAAGAGGCGCACCCTGAAATTAAGAGGGAAATTGCCCATTGCCGAATTGAATTTTTCCGCAGGATTGCCAGGCATCTGCGGTAGTGAATACCGATACAATAAGCTGTCTGCCATGTTCACACAAATCTGTCGTATTCCCAAATGGGGTACGATTGACTATATGGCTTACGGTGGTAAAATTGATGGTAATCAAATACCATTCATGTTGCTAGAAGTGCACCCGGGTAATGAAATTTATTATTACTCCAAGCAATCTTTTAACCTAATGAACCGTTTCGAATACGTGAGTGATCGGTATGTAGGATTTAATATAGAACACAATTTTGAAAAGAAACTAATCAACCTAGTGCCACTATTTCGCAAATGCAAGTGGCGGCAGTTTTGGAATGTGAAAACAGTTTGGGGCAATTTATCCATGGAAAACAGGGCATTCAATCGGTTGGAATTTGGTAATTACCGTTTAAAAACGTTGCGGAACAATACTTACACAGAAATAGGCACAGGCTTCGATAATATTTTTCGGTTTTTCAGGATAGATATGGTGTGGCGTTTTGCACCTAACGCACCTACGCCCCCCAATATTGTAGCCGCTAACTTATTAAGCAATTCAGCAAAAAGTTTTGGGGTGTTTGGTAGTTTCCGTGTGCAGTTTTAAGGTAGTTTTTAGGGGATTAAGAGGTGACACTCTTCCCTTTTTTGAAGCATCTTATCATTTACCAAAAAGCAATGGTTAAGCTAAAATTTGAAGGGTTTAAAACCGGGTGTATAAAAGTTTTTCGCAGTTATTAGTTAAACCTCACCCTCACCCTTCTCCGAAAGGCGAGGGGCAAAAGGAAAACTTTTATGTACCCTTAAAATCTTAGTTAAATGAACACAGGTTGTTTCGATGTCCACATTTGTTACAGTTTTTCCATTTTTAAATTTGGCTACCTATTTTAGCACAAAGTGTAAAGTAGGCACTACTCGGCCAGCGGTAGGCGCATTTTACCTTACAAAAGGCCGTCAGCAATGAAGAGGACGGCAAAACCAGTTTAAGAAAATGGCTAAAGAGAAGGTAGAAAATCGGGTTTTTGAAAACGAGACGGGGGTTCAAGGCCAATATAAAAATTGGTTTTTAGATTATGCCTCTTATGTAATTCTCGAAAGGGCGGTTCCTGCTGTGGAAGATGGTTTAAAGCCCGTGCAACGGCGTATTCTACACGCCATGAAAGAAATGGACGATGGGCGGTTTAATAAAGTGGCCAATATCATTGGACAGGCCATGCAGTATCACCCCCATGGGGATGCTAGCATTGGCGACGCATTAGTAAACCTAGGTCAAAAAGATTTGCTGATTGACACCCAAGGAAATTGGGGTGATATAAGAACAGGCGATTCGGCTGCTGCACCCAGATACATTGAAGCACGCCTCAGCAAATTTGCCTTGGAAGTAGCTTTTAATGCAAAAACGACCCATTGGCAGTTAAGTTATGATGGCCGTAAAAACGAACCAGTCACTTTACCCATGAAGTTCCCCTTGCTACTAGCGCAAGGTGTAGAAGGGATTGCAGTGGGATTAGCCACGAAGATTATGCCTCATAATTTTTGTGAAATCATTGCAGCAGCCATCAAATACCTGAAAGGCCAACCATTTCAATTATTCCCTGATTTTCAAACTGGTGGACAAATTGATGTGAGTAATTATCAGGATGGCAAAAGAGGGGGCAAGGTAAAAGTGCGATGCATCATAGAAGAGCTAGACAAAAAAAGCCTCATTATAAGAGACGTACCTTTTGGCGTAACCGTCTCACAGCTTTGTGAAAGCATCACCAAAGCCAACGAACTCGGGAAAATTAAAATTAAAAAGCTTACAGAGTTTACAGGTAAAAATGTGGAAGTGCAAGTGGATTTAGCCCCTGGCATTTCTTCCGATATTACCATTGATGCCCTATATGCGTTTACCGATTGTGAAGTAAGTATTTCGCCCAACGCTTGCATTATCGAAGGCCAAAAACCCCGTTTTGTAACTGTACAAGAATTACTTACGGTATCGGTTGATAATACCAAATCGTTGCTTAATAGAGAGCTTGAAATAAAGCTAGGCGAGTTAAACGATAAGTGGCATTACACCTCGTTGGAAAAAATATTCTTTGAGGAGAAGATATACAAAGAACTTGAACAAAGGCATGAAACATGGGAAACAGTAATTGAGGCCATCGAAGCTGCATTTGTGCCATTTCAACCTCTGCTAAAGCGGTTGGTAACAAGAGAAGATGTACTAAAGCTTACTGAGAAACCAGTAAGGCGTATCTATAAATTGGACATTGAAGAACTCAACAACCAAATCAGGGGAATTGAGGCCGAAATAGCGCAGGTACAGCATGATTTGGCGCATTTGAATGATTATGCCATTGCTTATTTTGATAACCTACTAAAAAAATATGGCAAAGGCAGGGAGCGCAAAACCGAAATAAAGGTGTTTGATACCATTAGTGTGCAGCAAGTGGCCATTGCCAATACAAAGCTGTATGTGAATAGGGCAGAAGGCTTTATTGGTACTAGTTTAAAGAAGGAAGAGTTTTTATTTGAGTGTAGCGATATTGACGACATCATCATTTTTACCAAAAGAGGCATCATGAAAGTGGTGCGGGTGGGCGATAAAGTGTTTGTGGGTAAGGATATTATCCACATTGCCATTTTCAAGAAAAATGATGAACGAACCACGTACAATATGATTTATTTTGATGCCCAGACAGCTTATTCTTATGGAAAGCGGTTTAATGTAACAGGTATTACTCGCGATAAAGATTATGACCTAACAAAAGGAGCAGATAAAAGCAAGATTCATTACTTCACGGCCAATGCAAATGGCGAGGCGGAAGTAATAAGGATTATTTTAAGTCCCAATGCTATCGCAAGAACCAAAGAGTTTGATTTTCATTTTGAAACATTAGAAATCAAAGGCAGAAGTAGTCAGGGCAATATTGTAACTAAATACCCCGTAAAAACCATCAAATTCAAAGAAGCGGGTAGGAGTACATTAGCTGGTAGAAAATTATGGTTCGATGACCAGTTTGGGCGTTTAAGCACTGAGGAGAAAGGCACATACTTAGGCACATTTGAAGGTGATGATAAGCTAGTGGTAATGTTTAGTGATGGTCAATACGAAATTACCGATACCGAATTAACCCAAAGATTTGATGTAGATAAGGTGATTTTAATTGAACGCTTTGACCCTACTAAGGTATTTACTGCGGTGTATTTAGATAATGCCAAACAACAGTACTACGTAAAGCGATTTAAAATTGAAACCACTACCTTAAAGAATAAGTACTTGTTTATAAAGGAAGGTGATGGCAATCAATTAGAAACAGTAACCACTTTTGAAGAGCCTGTATTGGTAGTAAAAACTGGTTTGGGGGTTACAGCAGGCAAATCAAAATTCAAAATTGCCGATATGGTCGAACTGATGGGCTGGCGTGCAATAGGTGCTAAGTTGATGAACTTTTCTTCGAATATTGAAATGGAATGGGAAGAGGTACCCAAAGAAGAAAATCCATTGCCAAAGCTGTTTTAGGACGTGAAGAGTCTGTACTAATTGAAACTATTTTAAGCTTTAATTAGTACAGACTTTTGTTAATTTATCAATTCAATATTTGGTACTGAATCTGCTGATTATCAGTGCAGTTGTGATACACTAATAAAAATAGCTGACAAGCAATTATTTTATCGGAATTATTTACATTATTTCCATAAACTATGAAAACAAATTGGCAGAAAGCCCATCAATCAATAATCACCAATCACTTAACATTTTTCACTAAACCTTAATCACTAACAACTATTATGTTACCCATTTTATTTTTAGACA
Source organism: Chitinophagaceae bacterium (assembly GCA_027486835.1). GTDB lineage: Bacteria > Bacteroidota > Bacteroidia > Chitinophagales > Chitinophagaceae > Parasediminibacterium. The sequence goes on from JAIXOJ010000018.1 coordinate 7,374, forward strand.
GAGATGGTGTTTTGCTCGAGGAGCCACCCACAGATTACCAAGTAGATAGTATTGAAAAAATGGTTTTCGTAAAAGGCTGTATTTCAACGCTTTCAAAGATTGCCGCAGAACTTGATTTTTATAAAGTCATGATTACCAATCAAGATGGTTTAGGTACGAATAGTTTTCCAGAGGAAACCTTTCACCCCACTCAAAATCTCTTGATTAGAACCTTATCTGGTGAAGGTTTTGTTTTTGATGAAATACATGTGGACAGAACTTTTGCCCACGAAAATCTACCAACCCGAAAACCAGGTACAGCAATGGTGTCGCACCTGTTGGATCAAACTAAGTTTAACCTCAGTGATTCGTTTGTAATTGGGGATAGGTGGAGTGATATTCAACTTGCACAAAACATGGGCGTAAAAGCCATCTATTTTACTTCGCCATTAAAGGATTTACAACTATCGCCAGAACAAGAGAAAATGTTGCGACCTACTATCGCACTGCAAACGGATAATTGGAGTGAAATTTATTCGTTTCTAAAGCTAAAGCAACGGATTGTGGTTCATGAGCGGAACACCAACGAAACTAAAATTTCGGTTAGAATCAATTTGGATGGAAGTGGACAGGCCAATATTGATACTGGAATTGGTTTTTTTGACCACATGCTAGACCAAATAGCGCGTCATGGCAAAATTGACCTTAGCATAATTACAAAGGGTGATTTACACATTGATGAACACCATACCATTGAAGACACGGGTTTAGCTTTAGGGGAAGCTTTTGCAAAGGCATTAACTGATAAAAGGGGAATGGAGCGCTATGGCTTTGCTTTGCCGATGGATGAAGCAGAAGCGAAAGTATTGATTGATTTTGGTGGAAGAAATTGGATAGTTTGGGATGCAAGCTTTACACGAGAAAAAATTGGAGAGATGCCTACCGAAATGTTTTTCCATTTTTTTAAATCTTTCAGTGATGCAGCTAAGTGCAACCTTAACATTTATTGCAGAGGCGATAACGAACACCACAAAATAGAAGCGATATTTAAGGCATTTGCCAAAGCAATAAAAATGGCAGTAAAGCGTGACCCCATGAGTGATGCTTTGCCTAGTACTAAAGGGGTATTGTAAAGGAATCCCGTTTCAGACGTGCTAGGAGGGGAAAATTACGTTAGTGGCGGGAACTATTACTAAGGGTTGTGGTTTTATCGGATTTAGAATGGTTAGGCAAAAAAAAAGGGCCAGGATAAAAATCCAGCCCCGTTTTAAAATCCAATATCCTATGAAAAACCGTTGCAAATATAGGGAGGTTTTTCCCACACTTCCAAACCTAAGTCTGCTTTTTTTTTGATTAAGGCCTAAAATGGCAGGATAATCGGTAAAATATATTGTTCAATAGGTAAAACGCTCATTTTATTTTCAGTAATAACGTACTTCCACACGATTTGGGAGGTTTCATTGAATTTGATTTTGAATCGTTTGTCTTTACTTTCTTTTCAAAAACCGAATTGGGAAATTTTTCATGGGGACAGGAAGTAGCGCATTAGTTTTCCTCATTAAAGGCTAACAAATGGTTATCAATTTTTGTAGCCTTTTTTTCCTGTTTATTTGCTGCTATTATTATAAAGTATGGAATTACTAAAAGAACAATGGCTAATCCTCCTATCAACACCCGTTTATTTATTAATTATCGGAGTTGAAATTATGCTTTCCCATTGGAAGCAATTGAAGTACTATAAACTTTGGGATACTATCACCAATATTTACTTAATGCTTTTTAATGGCGGAATAGACTTAGGATTTCGCATTGTGTATCTGTCTATTTTTCAAATGGCATTTAGCCACCGAATATTTCATCCGAATGTTGGTATTGCTTATTGGTTATTTCTTTTGGTGGCTGAAGACTTCCTCTATTATTGGTTACATCGATTTGACCATGAAGTCCGTTTCTTTTGGGCTACACATGTTACCCACCACAGCAGCGAGGAGTTTAATTTTACAGTAGGGTTTCGCTCTTCGGTTTTTCAACCGTTGTATCGATTTATTTATTTTCTCCCACTACCTTTTTTGGGGTTTGCACCTTTGGATATTCTCTTTATATATGCAGCTACTCAGATTTGGGGAATTTTTGTTCATACTAAGTTGATAAACAAGATGGGATTTCTGGAGCATATTTTAGTAACCCCTTCCCACCACAGGGTTCATCATGCTTCCAATCCGAAGTATTTGGACAAAAACATGGGTATGTTTTTGATACTCTGGGATAAATTGTTTGGTACATTTCAAGAGGAATTACCAGCAATTGCCTATCAACCGATTGCATATGGCCTCACAAAAAACCTAGAGAAAAAGAATGCTTTTTACATTGTTTTTCATGAATGGATGCAGATTTTGGATGATGTATTTCAACCAAATATTACCGCATACGAACGGTTTCAATATTTATTTGGCCCGCCAGGTTATAGCCACAATGGAAGCAGGAAAACAAGCGATGAACTGCGCCAAATAGAAAGCGGTCAAACCGATGAACAGGCGTATAATGCATTTACTTCGACTGACTCCTTTCAATAAGTAATCGCCAAATACCCAGTTCTAAACCTTTTAATCGCTTATTTTCGTTTAAAGTTAACAGCATTATGAAGATTAATACCATGTCGGAGATGATGGCTAATGGCCAAACCCCTGATGTACTGTTTTGGGTAGGTTGCGCCGGAAGTTTTGATCAAAGAGCACAGAAAATCACTAAAGCCTTCGCTACTATTTTACACAAAACAGGAATCAATTTTGCCATTTTAGGCAAAGAAGAAGCCTGCACTGGCGACCCAGCTAGAAGGGCTGGAAATGAATTTTTGTTTCAGATGATGGCTTATCAAAACATTCAGGTACTAAATGGCTATGGAATTAAAAAAATTGTAACAACTTGTCCCCATTGCTTTAACACGCTAAAAAATGAATATCCAGAACTAGGTGGGCAGTACGAGGTAATACATCATACTACTTTGTTGCAACAATTGATTAATGAGGGTAAGATTGTATTGAAGGGTGGAGGTACATTTAAAGGCAGAAAGATTACTTACCACGACAGTTGCTATTTAGGACGAGCCAACAATATTTACGAAGCCCCAAGGCAAATACTCGAAGCGTTAGATGCAGAGTTAGTAGAGATGAAACGCTGCAAGTCAAACGGACTATGCTGCGGAGCTGGTGGGGCACAAATGTTTAAAGAAGAGGAGAAAGGGAATTTTCGAATTAATATTGAAAGAACCGAGGAAGCCATAGCTACTTCCGCATCTGTAATTGCCGCTGCATGTCCTTTTTGCAATACCATGATTACCGATGGTGTTAAAAACAAAGAAAAGGAACAAGATGTACAGGTATTAGATATTGCAGAGTTAGTAGCCCAAAGCATTTAAGAATGGGCATTTTCGGTGGATGTTTTCAGCTTACATTAATTAGTAGTAGAATTTTAAAACAAAAAAATAAGTATGGAATTGTTACTAAGTGAAATATTGCCAGCAGATTTTGCTGCTAATTCAAGGGTTTGGATTTATCAAAGCAGTAGGCTTTTTGGAATGGCAGAGGCTTTTGAGTTGGAGCAAATGTTTGAAGAATTTGTTGCAACATGGAAAAGTCATGGATCCCCTGTAAAAGGTTATGCCAATTTATTCTACGGTCAATTTATCATTATCATGGCGGATGAAAATGTGGCTAAAGTAGGCGGCTGCAGTACAGACAGTAGTGTTCATTTTATACAAGAAATTGAGCAGAAGTTTAAGGTTGATTTGTTCAATAGGCAAACCTTAGCTTTTTTCATAGAAGGGAAAGTTCAACTTTTGCCTTTGGCTCATTTCAATCATGCGGTAAGTAATGGGTATATTACAGAAAACACACTTTACTTTAACAACCTAGTATCCACAAAAGCAACGCTTATTTCAGATTGGTGTATCCCAGCAGGAAATTCCTGGTTAGGTGTCCGAATAAAGGCCAATAAAGCAAATGCCGTGGTTTCTTAAGGTGCTAACGCCATAATTTAATAGCTAAAGCCATGCTAGCGACATGCTTGGTTTCTTTTGTTGTAAGCACTATTGCTTGAATTTTACCACTCAATTAGCAACTAAACTACATCAAACCACACTGGTGTGGTGTCATCGAAGTCGCCATTGTAATTGATCAGGAGTTCTTCTCCATTGTTGATTGGTTTCACTGTTTTTACGCGCATGGTTAGGCTGTCGTAATCCATTTCGTATTCACAGTTAGAATGGTAGCTGTGGTTGTACATCGAGAGGTATCCTAATCCTACTACGGCTTCCTCTTGTTTTTCGCCCCACTCAAAAATGTAATGATACAATTTGGTGGCTTCTACTAAAATCCGTTCTTCCTTTGATAACAGTAAAACCGGGGAAATCTCAATTGTTGTTTCCACATCTATCGATTCAGTAGTGAAAACACCTAGTCCACCATCTCCACCTTTAGGTGAGGGGGCTAGTACAAGCTGGGGTAAAATCATATGTTTTTTTGTGGTGAAGAAATAGGCCGTTTTTCTCCTTAAACTATAGTGTCATTGTGCTCCATTAGAAGTGCTTCTTTCTTACTAAACATCAAGCTGTAGTAAGTAGTGATGCTGAAAACTAGTGGAACAATTGATCATTATCTCTAGATTTAAGTAAAGGCCGTTATTAAAAGAATGGCAGTTGATTTTCATTTTCATTGATTATTCAGCTACTAGATGTTTTCGGTTGAAAAAGTACAGCAACATAAATACAAGGGAGATTACAATACCAAAATAGGAGGCATAACCCGAAAAAAATCCCATTCCTACAAACAAAACCATTCCTATCTGCGGTAATATTGAACCCAAACAGTACGTGTAAAACCCGGTCATTTTCAATTTCCGCATTTCAATGGCACCATAAATGCAAAGTAGGCATCCTAATGTGTTGATAAAAAATATAGGAAGTTTATTTGCTTCAATTGCGCGGAGGAGATTGATAGCATTATCATCACTCATTTTTTTAACGAAGTCAGGCATTTGCTCATAATTGGGCGCATTCCGCAATTCTTCCATTTTAACTATGCCTTTTGCACCCGTAAAATAATTATACACCGATGAAATGACCCCAATGCCGCTACCAATAAATGTTAAGACAGTGAGTGTTTTGAGGCTGCCATATTCAGAACCATCTGAAAGTTCATTATTTATCTCAATCATGTTTATCGTTTTTAAAACGTTGAAATTGTGCGTAAGATAATGTCCTGAACTATTCAACAAGTTTTTTTCTAACAATTTTTTTAAAAAACATACAGTTTATCCTTTCGTCATCTTCTGATATGGGCATCTATGAATCAATTAAATCATCAACCAATGGTGCGGTTTTATGTAAATCAGTACACAGTCAATTACTTTAGCAACGCATGAACCCTACTTTTACTATTGCCATTGCCGGAAACCATTTTGTATTATCGCCCCTTAAACTAATGTATTGGACTGAGGAAAAAGCCATCATCCTTAGCGATATGCACCTTGGAAAAACAGGACATTTCCGTAAGGCAGGTATTGCGGTTCCAAATGCCATTAACGAGGATGATTTACACTCACTTTTGCTTGCAATTGAAATGTTTGAAGCAAAAAAAATCTTTGTTGTGGGGGATATGTTTCACAGTATTGCCAATAAAGAGTTGCATGCTTTTGCAAGTTGGCGCAAACAAATTCCCCAAATAGATTTTCACCTTATTAAGGGTAACCACGACATTTTGCCGCTTGATTGGTACGAACAACAAGCTATCATGGTTCATCATCCAACTTGGCAATTAGGCAAAATACTATTTGAACATGAACCTACTCACCCACAGAATGCATCCATTCAAGATGGTTTTTGCACATTTTCTGGCCATCTACATCCTGGTATTCGGCTAAAACTGGGTAATAGACAATCCCTCCAATTTCCCTGTTTTCATGTGCAAACAAATCAGGTGACGCTACCTGCGTTTGGACGCTTTTGTGGCTCTGTACCCATAAAACCTGGCCCTACTGATCAAGTGTATGCAATTGTGAATCAACAAATAATAGCCATTTGAGCTAGCAAAAACGTGTGGTAGTTGGTGTCATGTGATGTCAATACAATCAATTAGTTGGTTCGATAAAGCTGTTGATAATCAACAAAAAAGGGACGAAAATGAATTACGTCCCTTCGTTTGATAAATGCATTTCCGATGCTTAAATACTTTATCGTGCTGCCATCAATGCTTCTACAGAGGCAATGGCATTGACGGTTTTGAAATAAGCATCTGGAGTTACAGAAATGGTATCGATTCCTTCTTCCACCAAAAACTGGGCAAAGTCGGGGAAGTCCGATGGGCCTTGACCGCAAATGCCCACTTTTATTCCTGCTGTTTTCGCTGCTTTAATCAGCAATGAAATCATGGCCTTTACAGCTTCGTTTCGTTCATCATACAGGTGAGCCACGAGTGATGAATCCCTGTCTAGCCCAAGCGTCAATTGGGTTAAATCATTTGAGCCAATGGAAAATCCATCTATGTGTTGTGCAAATGCAGCAGCCAACATCACATTGGAAGGCAATTCAGCCATGATATAAACCTCAAGCCCATCTTTCCCTCTTTCAAGGCCATATTCTTTCATGGTATCATAAACCTTTAGCAATTCGGCAGGAGTGCGGCAAAAGGGTACCATAACGATTACATTGGACAAGCCCATTTCTTCCCGCACTTTCTTTATGGCTTTACATTCCAAACCAAAAGCCTCTTTGTATTCCTTGGCGTAATACCTAGATGCACCCCTCCATCCAATCATGGGGTTTTCCTCATGGGGTTCAAAGTAGCTGCCTCCAGGCAGGTTATAATATTCATTGCTTTTGAAATCGGAGAAGCGAACAATTACCTTATTTGGATAGAACGCAGCCCCAATTTTGGCAATGCCTTGAGCCAGTTTTTCCACAAAAAAGTCTGCACCGCTTGCATAACCTTTGGATAGTAGGCGGATGGTTTGAGACAATGGAGCATCATTCAGTTGCTCGTGTTTTAATAAGGCCATTGGGTGCGCCTTTATGTAATTATTAATGATGAATTCCTCCCTAGCCAACCCAATGCCTTTGGGCTGTAAATGGGCAAAATGAAAAGCCATATCCGGAGAAGCTACATTTAAAAGGATGGGTGTTTTCACGGTTGGTAGCTTGCTTAATTCATGAACTTCCTCATGAAAAGGGATAACCCCTTGGTAGATGAAACCTACTTCACCCTCGGCGCAAGAGGCGGTAATGTTCCATCCTGCTTCTAATAAGGCAGTAGCATTTCCCGTACCCACAATGGCTGGAACGCCCAATTCTCGTGCTACGATGGCTGCATGGCAGGTACGCCCACCTTTGTTGGTAATGATAGCAGCGGCTTTTTTCATGATAGGCTCCCAGTCGGGGTCGGTCATGTCGGTTACTAATATATCCCCAGGTTCAAACACATAATCTTGGATGGCTTCTTTGGAAAGTGTACCCAAGAGGCGCACCTTACCAGAAGCAATTTTATCGCCTACTGCAATGCCTCTGACCAATATTTTAGCCTCCCTGCCCTTGTCTTCAATGATGTATTCCCTTACTGTGGTGGCTTCCCTGCGGGAATGGATGGTTTCTGGTCGAGCCTGGACAATAAATAATTCTTTGGTAATGCCATCTACTGCCCACTCCACATCCATCGGACACCAATGGTTTTTAATGCCTGTATAATAGGCTTCAATGGCTACTACCCACTTGGCTAATTCCAATATTTGTGCATCTGATAGGCAAAATTGATCTTCGTCTTCTTGCGAAACAGGTACAATGGTTACCCTTTCCCCTGGTGCAGTACTGTACAGCATCTTTTGGTTTTTCCTCCCCATTTTTTTCTCAATAATGGGTGCAAAACCTTGTAATAAAGTAGGCTTAAACACTATAAACTCATCGGGCGAAACGGCGCCTTGTACCACCATTTCTCCCAAACCATAGGAACCATTGATGATTACGGCATCTTTAAATCCACTTTCTGTGTCAATGGAAAAAGCTACTCCCGAAGCGGCCAAATCTGACCGAACCATTTTTTGTACACACACCGATAGGCCAATTTGAAAATGGTCGTACCCAAAACTGTGGCGGTAACTGATGGCTCTATCCGTAAACAAAGAAGCAAAGCATTTCTTTATGGTCAGCAGCAAATCGTCTGTGCCGTTTACGTTTAAATACGTTTCCTGTTGTCCTGCAAAGGAGGCATCAGGCAAATCTTCGGCGGTGGCAGAGGAGCGCACCGCAACGTCTGTTGCATCCTGCTGGCTTTTTTTACTCAAATCTGCATAAGCCGCCAGAATTTCTTCGGTCAGTTGCTCCGAAAAGCGACCACTCTCCACCAAGTTGCGCACTTCCAACCCACAGGATTGCAGGGATGCCATGTTTTCTGGATCTAGATTCGCTACCACGGCCCGTATTTTACTATCCAGTTGGTTATGGGCAATAAAATGTTGGTAAGCAGCCACCGTTACCACGAAACCACCGGGCACTCGTACGCCACGTTCGGTTAAATGCTGGATCATTTCTCCCAGCGAGGCGTTTTTGCCGCCCACTTTGTCAATGTCATTAATGCCCACTTTTTCTAGCGGCAGGATAAATTGTTGGCCAATCGTTATCATAATTCCCTATCATTTTGTTGGTACAAAACTATTTTTAGCTACCCTTGTAGCCTTGCAACAAGTTGCCCTATATTGATACTATATTAGCCTCTTCTGGAAGATTAATCGATAAACCGTACTAACTAACTATCAGTTTGCCGCTATGCGCCCATCTGCCTTGCTTAAAATTCAGCGAAAACCGGAGCATTCCTTTAATGTACGGTTTGACCAAGTGCCTTTTTTTTATGCCAAATGGCACCACCATCCCGAAATTGAATTGATACACATTATCAAGGGTTCGGGAAGGCAGTTTGTGGGCAACCACGTTCACCACTTTAAAGCGGGTGATTTGTTGTTGCTGGGTTCGCATTTGCCGCACATGTGGCGTGCAGATGACCAATACATGGACAAAAACAGCACTTTACAAATGGAGGCTTATGTCATCCATTTCTTGCCCGATTGCTTTGGGGAACATTTTTTCCAATTGCCTGAAAATGAGGCAATTGCAGATTTATTGTTTCACAAAGCCAAGTATGCAGTGAGGGTAAAAGATGAAACAAGGGAATTAGTTGCACACAAAATTGAAGAACTCCTCGAAAGCAAAGGCACGAGAAGCATCATTCTCCTTTTGGATATCATAGACATTATTGCCAACTCACAGCAAACCAAGTTGGTGTCGGAAAAAGATATTGCGCAAGATCTATCAAAAAGCGATACGGAGCGGATGAACACCATTTACCAATACATCCTCAAAAATTTCCACCACGAAATACCGCTTGACAAGATTGCCAAAGTGGCACATCTTAGCCCAACTGCTTTTTGTCGATATTTTAAAATGCGGCTTAAGAAAACTTTCTCGCTGTTTTTAATGGAAGTACGCATAGGCCATGCGGCCAAACTATTGGCAGAAACCAATAAATCGGTGGCTGATATCTGTTATGAATGTGGTTACAATAACTTTTCTAATTTCAACCGGCATTTTAAAAAGATAATCGGCAAAGCCCCCCTGCAACACCGGAAATATTACCACGACATCCGCAAAAGCAGGCAGGAAATAGGGGAGGAGGTGTAATATAATTTACAGAAGGGTTTAACTCAAGTGATATTTTATTTCACTGAGGGCCACTGAGGAGGCACTGAGGTACACCGAGATTGGGATTTTAGTGCCTACTCTAAATTATTTCTTTGCAAAAAAGGCGGATGCTAGAAACTCGGTGGAAAATTCCCCTCTCGAGGGGTGGCGGAACGCCGGGGTGGTGATTTCGCAACGGTTAATCAAGTAAAAAACACGAGTCACTTTTTATAGTACTCCCTATATTAACAATACCAACCCTTTTGATTATACAGATATGGCCAGAATGGACGGTAATTACTTTGATAGGCATTATAGGGTGTCAAAAAACTCCTATTTATTTATAAAAGAAACGGCTTGTTGAGAAAAAAAGAGGGATAGTTTGGAGGAAAGTTTTTGTTTTTCTGATCTAAGATGGAATAAACATTCTTTTGAAAAAAAAGATGCAGGACCGAAATGCCATGTATCAATATACGAAGCCCATGGGGTCGGGATAGAAAGCAAGTAGAATAGGACGCCAAGCCAAAAGTTACGCTTAAGGAAGGACAAGATCGAAAGTTACGAACTACAAACTCGCACCACTGGGGAATTGAAACGTTGCGATGTCTAAATTGGTAACGTCTAAGCGATGGGATAAGAAACTGTTTCGAGATATGAGCGACCTCAATTTTTTTTATGCAACTAATAGAAGTTAATATTCACCGATTATTGTTTTTTTTGAATTAAATTTATTGATAATTTTCTAATTCTTTTAACCCACTTAAGTATTCAGATGGTATCATTTTTTTTAGGTATGATAGATTCCAAGGCATGATTCTGCTTTTAGGATAAGATAAATACAATGCTCGTTTAGCCCTTGTTACAGCAACATAAAAAATGTTTTTTTCTTCCACCAATGCTTGGCCTCCAGCAATTTTACTTTTATAGTAAGGCAAAGAACCATCGTCCAGGCCAACTACAAATACAATCGGGAATTCAAGCCCTTTTGTTAGATGGATTGTACTTAAAACAACTCCTTTTTCTTCTTTTTTGGGGATAATCAAACCTAATGAAAGTTGTGTCCTAAAGTGGGAAAGCGATTTCAAGTCCGAAGCTGTATTTTTTGAATAATGGCTATATACCTTTTCTATCCCTTCCATATCATATTGTATTGCTGCGATCTCGTCTTCCATACTTTTTCCATATTCCGCCTTTGGTTCATTTACCGTCTGTAATTCCTCCTGAGCATATTTTCCCTTGATGGGCTGTAATGCCTCCCTCAAATTAAATTTCTTCTGTTCGCTTAAAATAGTCCAGCTTTTAATCAGTGTATTGTAAGCATCTTTTTCGTTTTCGCCTATGAAATCAATCAATTTTCTAAGTTTTTCTAACCCGGTTAATTTCCCAAACCCATCATTGACTTCTACTATGGAATAAATAGTGAGTATTTCCGAAAAGTGCAAAACATCCAAAGGATTGATCAATACCCTTAAGCCAAGATCAAACACTTTCATGAGTTGGCTATCTAAGTACAAGCCGTCTGCGTTCCTTTTTAAGTAATAATCTATCTCTCTATTTTTCAGTTCATCTTCTACATGTTTCAATAAATATCTATTCCTTGCCAAAATCGCTATATCGTTTTCTTTTATTGGAAATGGGCATCCGTCCTCTTCATAAACCCTTTTTGCCAAATAAGATTCTACTTCGTCAACTATGGCTTTGGCTTCTTCGATTTCAGTTTCGCAGTTGTCAAAAATCCTGAACTTGCCTGTCAATTGTGTATCATGACCTTGCATACCCTCACTGAATATTTTGTTTGCCACCTGGATGATGACTTTTGCTGAGCGGTAATTGGTATTCAGATGTATTGTTTTTGCCTTGAAATCATTTACAAATTGTTGTTCCATATATGCAATGTCAGAACCATTAAAATGGTACAACGATTGTTTGATGTCACCTACCATCATTACATTGTTGTTTTCCCCATTACAAATGATTCTAAGCAGTTCATATTGGGCAAAATTTAAGTCTTGGGCTTCATCAATGAAAATGTATTTGTATTGTTTACGGAACAATTTAGCAATTGCTTCCCTATCAGAAAAAATCTGATAGGCTTTTATCAAAACATCATCAAAATCCATGGCATTCTGAAGTGTCAGGAGGTCGTTGTATTCCCTGTACATTTTTTGGATCAATTCTTTCTCTTTGTCACTGTCCAAAAAATCAAATTTTTCAATGCCCTTTAAATGCTTTTTTTTCTTACTGATGTAAGTAAGCGCATTACTAATAAAAAGTTGTTGCCCTTTGGCATCTTTGTTTTCGTAGTGCTTTCTCAAATCCCAGTTTTCTGGTTTTTCAAAAACCTGTATCAATAGGTTTGTCCTATCCTCGTTTTTCTCAAAAATATGGGGCTGTTCTTTCAGGCCTATTGCATATCCATGGCTTTGAATTACGTCCAAACAAAAACTATGAAAAGTACCTACAAAAGCCCGTTTTTCGATTCCTTTTATGTCTTTTAGCCGATCTTTTAGTTCATCAGCGGCTTTATTAGTAAAGGTTAGAGCCAATACATGGAATTTAAATTCTTGATTCTCAAGCAACCTTTCTATTCGCTTAGTCAGCACACTGGTTTTTCCACTGCCGGCACTTGCCATTACCAATAATGCACCTTCGTTATGATTGATGATTTCTTCTTGTACGTTCATAACAATTCTATTTTTAAATCAATAGCAATTTTGTTGAAAAGATCATCTATTTTGGGAGGAAAGATGGTCTTGCCATTTGCGTCTTTCTTTGAAATTATCGCATTGGCTATTACTGTTGCAAACTGGGTTTTATTTCCATGCAAAACATCAAGTAAAGCATCTTTCCGACCTTCAATGGTGTTTGTTTTATAATCTCTTATTTCGCGATTTTTCTTTGGTTGTCCATGATATTGTTGAATATAATCATCCAGATAATTTTCTTTATTTTCAGCTTGATTTAATTTTGTGATTATTTCATCAACAAAACCATTTTCAATAACATACTGCTCAAAATCATAAATATCCAAGACAAAAAGCGAATCAAACATTTGACTTCCAATAGATTCTTCAATTTGTTCCTTTACTTTGGTTTCCGTATTATCATCGCCATCGCCATCGCCATCGCTCAAGATATACCACTTAATGTTTAAGAATTTTGCAAGGGTCAAAAAGGGTTTGTAATTTTCCTTTCCGCCAACACCGATGAAATTAATTCCCAATTCAAAGGGGTGTCGGCCAATTTTTTCTTTAGCTAAAATTGGCAATGCTTGTTCTTCCGTTTCGCCTTCAAAGAATACCAATGCTTTTGAAAACAAAGCTTCTCCTCTAGAATTTAAAATATTCCGTTCAATTTTACGTTTTTCTTCCTTATTGATTTTGCCCCTTTTTTCTAAGAGCAATCTTTCTTTTTCTTTCTGTAGCCCCTTTTTTTGACTATTTGGTGTAATGGGGTTTTCTAATTCAACTTTTATTTCTCCAATTCTCTTTTCTATTGGTTCTGAAAATTGTAATTGCCCAACTTTTAAGTCAACCCCATCTTTATAAAAATGCCGCAAGTCCATCAAATCACATTGTACAGCAACAAAAGGGGAGTGTGTACTGATAATTTTTTGTCCAGATATATTTGACAGTTGATGATATAATTGCCTTTGCGCATTGGGGTGCAAATGTGCTTCTGGTTCTTCCAAAGCAAGAATAGGAAAATAAGGGTCATTATTTTCTTCCTGCCAAGCAATGAATGCATTTAAAGTAAGCAATGAAGCCCAGCTCCGTGTTCCCATTCCGTGGTATTCCAATGGAAAACTTTGTGCCCCAGTATCATTAAAGTGGATGTTGAGGTTTCTTCCAATATCCTTAATTTTTTTGTTTATTGGAGAAATTTCAACCCCGTCAGAACCAGAAGACAATACGGTTTCGTTTAGTTTCTTCAATTTCTCCTTTAGTTTTTCCAAGTTTGGGCTTGCTGCAATAATATCAGCGTTCAATTGATTGATTTGGGATTCTATGGGTGCAATTTTACTAGGGTCAATATCAGGCTTATTGGTCATTCGTCCTAAAAACGAACTTCTATCCTTTAGGTCGGCTTGAATATCCCTTTGTGCATCAACAAAAATCAAGGGGATTGATTCCAATTTTTGAAATCCTTTTTCTTCAATATTTGTGTTCTGCCAGTCATTAAAAATCAACCATTCCTTCAGTACAAATGTTTCCTGTCTGAATGTTTGAATGAGTGCATCAAACTTGTATTTTGTTCTAAAAGCAAAGAATTCTTGATCATCTAAATCAGCTTTTAAGTTGCCACTGATTCCATTACAATCAGCCCAATTAGGTGAAAATTCTTTTATTCTTTTTCCATTGGCATCAACAGGAATTATTCTTACATCAATAATAATTTCCTTTTCAAATACATCATTGGTGCCATCATCATGTACATCTTCCCTGTTTACAATTTTGCGGTCAATGCCAAGTGCCAAATGCATAGCCCTTAGAAAAGATGTTTTCCCTGCATTGTTTGCTCCAACCAATACGGTCATCTTAGAAAGCTTGACTTCAAGGTTTTTTATTGCCCTAAAATTGGCAATACGAACTGTATCAATTAATATCCCCATTGCTTAAAAATTGGTTTTACAATTCATTTTTTTTAAGACTAATTATATAATATTTAAAAAAGAAAATAGTAATTCATGATTAAGAAAGAATTCTGTTACTTTAATCTGCAATGATAAATAAATGTTTGTTGCCTTTAAAGTATTATGTCACAAACCCCAACATATTTAGTTGCATATTTTGCATTACTACTTTTTTGCTTATTCGTGTACAAATTCTATACTGAAATTTATTAGCTTAAAACACATGGATAATACTGTTGGGAATTATTTGTAAATATATGTTTAAAGTGGTTACAATAATTTAGTTTGAACACAGCCCCCCCCCAAAAAAAAATGGGATTTCCCTAGAAATCCCATTTCCCAAAGTAGTTAAGTAACCATTACTTCTTATCCAAAAGCACACTCACCACAATCTCCTTACCCCGAATCACCTTAGCAGTCACCGTTTTGTCTTGATACCCATCACAGGTAACTAGAAACTGTCGGTCACCCTGCATAATTCCTTCAATGGTTTTCGAATCACCTTTAGTTGTTTTATTATTAGAAAGGCTTTTAATTTTTGCATTAGGTAAAATTTCGTTGGTAGCCGCGTCCTTCACCTCAAAACTGGCTTTATTGCTGCGAGTACCCAATTTTTCTACCTTTTTTAATTTCTTTATAGCGTTATAAAATTCGGGAAAGTCAGCCTTGAAATGAATACCAAGGTCAACCATCTCGTTAATATTACCTCCCAGCACTTTTATCTTCGCATTAATGTCTTCATTGGCCTGAATTGCTGGCAAAGCCACCACTTCGGCCTTACCAATCATATCATTAAAACTCTTGGCTTTGCTCAAAATACCATCCAAATGTTTTTGTTCAATTTTATATTTCAGAAACAAAGGATCTTTATCGGTAATCAACACCGTTAAAGGTTCAAAAATATTTTCGAAATAAGGGTAAATTTCCGTTTCCAGCATATTACTCTTTATATCAGAATAGGTGGCATGCATCGATTTCAATAAATCTGTCTTACCCGCTTTAGTCGCATAGTGTTTTAATGGATCAATATAAGGTTGAAACGTATCTGCAATGTTCAAGCGAAGCGCTTTTTTGTCCTCAGTAATCGAATGAGAATAACCGTAATCTTTCAAGGGTATTATTTTCCCTAAATCATCATAACCGATTAAAAAAGTATCAGCCACTTCCTGAAAAGGAGTGTATCCCTGCGCTATTTTTTTATTGTCTTTATCTGTTAGCAACAGTTTAAAAGTGTTAATGCGCCTTATTTCATTGTTTTGTGGATTATTTAGTGCCATAGTGAATTTAGTTTAAGATTAGATGACAAAAATAGAAAGCGATATGATAAATGCTACATCTGTAATGTTAATTCATTGTTAATAAATTAAAGATGTTGGACTTGTTATAATATCGCTGTTTTAGCCTACTTGTTTCACTCATTTTTTAAACCTAGAAAAGCACAAAAACGATCTCTAATAATATTCATCTAGTTACTAATTTATCAATGAAAGCTTTAAAAAATTAGTAGTATTTGCCCAAGTTTTTAATCTAATTACCAGAATATCCTTAAAAGTCACTAGAGTATCCTTAAAAGTCACCAGAGTATCCTTAAAAGTCACTCGAGTATCCTTAAAAGTCACTCGAGTATCCTTAAAAGTCACTCGAGTATCCTTAAAAGTCACTCGAGTATCCTCAATAGTCACTCGAGTATCCTTAAAAGTCACTCGAGTATCCTCAAGAATCCCCGCTGATGCGAGCGTATCGGTTAAATCATTCGCTACACACTTTGCTGTATTCCATAATTGTATGATGCCCACACTGTCACAAGTCGAACGACCTTGACAGTGGGTAGCCTATGGGTATAAATGAATCAAATCAACCCCTATTAATTCCCTTGCTAAGGGAAACTATATCGTAACACTGAAAACCGAAAGCGATAGTACCCTTATGCTATCTTTTTGCCAAACCAGTTAAGGTGATATTGTATAATTTCTCCCAAATTGTGTACTCCACTTTACATCTGTTCTTGAGCTCACCAGAAAATATTACTGGAATTGTTTTATTCAGTTGGTTGTTTACAATTGCTGTAACAGGAGGGAACGTAGTATCACAGATGTAAACTGTTCGAGTACCATTAGGACCTGCATCAATTAATATCATATATTGTCTGTATCCGCTGTCATTTAGAAAGCAACCAAGACTGGCTTGTTCGTTGGTATATTTTTTAATTACCGGGGAATCACAACCGCACGGTAATACTTTAGTCGATTTCACGGTGTCTGTTTTCACAGCATTTGGTTCTGTGTGATTTTTTCCACATCCCAATCCAATATACAATACTACTACAATAAATAGTTTTACAATAAAAGACTTCATTGTTTTTATTTTTTATCGTGACTTATTTAATTATTTTAAACTAAAACATCTTTGTTAGGAAGGAGTAAAATTGAATTTAAATCATTTGAACTCTCCACCAAGAAAAACCTCAACTTATGTTTGTTGCAATATTATTTATTGTTTCATCATTCAATATCTTTTTCATTGTTTTAGGTTTTACAATTTGGTCAACATTATTTAGCAATACCACTTAACAATCTAACTAATCCTCTCGCATCAATCTGCCTGCATCCTGTTGCAAAAGATGGTGTTTAGCAATGCCAATTTTCTGGTGATGATAAATACTCGAATGGCCTGAACATAGGTAAGCAACAACACAGGCTATAGCCACATACACTCCGCATGAACTGCCAAAAAGCTCCATTGCTAATACTATAGAAGCTAAAGGCGCATTAGTTGCGCCAGCAAATACACCCACAAAGCCCATCCCTGCCAATAAGCCAGTGGGGAGTGGTAGCACGAAGGACAACGCATTCCCCAACGCTGCGCCTATGAAAAATAATGGCGTAACCTCGCCCCCTTTGAAACCAGTACCCAGTGTTACCACCGTGAACAATATCTTCAACAAAAAGTGGGTGGGTGGCAGTGGTGCTAAAAAAGCAGCAACAATGCTTGGGATACCCAAACCGATGAAACTAGTTCCGAAGAGGCCGATTAATCCTAAAACAATAATACCACCAATAAAAGGGCGAAAAGGCGCAAACCGTACATAAGTACCCAACCAACCAGATACTTTTTGTAAAGCGGAGGTAAATACAGCACTGCATAGGCCAAAAGCTGCTCCAGCAATGATGGCATACAAAAATCCCAAATAGGTGATAGGGGGAACTACGCCAATCGAATAAGGGGTATGATGAACTTGCCAGTATTTGGTAACCAAATCGGCCAATATGGATGCAGCCACTACTTGAAAAAGTGCCGCATATTTAATTTTTCCAGCAATACAGATTTCTAAAGAAAATAGGGCACCGGCCAGCGGCGTGCCAAACACACCACCAAAACCTGCGGCAATGGCTGCGGTTAAATAGATGGCTCGATCGTCTTTGTTGAGTTTGAATAAGTTACTGAATTGATCTGCTAACGCCCCTGCCATTTGCAAGGCCGTTCCTTCCCGTCCTGCCGAGCCGCCTAGCAAATGGGTAAGAAGTGTACTGAAATACACAAAGGGAGCCATGATAAAGGGAATGACAGGGCCAGATGTTTGGATGGTATCAATGATTACATTATTCCCACCACTTACAGATTTGCCCCAATAATGATACACTAAACCAATACCTAAGCCCCCAAGGGGTAAAAACAGCATTAACAAGGGGTGGGTTTCTCGATAGTGTGTTATCCAATCCAGACTAAGTAAAAAAATAGCGGAAGCACTACCCGATACGATTCCTATAAACAAGGTAAGCAGCATCCATTTAACTATGTAAAGCAACATAGAAAATGGATATTTTTCAACCTGATGTTTTAAGAATGATGGTATATCCATGCTATTAATAATGCGCTTTCAACATTTAACTTTCAGTCCTATACAATAGCTATTCTTGAATTGATGAGCACTATTTTTTTGATTGTCAAATATTGTGGTATCAAGCTATCCCAACTATTTTATAGGTTATTTCAAAGCTTCTTCCACCACTTTTCCTACACATCCACTCGGCATTTGAACGTGTAATAAGGAGGTGATAGTAGGGGCAATATCTGTCATATAGACTTCTCTGTTGCTATGCCCATGTTTAATTCCCCAACCAAAATACAACATTGGTATATGGGCATCATAAGGCGACCAAACACCATGAGTTGTACCTGTTTTGCCACCATCAATATACCCTGGTTTTAGTACAAACTGAATATCACCACTGCGCATGGGGAAATATCCATTTGCAATCATGTCTTTCATCTTGCTGTTCAAAGTGGTGGTAGAAAGGTTAGTTAATAAAAAAGCTTGTGATACATAGTTGCTGTTCAACAAATACTGTATAACTATTTCGTTAATTCCTTTTTCATCGGCATGTATAGAATCAATTAATTCATGATTCAAATAGACTTGGTAGTTCATAACATGGGTAATCAGCTTGTCCACATTGAATTTACTGAATAGAAGGCTGTTTAATTCCTTTTTCAACTCGTTTTCTGAAAATATTCCGTTGGGAAGTTTGTTTTCCGCCATAAACCCAGGTACATGCGCCGCGCCATGGTCTGCACTTAAAAACAAGGTATAAGCGCCTTTGCCAATTTTTTTGTCTAGGTATTGAAGAAAATCAGCCAACTCTTTATCTAATCTTAAATAGGTATCTTCTGCTTCAATAGAGTTAGGACCAAAATTATGGCCTACATAGTCGGTACTAGAAAGGCTTACACAAAGCATATCTGTAGCCAAACCATTTCCAAGCTTTTCATTTTCTATGGCTGATTTAGCCATAGCCAAGGTCATGCTATTGCCAAAAGGTGTAACAGCAATTGGCTGATAATTCTTGTCAACAAACTGTTGTAACTGGTACGGAAACCCTTTTTGTTCCGCCCCAAAAGGAGTGCTTTCATAGGGCTTTACATCAGTAGTGCTTTGATTATATGTGGAGATGGGGTATAGTGTGTTCCAACCTTTTTTATAAAAACTATCAACCACATGCAAGGCATTAAAATTATTAACCCAAGCGGGAAGTGATTTTGCATAATAAGTACTAGAAATCCATTTTCCATTGGTGATATCGTACCAATAAGCGGCAGTGGCACTGTGTCCTGCTGGTAAAATGGAACCCCTGTCTTTTAAAGCAATGCCAATTACTTTACTTGTAAAATTGGAAGCCAATCGGATTTCATCTCCGATGGTAGTAACCAGCATGTTGTGTGGGCTTTGTTTCCCGTTTTTGCTGCTAGTACCCACCGATTGAATGGTATCGTTGTTGTCTTGGCTGCAATACATTTTCGATTTTGTTTGCTTATCATACCAATCATTACCCACAATACCGTGAATAGCAGGTACCGAACCCGTGTAAATACATGTATGACCAGCAGCCGTTACTGTAGGCGTGTAAGGAATCATGGCGTTGTCGCAACTGAATCCTTCTTGGAGCAATCGATTAAAACCATCTTTGGTATATCTATCAGCGTAACGAAACAGATAGTCCCATCGCATTTGGTCAACCACTATCCCTACTACTAATTTAGGTTTGGTAATTGTATTGGAGGTAGTTTTTTGTTTGTTGTTTTCTTGTGCAAGTGCGCTCAAGCTTCCCAGAAAAGCCACGGAGAAGAGAAAAAAGAGTTTATTCATTTTAATGTATGTAAGTGATAAAATGTAAGATTCAAACGATAATTATGGTTTGCCAAGTGATAAGGTGTGGTTTATAACAATATTTTATCGTAATTAACCAAAGACCAAAAAAATTAAAGTCATCAAAACCCCATAAAATCGTAGTCCGCAAATGTATGGTTGAGTTTGAGGAAACTAGTGCGTTCTAAGATTATCAAATTGTAATTAAATAATGGGATATTTTCAAAGAAAAAAAGGATACTCTTTTTTCAAGAAAGTATCCTTTTCGTACACTAATACCTATTATTCATACACTGTAACGTGTTGTTTTCTTTATTCAGCAAATAGTAAACAATACTCGAATCAGAGTTCTTGCATCAATTTGTTCTACTCGCTATTTCCCACCAAACACTTTTTTAAGAATGTCAGTTGTTTGAGCAACAGGATCTTTTCTAATTTTTTGTTCTTCTTGTGCCACAGTTAAAAACATACCAACCAATGCTTTATCTGTAACGTAAGCAGCTAAGTCTGTATTGATTTTCTTTACAAAAGGAATTTTATTATAGTAAGTAGTTAAAGTTGACCAATAAGAAGTGGCATTTACATTATCCAATGACTGTTGAATAACAGGCTTGAAGGCATCAGTCAATTGAGTGGTTGTTTTATCTTTCAAGTAACTAGTTGCCGCTGAGTCATTGCCTTTTAATATACCTACTGCATCCGTAATGGTCATGCCCTTAATTGCTTTAACAAAAATGGGAACTGCACTTTTTGAGGCATCTTCTGCGGCCCTATTCATGCTAAGAATGGCATCATCTACTTGTTTGCCCATTCCATATTCACGCAATGTAGATTCTAGTTTTACCGCTTCAGGGGGCATTAATATTTTTAAAGCAGCATTTCCAAAGAAACCATTCACGGCACTTAGTTTACCAGACGCATTTTGGGTACCTACTTGTAAGGCTTCTCTTAATCCACTGCTTATATCGTCAGCAGAAAGACTCTTGCCCAATCCACCCGTGATACCAGCTATCAAACCACCCAATCCTTTACTGTTGTTTCCCGTGTTAGTACTTGGTGCAACAGTATTTGGAATAGTATCTTTTGTAACTAAACTCTTTTTAGGAGGAGCTACCTTTTTTGTTTTTTTAACCGTTTTCTGGGCATCTACATTTCCGGAGAAAAACACCAACAAACTTGCGACAATTAAAAACTTATACATGGTAATAAAAATGATTAAGGCTGGAAAAATAAGGCGCAGCGAAGTATTCAAAAAGTTAAAGCAAAAAAGACCTTTTATAGATGCGTAATCAAGGTAGCAAGGTCGTTTATATTTGCCCGGTATGAATGTGGATGTAAATATTGTAAAGGAAGAAGGTAGCGATGAAATGTACGAACGAAAAACTTTCACTGTAGATCGGGGACAAGAACCTGTTCGCATAGATAAGTGGGTACAAAATCATGTGGAAGGGAGTACGCGCAACAAAATTCAACAAGGAATTGAAGCTGGATTTTTAACCGTTAATGGCAAGATTGTCAAGAGCAATTACAAGATAAAACCAGGTGATGATATTGTTTTGATGACATTTATTAATCCTGATTACACCATATTAAAAGCTGAGCCTGTTCCTTTAAACATTGTTTACGAAGACGACGATGTGTTAGTAATCAATAAACAAGCTAACATGGTGGTGCATCCTGGTGTTGGTAATTTTTCTGGTACGTTATTAAATGGTGTGTTTTACCATCTACTGCAACAAAATCCTAACATTGATGAAGATACTTTGCCTCGTTTTGGTTTAGTACACCGAATCGATAAAAATACCACGGGCTTAATTGTATTGGCGAAGAATGCTTATGCAGCGGCTTATCTTTCTAAGCAATTTTTTAATCACACTGTTTCAAGAAAATATGTAGCAGTTGTTTGGGGAAATGTAGAAGAGGATAATGGAACCATAAATGCGCATATAGCCCGTCACCAACAATTCCGTAAGATGTTTGCTGCTTATCCTGATGGGGAAATTGGCAAACATGCCATAACACATTATTCCGTACTAGAACGTTTAAATTATGTGACCGTGGTAGAATGTGTATTAGAAACAGGACGAACCCACCAAATTCGGGTTCACATGAAACACATTGGACACACTTTATTTAATGATTGGGAGTATGGGGGTGAAAAAATCTTAAAAGGAACGATCTATACCAAATACAAGCAGTTTGTGGAAAATTGTTTTGAGGTTTGCCCAAGATGTGCATTACATGCTAAAACGCTTGGGTTTGTACATCCTAGGACAGAACAATTTATCTCATTTAATAGTGAGTTAGCAGAAGACATGCAGCAAATGATTGCAAAATGGAGGGGATACATTGGTTCTAACACAAAGAATCAATAATGCATCCATCGTCCTTTAAAACCTATAACGAAGAAGATTTTTTCAGGGCTGTTCCCCGGCGATAGCTTTTATGGATTTTATAAGATTACGTCTAAGGATTGCAATAAGCGTCCCTTATTACCTCGCTTTATTCATTTGCCGTAGACGCAAAATAATTTTATGACAAAATATTGATTGGTTTCGTAGGGGCGGATCTCTGTTTCCGCCCCACGTTCAGTATGGAAAAGGTAGGCCCCCTATTTATTGGTGGGATTGGATGGGGGAAGCAGTTACGAAATCGTAGCATTGTTCTGCAATGGCCAATTCTTCATTTGTGGGAATAATCAAAAGTTTAATTTTTGATGCTGGGGCATGAAAACTGCGGATGCCGTTCTGATATGGTTTGGTCACCTCCCCAATTATAATTCCTAAATAACTTAAATCAGATACACATAGGTTTCGCATACTGGCGTCATTTTCACCAACACCTCCTGTAAATATAATGGCATCAGCTCCATTTAACACAGCCATATATGCTCCAATGTATTTTTTTATCCGATAGGCATACATTTCATAGGCCAAAGTAGCCATTGTGTCTCCTGCTTGCATGGCCTGTTTTACATCACGCATATCACTCCTACCACATATACCTTGAAGGCCGCTTTTTTTGTTGAGGGAATCTTGCAAAGCTTCCGGACTTACACCCGTTTGCGCTAGTAAATGAAACACTACGGTTGGGTCAATGTCACCACACCTAGTTCCCATCATCAATCCGCTCAAAGGCCCCATGCCCATAGAAGTGTCTATGCTTTTGCCTGCCGCAATGGCCGTAACACTACACCCATTACCTAGGTGAATGGAAATGATTTTGGCAGCATCATTTTGCAAAAATGTCATTGCTTTTTTGGCAATGTATTGATGACTGGTACCGTGGAAACCATATACTCGCACACCATAGTCGTCCTTAAACTGCGTGCTGATGGGAAATGTATGAGCCACCGAAGGTATTGTTTGGTGAAATGCCGTGTCGAACACCGCTACCTGCTTGGCAGCAGGGATTAATTTTTCTGCTACTTCAATGCCCATCATGTTGGGGGGCAAATGCAGTGGCCCGAGGGGAAATAAGGTTTTTATCTTGGTCTTTACCGTTTCATTAATTAAAGTGGTGCTTACAAATATTTGACCGCCATGCAACACTCGATGCCCCACAATGTCAATTTCGGCTAATGATTTCAACACGCCATAATCGGGGTTAACCAAGGCTTCTGTTATATATGCTAGTGCGGTTTCGTGGTTAACCTTATCAGGAAGGGAAATGGCAAGTACCTCACTGCCCGATTGGTTATAAGTATAATGCTTCAATAAAGTGCCTGTTTGACCAATTCTTTCCACTAAACCGCTGCACAGTTTAGTGGCTTCTGGTATAGACAGTAATTGGTATTTGATGGAACTGCTGCCACTGTTTATAACAAAAACATTCATTTATAATCTGCTTTAAATTTTTTGGAGGATTAATTTATTGATGGTTGGCTGTTTACTTGCTTATTGTCCTTGCGCTTGGATGGCAGTAATAAGTACCGTATTGAAAATATCTTCTACGGTACAGCCGCGACTAAGGTCGTTTACTGGTTTGTTAAGCCCTTGCAGCATGGGGCCAATGGCCAATGCACCAGTTTCGCGCTGAACGGCTTTGTAAGTATTATTACCCGTGTTTAGGTCAGGGAAAATTAGCACGTTGGCTTGTCCAGCAACAGGACTATTGGGCATTTTTTGTTTGCCCACCTGTGCATCCACGGCTGCATCATACTGGATTGGTCCTTCAATTAATATGTCAGGTCGGAGCGATTTTACCAGATTAGTGGCTGTTCGCACTTTATCCACTTCAATACCTTCCCCAGAATTACCAGAAGAATAAGACAACATGGCCACTAAGGGTACGATACCAAAAGCGGCACTACTTTCTGCTGATGAGATGGCAATTTCTGCTAATTGCTCCGCTGAGGGATTGGGGTTCACGGCACAATCGCCAAAAACACATACTCGATCTTCCAAACACATGAAGAAAACAGAAGAAACCGTTTGAATGCCAGGCTTGGTTTTAATAAACTGGAGTGCCGGTCTAATGGTGTGCTGTGTGGTGTGAATTGCACCAGAAACCATTCCATCGGCATCCCCTACATACACCATCATGGTACCGAAATAAGACACATCTGCCATTAAGTCACTAGCCATATCTCTGGTCAAGTGTTTTGCTTTTCTCAATTCAAAAAGCGTGGTGGCGTATTCATTAAACTTGGGTGATGTTAGTGGATTGATAATCGTTAATCCTTCAAAGGGAAGCGTGAGCCCTAATTTTTTAAATGCCATTGACACCTCTAATTCATCGCCCAATACGGTTAATTTTACGATGCCTTGTTGCAGTAATCGAAGAGCAGCAGCTATAATCCTGGCATCATTACCCTCTGCTAAAACAATATGCTTCACCTGCTGCCTTGCACGTTTTACCAACTGGTATTGAAACATGTGTGGCGTGATTCCAATCGGCTTAAAGGTGCTAATGCGCTCTGCTATACCCTCTGCATCCACAAATTGCTCAAAAGTGTGGATGGCCAATTGAATTTTTCGTTGGTTGTCCACAGCAATTACAGACTGGGTGAGGCTAATTTTTTGTACGGTTTCAAATGTGCCCGTTTCTACTTGAATAATAGGTACCACCTGTTCCAAGCCTTCAATCAGTTGCAAAATAGAGGGTTCGGGTTCAATGCCACCAGTTAACACAATACCAGAAATATTGGGATAATTGGCCGAACTATTGGCTTGTAAGCTGGCCAAAATAATATCGCCCCTGTCACCCGGGGTTACCACTAAAGTGTTTGCAGCAATGCGGGGCAATAAATTATGCAATTGCATTGCACCAACTATTGACTTATCTACTTGATTTCCCAAGTAGGCACTACCAATAAGAATTCGCCCACCGATGGCATAGAAAATCTCTTTCATGGTGGGATTACTCAAGTTTTTATTGGCAGGAATCAAACTCACCAGTAATTCCTTTGGTAAAATAGCGGTTAAACGCTCCGATAATTCTGGAATAATGTCGGGCTGAATTTTGTTGACCACTGCTGCTATTACTTTCACCTCTTTTTCTACGAAATTTTTGTAGAAAGCCATCACTTGGTTCGCAATGATACCAGCATCATTTCCTTCACCTTTAGCCAATAAAATAGCAGGTATGCCCAGATTTTTTGCAATTTGAATGTTGGCATCAAACTCAAAAGATACCCCTTCTTTAAGAAAATCAGTGCCTTCCACGACTACAAAATCATATTGATCTTCTAGTTTTTTAAACTTTTCAATGATTGTATCAATTACGTAAGCCTCGTTTCCAGCAGCCCTGTGCGCCAACACCTCCTCTCTTGAAAAAGCATACATGTCCTCGTAAGGAATGGCCAAATGAAAATGTTTGGCAATCATTTGAATATGGTAATCGTGGCCACCTCGGATATTTTCATAAATAATTGGCTTGAAATAGCCTACCCGCTTTGTTTTAGCTGCAAGTAAATTCAACAATCCTAGGGATAAAACAGATTTGCCACTGTAGGGTAAATTAGTGGCAATATATATAGCGTTGCTCATTAGTATGAAGATTTAAGGGCACAAATGTGATTGTCCAATATGGCTGTTTTAATGACAGTTGTCATACAACATACTGACTTATGAGCCTACAGCAATGGAATGGTTGTTTTTCTATGGTAAGTTGTAAGTTTTTGGTGGTCGATTTGATAGCTTTTTGGAACAAACTAATTAATACTGCCACTATATTAATGACCCAACCCTTTAGTTTTAAATTGGGTTATTATCATTCGTTACCTTGCGAATACAAATTTTTTTCGCTGATTAAGCAAGTAGATATTTTATCATTTATCCTTTAACTCAACTGCTTTCAAATGATATTACTGCTAGGAAGTAACCTATTTATATTGTTAAATTTACATTCGAATAATTATCACCGCTTGTAAAAAACTTTGTTAATCGAACACCCAACATTTTAATACCGAAACAATTTTACTCTACATTTGAATTTTAACCACTTATGCAAAAAATTGTAGCATTTATGATTCGTAGAAAAGGTTGGGTACTTTTTTCAATATTGGCATTCGCAGGAATTTTCTTTGCGTTTAAGACAATTGGCGGCAATCCCGTACCTGAGAACCAAAAACAAAAATTGTTAACCGCAGTAGGGCAATTGCTTCAAGATGAACATTATAGCCCCAAACCTTTAGATGATGCCTTTTCAAAATCGGTATTTAAGAAATACTTAGACGAATTGGATGGTGACAAAACACTTTTCCTTCAATCGGACATTACAGAACTAAAGAAATTTGAAACCACCATTGACGATGAAATCAAGGGTACCAACGAAATTGGTTTTGTACCTGCGGTAAATTCCATTTATAACAAGCGTGTACCTGAAGTCACTGCATTGTACAAGAAACTCCTAGCTCAGTCATTTGATTTTACCATTGACGAAAGCCTGCTTACAGACGGTGAAAAGCAACAATATCCAGCAACAGAAAAAGAAAGAGAAGACAGGTGGCGCAAACGCTTAAAATACTTGACTTTAGAGCGTTATTTGGACTTACAAGATCAACGGGAAAAAAGCAAAATAGATAGCATTAAAAGCAAAACAGACGCACAGCTAGAACAAGAAGCCAGAAATAAGGTATTGAAAAGTACTGATAGGATGTATGAGCGCATTAAGGCCAAGCTAACCGATGATGAACGCTTCAATATGTTTGTAAATACCATTACTAACTTAATGGATCCCCACACAGATTATTTTGCTCCAGTGGAAAAGCGTGCTTTCGATGAAATGATGAGTGGCCGTTTTTATGGAATTGGTGCTCAATTACAAGAACAAGACGGAACCATTAAAATTGTAAGCCTTGTGCCTGGCGGTCCTGCTTGGAAAAGCGGAGAGCTGATGGCTAATGACATTATTGTAAAAGTAGGGCAAGGTGGTAAAGACGAAATGGTGGATATTTCAGGATTTGATGTATCTGACGCAGTAAAACTAATTCGTGGTAATAAGGGCACTGAAGTAAAACTTACAGTGAAAAAAAGCGATGGTACTTACAAAACAATTTCCTTGCAAAGAGATGAAATTGTACAAGATGAAACTTTTGCCAGAAGTGTTGTAGTAAAAAATGGTGATAAAAAAATAGGATTCATCTCCCTACCAGATTTCTATGCAGACTTCGAAAGGCCAAATGGTGCAAGATGTAGTGAGGATGTAAGAAAGGAGCTAGAAAAATTAAAAGCCGAAAAAGTAGATGGCATCGTGATTGATTTGCGCTACAATGGTGGCGGTTCTTTGTATGAAGTAATTCAAATGGTTGGTTTGTTTATTAAGACTGGGCCTGTTGTACAAGTTAAAAGCAAAGACGGCCAAGTAACCCCAATGGATGACAAAGATCCATCCGTTGTTTATGACGGTCCACTAGCTGTAATGGTAAACGAATTGAGTGCAAGTGCCAGCGAAATTTTTGCAGCGGCCATTCAAGATTATAAAAGAGGTATTGTAATAGGTAGCACTTCCACTTATGGCAAAGGCACTGTACAGAAAAATATACCACTAGGAAAACCACTCGATTTCTTTTCTGGCCGCTCAGAATTTGGAGCCGTTAAGTTGACTTTCCAAAAGTTTTATAGGGTCAACGGTGGTTCAACTCAATTAAAAGGTGTACAAAGCGATATTGTTTTGCCAGATTCTTATGACTATATAAAAATCCGTGAAAAAGATAATGCAAGTGCTTTGCCTTGGGATGAAATAAAGAAAGCAAATGCACAAACTTTCGCTGGATACGATGCTATCATTAAAAGTGAGAATCAAAAAATTAGCACCAACCCCGTATTTAGTCTGATTAAACAAAATACAGATTGGCTTGCTAAAAACGCTGATGCACCAGTTAATCTTCAACTAGAAAAATACAAATTGCAACAAAAGAAAATTAGGAGTACGGTAAATCAAAATACAACGTTAGCCAAACTTACTACCGAAATGCAAATGGATGTGTTGAAGCTGGATTATGATAAATTTTACAACAATCCTGATAAACAAAAAGGTGAGCGGTATAAAGCTTGGTTGAAATCTTTAAAGACTGATTTGTATATCAATGAGACAGTAAATATTGTATCTAGTATTGTTGGCCAACAAAACCCAGTAGTAACCAAATAGCCTGATTGTTCCAATAAATAATCAAAACGTGTACATCCTTCAAAAGATGCTACACGTTTTTTTATTTTGAAAGATACTCAATATTTGTAGGAAGATAAAGAAGCAACAGATTTTCGACCAGTGAATAATGCATCAACTAATTACATACATTAAAATCGATTTAGTAAATCAACATTTAAATAAAGTACAAAGCCTATAACAAGCCCTTTTAACTTTTGGCAAATAAATCACACTGAAATTTTGACACGATTTAGTCTAAAGAAATTTATTTTTTCACTTGTTTCAGCGATTAAAAAAGACATTTCGCCAGTCAGCTTCCAAAAACCCTGAAATATTGACCTAAAAATTGCGATGGCACAATTATCGATAATTGGGTAGCATAATCTGAATTTTAAAATTTAAATTAATAATTATGGCTTCTGAAAAATTAAACATTACCCCACTCCACGACAGAGTGATTGTGAAAGCAGCTGCTGCTGAAGAGAAAACCGCTGGTGGTATCATTATACCAGATACTGCAAAAGAAAAACCACAACGTGGTGTTGTAGTTGCGGCAGGTACTGGTAAGAAAGACGAACCTATGACCGTAAAAGTAGGCGACACTGTACTTTATGGTAAGTACGCTGGTACTGAAATAGCAGTAGAAGGTCAAGATTTGTTGATTATGAGAGAGAGTGATATCCTCGCTATCGTTTAGTAGTAGATATCTTACCCATTCACTTTGTAAGTAGTTACTTATTAAAATTTATTGGTAAAAATCTTTTATTTATTTCCTCAAAAAAAATTAGAATAATATGGCAAAACAAATTTTCTTCGACATCGAAGCACGTAACAAAATGAAGAAAGGCGTTGACACTTTAGCTAACGCCGTTAAAGTAACATTGGGGCCTAAAGGCAGAAATGTTGTAATTGAAAAAAAATTCGGTGCACCACAAGTAACTAAAGATGGTGTAACTGTTGCAAAAGAAATAGAACTAGAAGATCCCATTGAAAATATGGGTGCTCAAATGGTAAAAGAAGTAGCATCAAAAACAGCAGATATTGCTGGTGATGGTACTACAACTGCTACTGTATTGGCTCAAGCTATTATTAGCGAAGGTTTAAAAAATGTTGCTGCTGGCGCAAATCCAATGGATTTGAAACGCGGTATTGATAAAGCGGTTACCAAAGTGGTTGAGAATTTGAAATCACAATCTCAATCAGTTGGCGATGACAGCAAAAAAATTGAGCAAGTAGCTACCATTTCTGCTAACAGTGATGCTGTTATTGGTAAATTAATTGCTGATGCAATGGCAAGAGTTGGAAAAGAAGGTGTAATAACTGTTGAAGAAGCAAAAGGTACTGATACTACTGTTGATGTAGTAGAAGGTATGCAATTTGACCGTGGTTATATTTCTCCTTATTTCGTTACCAACAGCGAAAAAATGGAAGTAGAACTTCAAAATCCTTTTATCCTTATTTACGATAAGAAGATTACTGCTATGAAGGACATTCTCCACATTTTGGAGAAAGTTGCTCAAACTGGTCGTCCTCTAGTAATCATCGCTGAAGATTTAGAAGGTGAAGCACTAGCTACATTGGTTGTAAACAAATTACGTGGTACCATAAAAGTTGCTGCTGTAAAAGCACCAGGTTTTGGTGATAGAAGAAAAGAAATGTTAACCGACATCGCTATCTTAACTGCTGGTACAGTTGTTAGTGAAGAGCAAGGTTACAAATTAGAAAATGCAGATTTGACTTACTTAGGTCAAGCCGCTTCAATCACAATTGATAAAGACAATACTACAATTGTTGGTGGAAAAGGTACTAAGGAAAACATCAAAGCTCGTGTAAACCAAATCAAGGCTCAAATTGAGAATACAACTTCTGATTATGACCGTGAGAAATTACAAGAGCGTTTGGCTAAATTAAGCGGAGGTGTTGCTGTATTGTATGTTGGTGCAGCTACTGAAGTGGAAATGAAAGAAAAGAAAGACCGTGTAGACGATGCTTTACACGCTACTAGAGCTGCTGTAGAAGAAGGAATTGTTCCAGGCGGTGGTGTTGCTTACATCCGTGCAATTGAAAGTCTTGAAGGCTTCAAAGGTGATAACATAGATGAGACAACTGGTATCCAAATTGTAAAACGTGCAATTGAAGAACCAATTCGTCAAATCGTAGTTAACAGCGGTATTGAAGGTTCTATTGTTGTTCAAAAAATAAAAGAAGGTAAAGCTGATTTTGGTTTCAATGCAAGAACTGAAGTTTACGAAAACTTACTAGCTGCTGGTGTTATTGATCCTACTAAAGTATCACGTGTAGCATTAGAAAATGCAGCTTCAATTGCAGGAATGTTGTTAACTACTGAATGTGTAGTTGCAGACAAACCTAA
Source organism: Chitinophagaceae bacterium (assembly GCA_027486835.1). GTDB lineage: Bacteria > Bacteroidota > Bacteroidia > Chitinophagales > Chitinophagaceae > Parasediminibacterium. The sequence goes on from JAIXOJ010000018.1 coordinate 38,308, forward strand.
GAAAGAAGAAGCGCATGCTCATGGTGCTCCTGATATGGGTGGTATGGGTGGATATTAATCCATTAGCGTCATTTAGGAGTAAATCTTAAAATTAAAAAATCCCCGTCAATCAATTTGGCGGGGATTTATATTTTGCTTCAATCAGCCTAATAATCATTCGTATTTCTTGTAAACCACCCGTGTTTTTGGTAAAATTACTTGTGCTGCTGGTAAAATCACCCGTGTTTTTGGTAAAATTACCCGTGTTTCTGGTAAATCACTCGTGTTTTTGGTATAATTACCCGTGTTTCTGGTAAATCACTCGTATTTCTGGTAAAATTACCTGTGTTTTTGGTAAAATTACTTGTGTTGCTGGTAAATCACTTGTATTTCTGGTAAAATCACCCGTGTTTTTAGTAAAATTACTCGTGTTACTGGTAAATCACTTGTATTTCTGGTAAAATCACCCGTGTTTCTGGTAAAATCACCCGTGTTTCTGGTAAATCACTCGTATTTCTGGTAAAATCACCCGTGTTTTTGGTAAACCACTCGTATTTCTGGTAAAATCACCCGTGTTTTTGGTAAACCAC
>JAIXOJ010000037.1 GCA_027486835.1 Chitinophagaceae bacterium
CCACATCGCTCTTGCATTTCAATCAAAGGCTTAGGATTGCCACACTGCAAAGCCCAATGCTCCAGTTCAAGCGCTTTTACATCATACTCCTTAATGATGCCCCGCACAATAGGATCATCTTGTAGCTCAAACCGCTCGGCAATTACTGCCTCAAACCGCCGCTCTATCGGAGCATACACGGGTGCAATCAATTCCTTCAGGGGCTTGATTACATCGCCCAAATACGCTTCACTCGCATCGTGCAGCAATCCCTCCAGCACCAGCTCGCCCGAGCCATTACCGTCAAGCTTCATCATCATGGCTACCAATACGCAATGCTGCGCCACGCTGTAGAACTGCCGCACGTGGCCACCAAAGCGGCAGGTGTGGCTAAGTGCCGTTGCGATGTCCTCAATATGGATCATCTCGGCGGTAGGGTTGTTATAGTCAATCAATTGTCCGCCGATGGTGTTCGTAACGCCGTCTGTATAGGCGTGAATGTTGTGTCTATTATTGTTCATTAGTTGGGGTAGTATTTTCAGTGTTATCAATTGGGGGTAAGGCTTCTTTTACCGATGTAGCCTCGGTGATGCTTAGGGGTAGGTTTACTTTCTGCCCCTTGCGGTTTTTGTGTTCGCAACGGATGTACTCGTTGGTCAGTATTGGTTTATACGCATCGCGAATAATCTTTACCGCATCAATCAACTTAGGGTCACCTCGCTCCTCCGCTAGTTTCTCTAGCTGGATAATATTCCCCAGCTTCAGCTTTTTGTTTTTGTCCTTGCCCAGCCGTTGTGTTAGGGCTTTTACCAGAAAAGAACTGTCCGCATCCTTCGCTAATGATTCAATGTATTCCCGCACTTTGGCTTCACCTACCTCGGCTGTATCGTCCCAGCCATCATTCACGTTGCGCCCGATGGTGATAGATACCGTGCCATCTTCATTTGTAAAAGTGTGGCTGTATTGGCCATCTTTACTGTCATACAGCTCGGCCTTAATGTCCACCAGTGCGCCCAGTGTATCATACACAAACCCTTTAGCATCCCCCAATGTTTCGCTGGCAGATTGCAGGATGGGGTAGCAAGTCATCACGCTCTCATGCACCATCTTCTTGTAGGTAGCCCGTTCTTGGCGTACCTGCTGCTCCCGTTCTTTTGATTCTTTTAGTAACGCATCCAATAGCTCCTTACGTTCCTTTTCGCTAAGGGCTGATAGGTCAACCTTCTTTTCATTCTCCATTTTTAATCCTATTTTAAATTGTAATAAAAAAAACTTATTTTACACCTTATGTCCTGCCAGCAATTGCCGCACCATCGTGCCTTCGTAGCTAGTGGGGCTGCTTAGGAAAACGCTCTGAAAAGCACCCAACCCCATCAACTGTGCCTTGGTAAGGCTGAACTTCACCTGCACCACGCCTGGTAGCAACTGCCGCTCTATCAGGTGGCTCACCTCGGCCACGGTTTGCAGCAAAAGGCTTAGTTCGTAATCTTCAAATACAGAGTGATGCAGCACACAGGTGTCTATCGACCGCATCAACGCCTCGGCCATTCCCCGCTTCCATTTAACCCTGTATTTCTTTTGATTAATCAGCATCAATTATCAATTTTACCTTATCGTGCAAACTCACAATAAGCGCATCCTTCACACCCAGCAACTTTCTGCCTTCTCGCTGCCAAATAACCGCAGCACTATGATCGGCTGCGCCAAACAACTTGGATATGTACTCGCAGGTCAACTTGGGGTATAAGCCCTTCAACACCACCGTAGCCACCTGCTTCATAGCGGGTATTTGCCCCGCTCGGTTTACCTTGTACAGTAGGTTCGGTTGCACCTGCCACTGCATGGCCATCCATGCCACCACATCCTTCACCTCCGCATCAGTTGGGTAGTAAATCATAGGGTCAATACCGCCAAACCGCCACCCAATTAATGGCAATCCATCCGCCTCAGTGCGTGACCTAGATGGCGGCGTTCGGCGCACAACGGCTAGTGTTACTTTCCAGCCCGTTAGATGCTCAATATGCTCCTCTGCACCAGCAATAATGCTGTCTATTACTGGCTCGCTACTCATCGCTATTTTTTAAGTCCTCTATCAATTGGCTGTAGCCTAGCTCCAGCATTTCCTTGTTAAAGTTGAGTACCCGCAGTAGGCGTAGGTAGTGGTGTGTGTCCTCGTAAGTGCGCCATCTTTCTAGCTGGCTCTGCATATCCTGCCAAGGCATATCGGCATTTTTGGCCGCCAATGCATCTAACCCCTGTGGCAGCATTTGGCAAATCCACACCTCCTCTCTCAGTACCCAATGGTTGCGCCACCATGCCCAATAAGCTTGGGTGGCAATAATCTTGTCAATAAATTCTGGGCTGCGGCTGATGTAGCTCTGTAACCACTGCCTACCCTGCCGATATTGATAGTCGCAGTATTCATCGCCACTGCATCCTAATAGCTGGCAGCTTACTTCTTTTATCCGCTGCGCCTTTTGGCGCATCAATTCTTTATGCGATAGCTTTTTCATGTTCGTTCAGTTTTGCCGCTTTAAATGCCTCGGCTACTTGAGTCCAGGTTACTAAGTTCTTTTGGTTCATGTGCTGGTGGCGCAGTCTCAGGTAGGTTGCTGCTGCCGCTGCCTTGGTGGTTCCCCATGTGTGGCAATACTTTGCCACATACTGATCTTCTGTCAGTTCATAATCGCTTTTCCAATCCATCTTCACTTTTTTTATACGCTGTCACTAAATCTGCCAACACCCTATAATCGCCCTCGCATTGGTTCATAAATTGAGCAATCACCGCCTCATCATGCACACCATTGGCTGTGCAAATGGCTTTTACGTCCTTTTTAAACTCCTTTTTATCGGGGTTTAAATCCCAGAACACACGCTTCATTCTGCTGTATAGCTCCGCAAAACCACGCTTACCACGGTCAACACCGCTGTCTATGCGCCTTTTCAGGTACGGTGTAGCAATAAACACCAGCCCACAGCGTTTATGCAGTTGGTTTTCGATGTCTATGAATATTTCCAAAGCCTCATCTTTGAGTTTGTCCACCTCATCAAGAATAAAAAGCGGATGGCTCTCCCGCTGCAAATGGCTCACGAGGTTATCCATGAGTTCGATTGTAGTGCCGTTGGTATCCTTGCCCATCACTTTGAGCATTCGTTTCAAGATTACCCGCACATTCATCAATCGAGTACAGCAGAGGTAGTAAGTGTTAGGGTGCGTTTGGCTGTAATGGTCTAGCGTAATGCTCTTGCCCTTGCTAGAGTTAATCACAATGGCATCAATGCCCTTAGGCGAGCGTTGGGCATCTGCCAAGAAACCCGTAAGCTTCTGATACACCGTAGTAGGTGCAATTACCCATTCCCCTTCCGTGTATCTGATCTGCGCCGCCACATTGCGCCACATGTCATCGCTGATCAACTCCCAATTGTCATTCAGTATCTGGCTCACCGTGGCCGAGCTAATACCCGTAAACGTAGCAGCCGCCGCCTTCGCACTCTTATGCCTATCTACATAAGCCCGTAGTGCCTCCTTAATTGCAATCTTATCCATAAATTATTTTTAACTAATCACTAACCACTATCTCCTCAACCTCGCCTTTGCCACATCAAATTCCTCCTCCTCGCTATCCTCCTCCGCCACAGCCGGTTCGCTGCTGTGCTTGATATACTTTGTTTCCACCTTTGCCAGTTGCTCCTTAGGCATCATGCCTGCAAAGCGTATTTGCTCATAGTCTAGGTAGTTGTGTTCGTCCAATAGCTCCTTACGTTTCGCCTTCCTTTCGCCAATGGCTGCCACTTGCGCTTTTTTATCCGCTAGCACTTTGTTGAGTGCCTCACGGCTGCCCGCTGTGCTGTCGGCCACGGCTCTAGCGTGGAATTCTGCCGCTTGTGCCACAAACCGTACCCCTTCGCCATCGGTAATCAACACCCTGCTCATGTCGTAAGGGTCATACACCACCGATACTTTCTTGCCAATCAGGTGCATCATGCCCACCGCATCTGGCAGGTCGTAGCTGTACTGCTCATTGCCTATCTGCGGCTCAATGCCCCTATTGGTAATGGTAATTGCCCTGCCCTGCGGCTCGTGCTTAATGCCGAATATGCCCAAAAACTGTTCGTCACTTATTGACCGCTTGCGGCTCTCCGGCAGCTTTGCCCAATCGGCTTTCCATTGCTCCTCTCGGCTGCTAGCTTCCAAGTCTCGCCCAGTAATGTTGGGCATGTTGCGGGCGTAAAAGAAAAGCGTCTCCACCTGTGCATCCGAAGCCTCGCCGAGCGATAGACGGCGGTTGGCGTTGGCCTTTACGGCCTCCATGTTCACGCCTGGTGCAGAAGTCACGTTATTACCATTATAGTTCAGCTCTCGGTGGGCGGCCATCTTTTCGCAACGCTTAAAGTGGGGGCTGCCAAACAATTGCTCAATGTATCCACGGTGTTTGTTGCCAACGGCAGGAGGGATAAAATGCCCAATCTCTGCAAACCATGGGTGCAGCGTGGCGGCTTGCCAATGGTCAGCCTTCACCTCGTGGGGTAGGTACCAGGTTTGCCCGCCTGTTAACGAACGGATGTAGTACATGGCATCCAGCCACGCTATCCGCACCATGTCCACCGTAGGCGCATCTGCCGCTCGGTAGCATTTGCCCATCACCAAGCCTTGGCGGCTATCTGCCACTATGTAGCTTACATAGCGGCGATGCTTACTACCGTTGGCATCTTGGTAGTAGTAGTTAATGTTGTAATCATCACACTCCAGCATGTATAGTGGAGCACTAGGTCCTCTGCCCTTCACCTGCCTAAGCAACAGTTCATTTTGCGCCGCATTACCCATGCGCTCTGCCGTTAGTTCCACCTTCCATTCGTGGCGGCGCACATACACCGTGGCTGCACCAATGGGTTCGTACTGGTTTTCCTTCGCCCACTTGTTGTACAGGAAAGCAACCATCGTGTCATCGTACTGGTTAGGGTGTGCCAGCAATTCGTGCAGCACGCTCTTGCTGTAATCGTCCACCAGCTTGGCGGGGTTATCGTTTCCCACATTGCCATGCACCAGAGCAGCATAACCCTCGGTGGCATATTCCTTATAGTTAGCCAAAAACCTGCGATAGGCTGTGCTGAACTGCTTAGGCAACACTCCAGCGGATTTTAGTTGGTTGCAGTAAGCAAGCAATTCATCATGAAAGCTGGTAACATCCTTGTAGTTCAATTGCTGCTTGATGATGCCCTTTTTGTCCGCATTTACATGCGTAAGCGCATTGTACACACCCGCCGCCATGCTCAACTGATCAATCTTCTTGCTAGGCAGCTTTTCGCCCGATGGTTTTTCGTATCTCAGCAACCATTCCGTAGCCTTTTCATCCCTCCGCACCAACGCCCTCATTGGTTCGCTGCGCATATAACGGTAGGGGTTGCCACATTCGCACTCCGCCTCGTGCTGGCAGCCCTGCCGCTTGCTCAACCATCGCTCCACCATGCGCTTGTACTTCCTGTCCATTTGCTCCCAGATGTACACCACGCATCGGTTATCGGCTGGGTCTTTGCAAGCACCATAGCCATTCGTGCCTACGCTATTGGCCTTCTTTAAGTACTGTTCGCTTTTTTCGAGGGTAGTTCCCTTTTCTTGCGCCAATACTGCCACCATTTCGTTGAACTCTAGGCATAAGTTGGTATTGTTGTTAATGTACTTCATGGCTATTGCGGTGTTGGTTCGTTAGCCAATTGTCTGTGGTATGCAATTACTACTGCATTCATTATTGATGCAATTCTTGATAGGTTTCTTGAATCGAGATCAATGCTTATAAATTCATCCGGAGTGCGAACACGCAATTGCGAACAATCATTTTGAATCTGAATAACAAACCCCCCATTATTATCTATACCTTTTACTTCCGTATAAAACTCTTTTCTCTCCTCAATAATAGCCATACTGGTTAAACCTTTTAATCGTTCAAAAAATTGCGGGTCTATTCCCCGCCGCCACTTTTTTCCACACCGTGCCGTTCTCATGCGGCTAGCTCACACATTTAAGCCCGATGCGTAGGGTCAGTCCTACCCACGTCACACTAAAATTGGGGAGGAGCGGGTTGCGACCCACGCCCTAGGTAATTACGCTTACCCTCCCTGTTGCCCTCTAACGGCCTTGCCTTTAGAGGCACTAAGCAGCGTTGTGCCGCCTAATTATGTAAACCTGTGCCTCGCTAAGGCTTAGCGTGCAGCCTCCCTAATCAGGGTAATTAGTTCAGGGGTTATTGGGTGTGGTTTTTTCCAAAAGATTTGCCGCCTGGTGCATCTACACCCTCTTACTATCCTCAACACCCCTTTAGAGGATGCGGGCATTCCCCTCTTTTTCCTTTTACGCACCTTCATAACACTATTTTCGTAATTAAACAATCAAGAACCTATATCTATCATGCTTTACAGCATTTTTCAATCAACCATCAAAAGGGCTAAACCCCCTGTTATTCTCGGCTTTTTTTGGCGGAAAGCCCTACACATTCGCCGCTTTTTTGCGTGGATACTTGCCCGAATCGGTAAAAGGAATCATCTTTTTCACCGCCGCAAGTAGCTTATTCTCACCTTCTAGCAGGGTCATGTATGTGCACACCACCTCGTCATCATCATAGTCCATATTCAGCACCTTGTTTACATGACGGGTAGAAACCCCTAGGCATTCTGCCGTTTTATGCACTCTAGCAGCCCTTTCCGCATCTCTTTTACCCTTTGTTTCGTTCATACCCCTAGTCATTATATTTGTTCCCTTAAACAGAATGCAAATATAGTCTCGAATTTTCGAGATTTCCAAATTTTATTCTCAAAATTTCGAGATTTATGGAAAATAATTTTAGAAGCAACATCGAGTACCTAAGAAAAATAAAAGGTATAAGCTATGCTGGTATTGGATTACAGGCGGATTGCTCCGCAAATACCGTGTCTTATTGGATTCATAAGAATACTGAGCCTAAAATGATTGAGGTTGAGCGATTAGCTCGATTTTTCGAGATTCCTATTCAAGAGTTGCTTTATAGTAACCTGTCAAAAGGTAACCTAATTGAAAAAAGCGAGCAATCGGAAAACGTTCCAAAAGGTAACCTAAATGGTAACCTAAAGGGTAACCTAATTTCCGAACCAGCGCAAATCGTACATAAATGGGGAGATGGGGTGTGGGTTGCGCCTAAAGTGGTGGTGGTGGGGGATGATAGGGAGGAAAATATTGTGTTTGTAGACTTAAAAGCAAGGGCTGGCTACTTGAATGGCTATGGCGATATGGTGTGGATGGGCAAGCAACCATCCTTTCGCCTACCCAACCTTCCTAGCGGTAGCTACCGTGCTTTCGAGGTAGAGGGCTTAAGTATGTACCCCACGCTAAAAAACACCGATATAGCCATCACCCGAGCTGTAGAAACCCTTGATGATGTAGCAGACTATAAAATTTATGTAATAATCACCGCCGAGCATGGAATAGTGATTAAAAGGCTTTTAAACAGGCTTAAAACAGACAACCGCCTGGTACTGATCAGTGACAGCCCAGAGTTCCCCCCCATAGTGGTAATACCCGACCAGGTGCTTGAAATCTGGCAGTTAGTACGCTACATCGCCACCACAGACGAATTTACCCCCAACCTACCCCAAGAAGTGTGGGCATTGAAAGCTCAAACCGCAATTATGGCCAAAAAACTGGACGAAGTGCTGGCTAAAATGGAACATCAATGATACTGAATGGAACGTTTTGTATTTTTTGCTCACCGCACCATTATGCGCTGAAAGTGGCTGCTGTTGTGCATTTTTTGCACTTTTTTTAATACGTTGTTAATGAACGGTTTGTGATTGCCCCCTTA
>JAIXOJ010000179.1 GCA_027486835.1 Chitinophagaceae bacterium
ACGTAGACTTTCTTGTAGAACGAGGCTATAGCTTTTCGTTAGAAATGAAATTGTTTAACAAAATACATCGTGTATCACGACTGTAAAGAAACTGTTTTGAATCTGTCAAAGTAGAACTAATTTGATTGAAATAAATTGATTTGCCCTCAAGTTGTTTTAAAATCTTTATGCTGTATTTAGCGGGATACTCATTATCTAATTTGTGCCTGGATAATGAATTGATAATGACCGATTTAATAGTATCAAATGACTTACAGTCAGATACATCAAAAAGATTATCACTATTGGGGTAATACTTTGTAGGCAAATCCGCTATTTCAAAGGCATCATAAGAATGACATGGCTTGTTCTTTGAATCAATATCTGTGAAGTAAACTGTTCTTGTAGGTCGTTTTTCAAATAATTCAAGGTGTGAAATCTTGGTTTGGATAAACTGTAATAAAGATTTCGGCGAAACCCTATAGATCAACCATCTATTATAATGTTCGTCTCTGTCTATCCAGTCAAATAAATAAAGATATCCTGTGTGTAATTCCTCGAATAAAGTCAATATAGGCCCTTCAAAATAGGACAAGTCCCCTACTCTTATAAAATTGGTAGTATTAAGTAATTGGTTATTGTTGACTATTAAATTCTCCATCATCAGAAAATATACTGTGTAAATGTATCACCTTGAGTTCTAATCTTGTAGGCGAATATTCATGAAATGTAAAGTGTCCAAAGTTCCCTTCATTCGGTTCGTCTGCAATTCCATCATTTTTTGTCAATTTTAGAAATGCAATATAACTCCCTTTATCTTGAATAAATTGTTCTCGTTGGTGTTGCCTTCGTTTTTTAAACTCCTTTTGATACTTTTTAATGGAATTGTTCCAAGAATTAAACATAGAAAGTCCATACCCCATACACATTTTATCCGTGTCATCTAACATACGAGCGGGTGGTTCATTCATCAAATTAACCGGTAAGAAGTCGTTTGGTGTAACAGGACTATTTGTCCAACGATAAGCATCTCTATCAACTTCAATAAATTCAGCCGATGGACAATCCTTGAATTGTTCAAGACACTTTAAATACTTTAGCTTTTTATCGTTCATTTTAATGTAGCTGATTTGTTTAAAATTCCTGTTTTTGATGAACTTATCATTGCACCCAACAAAATTTCATCAATTCACTCAGAGCGCGATAAAAAAACTTAAAACTTGCGAATTCTTAAATTAAAAAGAAAGCTGCGCCTAATTCCAAAGCTCTTTAATAAAGTCAATAATCCTTTTATTCTCATTTACTAATGAACATGAATTAACATACAAAGTTGGTTCATAAAAGTATAAACGTTTCATTTTCCTTTTCGTCATCAACACAAAATCGTATTCTGTACAATCACCGCAACTTGGTGAATGAATTTCGCACGATTCCTGCCAATTATCGGTATTTCTCATAGAAAATAAATTGTAAGAATAAACCAAACTCAATTTATATTTTAACTTGTCAGTATTGGTATTTTGGCTCAAACGCAAGTTCGGCATAGATAATTTATAACATCTGAAACTACTATCCTTCATTAAAGCAATAATGGTATAGGGTTCAGTATTACTCCAAGAAGTGTATTTTCTGAAAGCAAAAAGTAAAATAGCTTTTCGCCTAAGGCTCATAATCCTTTTTGCCTGTGAAATCTTGTCTTCTTTTGAGGGGTATAGAATATCATATTTATGCAATTGCCCCCTCAAAATAGAAGTACTTAAAAGCATAATAACGACTAAATAAAATTTCATCGAGGGTATTTTTATGCTGCTAAACAATTGAAAAATATGATACCATAAACTTTCATTACAAGGCTTTAATAAGATGTAGTGGGTACAAAATACAATTTTTCACAAGTGAGCTTCAAAAACTCTAAAAACTATGAACTTTCAATAAGCTAAAGTCCTCTTACATCTCATATTCAGAACACTTAGGTTTCAACTTTCATAGTTCAAATTTAAGCTATACCAGAAAAGAGGTTAAACCCTGGGGAAAATGTTATCAAAAGATTTATTGGGGAAAATCAATCAAATTAAGAATTATCGTTTAATCGACTACTTTTACCCATTGTTTATTTAGCGTATGTAACTTGTTTTTCGGTAGACAGCATTTATCAAACCTCAACATCATAGCGGTTCGGTACAGTAAAAGCGAAAAACTTTAATACACCCATTCGCCTTACTTCAAACGAAGTAACAGTATAGATTCTTAAATTATAAAATAGATTTAGCTAAAGCATTTAGGTGAACTAGGCAAACCTTGCTGAAGCAGAGATCCATTCAAAATGTAGAAACTAAAACCTGTTTAACTCTATCTCTCCACTTTGTAACAATATAAATCCTCCGTCCACCTCCCTGACACCTCTGTGAAACTCCGTGTAACCTATGTATTTCCTCTGTGCATCTACTAAATAACTTCTTTGCATAAAAGTCGGTTTCTGGATACTCGGGCTGCGATTCCCGTCTCGAGGGGTGCCCAACGGGCGGGGTGGTAATTCTGTACAAGCTATAAACTAAGAAACATTAACTCCCAATCTCTCACTCCGTATCACCTCTGTATATCTCCGTATAACAATTTCAACAACTAAAAAAAGACACCCCACTCGATTAAATGAAAATAACACGCTGCTGCCCCTCACCTCGCACCCCAAAAAAGCGCTTTAACATAAAACCCTAGAAAAAGCAAAAAAACCGCCATTTAGACATAAAAATCCCGCAAATTCCCACAAAAAATGCCACAATGCCACATTGATTTATTTTTTGCCCATGCATAATTAACATTTGCGCACACGAACTTATTTTTTGCTCATGCATAATTAACATTTGCTCGCACGTAATTAACTTTTGCTCACACAAACTTGATTTTTGCTCATGCATAATTAACATTTGCGCACACGCAGTTAACATTTGCTCACACGAACTTGATTTTTGCTCATGCATAATTAACATTTGCTCGCACGCAGTTAACATTTGCTCGCTCACACATAACTTTTGCTCATGCATAAATGCCATTTTCCCGTACGCAGATTACATTTGATCGCTCACACATAACTTTTGCTCATGCATAAATGTCATTATCCCGCACGCAGATGACATTTTCCCGCTCAGAGATAGCATTTGCTCATACATAAATGCCATTTTCCCCCTCGCAGATGACATTTTCCCGTAAGCAGATAACATTATTTGTTAGAAAGCCTAAGTCTTTTTCAGCCTTGCAATATTTGAATCTTGACACCCTGGTTTGCTGTATTATATGTTGCCAAATTATTCGCCATAAGATTAATAATCATGATGAATATATAGTGCTTCAGATTGATTACTACAGATTGGCATAAGAAAGTTCTTACAGTTTACTTTTTTAATTCGAGTTCCCAAGAAACTGAGCAGAATTTGCTTTTTCCAACCATCCAACATTGTATTTCACAAAAAACAAGTTGAAAACGAAAAAAATTATTCGTACACCTTTGGCATCCTTACCCTATCCAAGAATTCTACTCGCTCTTAATTGTACTTTGTTTTGTTAAACCCATCAATATTGCTAGCTCTAACCCATAAGATGCTGTAAAAGGCTTTTCATAATAACCAATTGTGTGTGGAAATTGCAATGCTCTCACTCTGTCATTGGCATCAATGGAAGAAGAAACCATCACCACTTTTACATTCGTTGATACTTTATGTTTTTGCATTTCGCCTAACAAACCAAACCCATCCAAAACAGGCATGTTAATATCTAACAACACGAGGTATTGAACATTAGGGCGAATATTACCTAGCAGGAAATCCAGCGCATACTGCCCATTTTCAAAACTATGTATGGCCACATTAGGCATACTTTCTTTGATTACTTCACGGTGAAAAAATTGGGTGATTTCACAATCATCTACCAACAATACCTCTAACTCTTTATTCATTCTACCAAAATATTTTTCTATTTTTTGCTTTCTATAAGCCAACATCACCGAGAATGTGGATTATAAACGCTTTGCTAACCTCAATTTGGAAACCGCGCAATGATATAACTGCACCACTCAATTCCTTGTCGTGATTTTGATGAATAAAATTTATTTTTTTCACTGCGGCAAAACTAGCGTTGCCCAATTCATGGGAGTAGTACGAATTCGTCAATCAGTTGTACAAATTCGTCAACTTTTGACTTTCATTTGGGGGCGTTAGAAAAACTTCGCTTAGTATTTGTTGATAAGCGTGAATTTCATGTGAATCGCTAGCAAATAGCCCTTGCTTATAGCCCCGCTTTTTACCATCTTTTGTAGAGTTATGTTTAGCACTTGTTGTTTCGGTATTGCGCTTTTTATTGGTTATTTCATTGGAAATTTCAATTGTATAATTCGGTATCAACCCATCGATTTCGCTACGTTTTCAAAATCAATAACTCGTACTGATCACTCATTACATAAATAAAACTGAAACACTTGGCTATATAAAAAAATAATTTTAGTGGCAAAATCCATAAAACTTCAGTGTTTTCTCATAATATTACGGTTCATCAAAAAGAAATACCATGACAACATCTCAACCTAGGCTGGCGTTTGTGGGACGTGGAAGCCAATTATTTCCCATCATTTTAGTGAACGCACTGCTCACGATTATTACGTTTGGGTTGTACTACCCTTGGGCTAAGGCCAAAAAGCTGCAGTTTATGTACAGCCAAACTACCCTTGCTGACCATCCTTTTACTTTTACTGGTACAGGCATAGAGATGTTTAAAGGTTTTGTGCGGGCATTTGTACTATTAATCGGCATCATTGCAACAGCTGGTTATTTGCAGTACAACCAAATAACAAACTTTGGTATTCTTCTGGTTTATGGGGCATTGTTGTGCTTGTTTCCTTTTGCCATTCATGGCGGTTACAAATACAGAATGGCAAAAACCTTGTGGAAGGGCATCCGATTTGGATACACTGGCGACATCACTGAACTCCTAAAAATTTACTTTACGGGCATTTTCTTATCTATTATAACTTTTGGTATTTATTCCCCATGGTTTGTAATCAATTTACGCACTTATCTGATTGGTAATATCAAATTTGGGGATGCCAAGTTTGCTTATAAAGGCAATGGCGGGGAATTGTTTGGAATAATAGTAGGCGGTTATTTGCTCACCATCTTTACACTGGGCATTTATTTTCCTTGGTGGCAAAAAAAATTATTTGCTTACTACATTAATAATGTTTCACTGTCAAAAGGTGAAAAAACGATACAATTAAAAAGTACGGTGAGTGTAGGTAGTTTGTTTGTATTGTTTATCACCAATTTTTTTCTAATTGCGTTTACGTTCGGTTTGGCGTATGCGTGGGTGGTGGTGAGAAGTATGAAATACGTGGCAGAACATATTGAATTGGAAGGTGACTATAGTTCTTTGGAAGAATTGGTGCAAACACAAACTGATTACGACAATGCAACCGGAGATGACATGGCAGATTTACTTGACTTGGGATTGATTGTGTAAATGAACCATGAGTACCAACCTCTTTGGTTTTTTGCGTAATAATTTCACCGAGTTACACTGAGGAGTCACGGAGGTACACTGCGCTAAACTCTGTGGCTTTCTGTGTTAACTCAGTGGCACTCTGTGTAATTTTTAATTTTAGCATAGCCTTTTGTGGATTGCAGCTTATTTAGATAAGGGCGAAAAACTTTTTTATATCCCTTCAACAACTGGCGCACTATATATTAATGGTGTCAACTTACAAAACATGAACGAACCCATCGCTTTTTATAACGGGGCAATAAGTGCCTCTACGCAAGTGCAAATAGAGCTGGTAAACAACCAGCTTTGTTTGTACGATGAAGATTATAATGATAATAATGGTATAGCATTTCCGCTATCGCAATGTCGCTATGTGTTAGTGGGGGCTGATGCCTTTGTTTATCTTGACGCTACTTCCACACGCTATATTATTTTACCTGAACATCATGCTCTTCATGCAGAAGTAATGACCGCCATTCAATCGCAACAAAAAGGTTTCTCTCACAAATTGCTGCAACAAAAATGGCCAGTGTTGCTGGGCGTTCTGTTTGGTTTGCTGGTGTTTATTTACTTTTTATTCACTGCGGCCTTACCGTCCATCGCCATGAAATTGATAACGGTAAATCAGGAAATTAAGCTGGGAAAAACATTCTACGAAGATTTTACTGCAAACCAGTACATCGATGGAAGTTCAACGGAGTTGTTGCAATCCTTTGCCGATGAACTTCATTTGAGTGAACAATACCCCATAAAAATTTCGGTAGTGGATGATACCTTGGTAAACGCATTTGCATTTCCCGGGGGGCGGATTGTGGTGTACAAAGGGATTATTCGCCAACTACAAAATCCGCAGGAAATGATTGCTTTATTGGCTCACGAAACCTCACATGTAAATCAACGGCACACCCTACGTGCCATCCTGTCGCAGTTATCTTTTTCCTTTATGTTTTCATTTTTTACCAATGGTATTGATGGAATGGCTAAAGGGGTAATTAACAATGCTTCGCAATTATATTCCCTACATTATTCTAGAAGTTTAGAAAGAGAGGCAGACGAAAAAGGGATGGAACTGATGTTGAAAAATCACGTGAACCCGATTGGCATGAAATGGTTGATGGAAGAACTGAAACGTCAAGAAACGGCCCTACCCGAAAGCATTGCTTTTTTAAGTACGCACCCATTAACCGAAGAACGATTGAAAAATGCCGCTGCATTTGCTCAAGAAAAAACAGTGAACGCACGCCCTTTGTCTAGCCAAATGTTAGCTTCATGGCATGAACTAAAAAAGATTGCGGAGGAAAATGTGGAATTGAGAATTGGGAATAGAGAATGGAGAGATGAGAGTGGAGAGTTGAGAATGGAGGAATGAGAATGGAGAGTTGAGAATGGAGAGTTCAGAATGGGGAATTGAGAATGGAGAGTTGAGAATGGAGAGTTGAGAATGGGGAATTGAGAATGGAGAGTAGAGAATGGAGAGTTGAGAATTCTATTTGCTTTTGCCTTTCTGAAATTCATTCTTCAAAATTGATTGGGTAAAATTATCTTCACCCCGCTTACCATTACAAAAAATTGAAAATTAAAAAATTCTAACGAAGCATGTCATACCCTTATCAAATTACTTCCTTGGAGGGTTACAAGGAAGCGTATCAACAAAGTGTGGAAAATCCAGCGGAATTCTGGAGTAAGATTGCCGAAAATTTTACTTGGAAAAAGAAGTGGGATACTACACTGGAGTGGAACTTTACCGAACCAAAAGTGGAATGGTTTAAGGGTGCACAACTGAACATTACCGAAAACTGCTTAGACCGCCATATTGCAGAAAGGGGCAACCAACCCGCTATTATTTGGGAGCCTAATGCTACCGATGAAAAAAATCGTTTACTCACTTACAAAAAATTATTGGAGCGCGTTTGTCAGTTTGGGCAAGTGCTTAAAAATAATGGGGTAAAAAAAGGGGACAGGGTATGTATCTACATGGGCATGATACCCGAATTAGCGGTTGCAACGTTGGCCTGTGCTAGAATTGGTGCCGTACACTCGGTGATTTTTGGGGGATTTTCTGCGCAAAGCATTGCCGATAGGTTATACGATGCACAAGCAGAATTTATTGTTACCTGCGATGGTGCCTACCGTGGCGCAAAAGATATTCCACTAAAAAGTGTGATTGACGATGCATTGATTGGCAACCGCACCGTGAAAAAAGTAATTGTTTGTACCCGCACCCACACACCAATAAGCATGATCAAAGGCAGGGATGTTTGGTACGACGATGAAATGAAGCACGTGGAAGAAGACGGTGTACATTTTATTGAAGCAGAACCCATGGATGCGGAAGATCCATTGTTTATTCTCTACACTTCGGGTAGCACAGGAAAACCAAAAGGTGTGGTGCATGCTTGCGGCGGTTACATGGTGTACACCAACTATACCTTTGTTAATGTATTCCAATACCAACCAGAACAAGTACATTTCTGCACGGCTGATATTGGGTGGATCACTGGGCACTCCTATATATTATATGGCCCGTTAAGCGCGGGAGCTACTTCTTTAATTTTTGAAGGCGTACCTACATATCCTGATGCAGGACGTTTTTGGGATATTGTGGACAAATACCGTGTAAACATTTTGTACACTGCTCCCACTGCCATCCGCAGTTTGATGGGTTTTGGTTTGGGGCCGTTGCAAGGCAAAGATTTATCGTCCTTGAAAGTGTTGGGAACTGTTGGCGAACCAATTAATGAAGAAGCTTGGCATTGGTACAACGAATATGTAGGCAAAAAACTTTGTCCTATCGTGGATACTTGGTGGCAAACCGAAACGGGTGGATTAATGATTAGCAATCTTGCGGGCATTACGCCAGCCGTTCCAAGTTGGGCTACGCTTCCATTGCCTGGTGTGCAAATGGTGTTGGTAGATGATAAAGGAAATGAAGTGCTTGACGATCCGGACGCGGAAACGGTGAGCGGTAATTTATGTATCAAATATCCTTGGCCGTCTATCATTAGAACTACTTATGGCGATCATGAGCGTTGCCGCACCAATTATTTTGCTACTTACCCTAATTTATATTTCACGGGCGATGGCGCCATGCGGAATAAAGAAGGTTTTTACAGAATTACCGGAAGGGTGGACGATGTGCTAAACGTGAGTGGACACCGCATTGGTACCGCTGAGGTAGAAAACGCCATCAACATGCACGCGGGTGTGGTGGAAAGTGCAGTGGTGGGTTATCCGCATGATATTAAAGGACAAGGAATTTACGCTTATGTTATCTTCAGCAATATTCACGGTGATGAAACCCTTACCCGTAAAGACATCCTGCAAACCGTTACTAGAATCATTGGCCCTATTGCCAAACCGGATAAAATTCAGTTTGTCCATGGCTTGCCTAAAACCAGAAGTGGTAAAATCATGCGCCGCATCTTGCGAAAAATTGCCGAGGGCGAAACAGAAAATTTGGGCGATACTTCCACTTTGCTAGATCCTGGCGTGGTGGATGATATTAAAAGAGGGAAACTTTAGTTTTAATGGAGAATGGAGAGTGGAGAATGGAGAGTGGAGAATTGAGAATTGAGAATGATTAATTTCAAATAAACTGACTTATTTTATTGCTCCCAAAACGCAAACACCCTGAAATTTTTAGAATTTCGGGGTGTTTGCATTTAATGAGCTTTTTTGTACAATTTACCTTTTACTGATTAACACATAATTACGCCCATTCTCCGCGTTCCACTTGATTGATGTGGTACACATTTTCGCGAATAACATTGTCTAGTTTATCTGCAAGGGGGGCTAATTTTTCAATGAGTATTTTGTTTTGTTCGTCCATGCCTTCGGTATCAATTAAACTGATGATGGCCATTAAAGTGGCTAACGGTGCCCTAATAACATGCGATTGGTTTTGGGCAATATCTCGCAAGCAATCATCTCGCTTGGCTATTTCTTCAGAATATTTTGCAATGCGGCTATTGATGCTTTCCTGAACTTTCAATTTTTTGGCTAAACGAATTTCTATGGCTTTTAGTAAATCCAAACTTTTCACTGGCTTAATCAGATAATCATCTACGCCGAGATTCATCGCCTGCCTAACATCGTCGTGATGTGCATTGGCTGTAAGAAAAATAAATGGTGTATTGCTTCGATTGAACTGAAGAAAATTTTTATAAAATTCTATCCCGTTCATCTCGGGCATCATTACATCGCAAATGATTAAGTCAAAATCTTGCATCCCCAACAATTCAAGTGCGTCTTTGCCATTGAAAGCTTGAGAAACTTTGTAGTTTTCATATTCCAATATCCGTTTTGTATTGGCAGACAGGATGATTTCATCTTCCACATATAATAAGTGCATTTGTTCCATTAATAAGGAGTTAGTTATTTTTCAAAGGTGCGGCTTTGTTAGAGCTTGAAATAACGATGAAGAATTTGTACAAGTACTTGAACATTTTTGTAGTAGCAAAAAGGGGGTTTGACGAATTCGTACAATCATTTGACGATTTTGTGCTAGTTTTTATTTTTGTTTTTAACGATTGACGAATTTGTACAACTATTTGACGATTCTAACACAGGCTAAGAAATTGCGTTAGCTAGTTTTGCAACATGATTATTTTAATTAACTGAATTACCATTGGAAAATATAAAAATGGTGCACTTTACTTCCGCTAGTTTTGTAAAATTGTTGCCGTTGTTTTTGAATTGCTTACATATAAAAACTAAAACCAAACCATTTTTCACCCCAAAATGATTAATAATTCATCCCCCAGCACAAATGATTCACCTTGGACGACTGCGGCTTTTGCACAAATTATTGAAACATCCCCCCACAGTGTTGCCATAATTGGGCTAGACAGAAAAATAATTTGGGCCAACCAAACCGCACAGCAATGGTTTGGTTATACCCTTGAAGAATGCAAAGGGAAACTACTTTCAGAACTAATTGTGGGTGCTGCAACCGATGCATCAGCGGTGGAACAAGCCATCCTTTCCATTGCACAAAAACAATCTTATAAAACGGATATGTTGGTTTACCGGAAAGATGGTTCTACCATGTGGGTAAGACTTACGGTCCAACCCTTGCTTAATTTAGAAGGGGTGGTGAATAGTTTTTGTTTGTTCTCTGAAAATGTTACTTCGGAAAAATTGGCACAAATAGAAACTGAAAAAGCCAAAAGCAAATACCAACAGGTGTTGGATAATGTATCGGATGTAGTATTCAACATGAATTCCTCAGGCCAATTTTCTTACCTAAATGCGTCGTGGGAGCGGGTAACAGGTTTTACGGTAGAAGAAACAATTGGCAAAGAATTGAACGAATTTGTGTTTCCTGATGATAGCGGTAGTGTAGTCACCTTTATTAATAATGCCCATTTATTAAGCGATCTTGATAGTTATTTTGAGCTAAGAATTGTTACCCAACAGAACAATGTAAAATGGCTGGAAGTAACTTATCATGCGGAGTGGAATAACGAACAAGAATTCAAGGGAATCAGCGGTACACTGAAAGATGTAACTAAGGAACGAGAATTAAAACATTATTACGAACTACTCCTCAACAATGTGGGCGATTTTATTAGCCTGCATGAAGAGGACGGCACTTATGTATATGCATCCCCCTCCATTAAAGAAATTGGCGGATATGAACCAGAGGAATTAGTGGGCAAAAATGCGTACAGATTTTTTCACAAGGATGACATCCTAAGGATTGCACAAAATCATGAAGCGTATTTATTAAACGGCGACAAAGGTTTGGAAAGTATTACATTTCGTTATCGGCGAAAAGACGAAACATTCACTTGGCTAGAAAGCAAAGTGAGGCGTTTTTTCGATCGATATGCCAATAAAAATAGACTGGTAGTATCGTCTAAAGTGGCCGACAACCATGTGACTACAGAACAACAACTTGTTCAGGAATTAAAACAAGAAAAGAAATTACTGGAGCTAAAGTCAAATTTTGTCAGTTTTGTTTCGCATGAGTTTAAAACCCCCCTCGCCATCATACGGTCAGTAAATGAATTGTTGCAAATACAACTAAAATCTGTGGATCCTTCCATTGCCGCCACAGTACTTACGAGCATCGGTCAAGTGGAACATGAAGTGGACGGTTTGTCCACTTTAATTGATGATGTATTGCTGCTGCAAAAAATGTCGGACAGCGAGATTAGTTTAGAGAAAAGACCGGTGGATGTGTACAAACAAATCAAAAGTTGCGCAGCCAGGTTAGAACGTCATCAGAATGACGGGAGAATTGCATTCGTGGAAACTCGTGGGTATAAACAACCCATTTATGTGGATCCCCGATATTTTGATCTGCTCATGACCAACTTATTGAGCAATGCCTTTAAATATTCTCTTGGCAAGCCTTCGCCCATGGTCATTATTCGTTTTCATGACGAAATCATAGAAATAAAAGTATTAGATTTTGGTAACGGAGTTCCTGAGGCTGAAGTGGGTAAAATGTACAGCCCTTTTTTCAGAGCAAGCAATGTGGGAAATATTGAGGGCACAGGCTTGGGCTTGACATTGGCAAAAAAAATAGTGGAACTACATGGTGGTAGCATTCATTACACCTCAGACGACCATACGCCCACCACTTTTATTGTAAACCTTCCAATTGGTGCTCATGCAGAAAAGAAACCTCAACAAAAGGAACCATTGGAAGAAGCACCTAAAAAATTAACAAAAAAAACAAGGGAACAGGTAGCAATTATTTAAGCGATTATAGTTTGCCCTTAAAGGTTTTTGAAAACCGTTTGGGCTGCAACTATTTGATCATAATACAGGAGTTGCACACTCCAAAAAGGAAGGCTTCTTTGTGAAGCTTTCCTTTTTTTATGCCAGAATCCTTTCCGATACTGGGTTGAAAAATTTATGCTTGAAAGAGAATTCTTTTTCAAAAAAAGAAATTAGTACTCAAGATTTTACGAAGCGAAAAGCTGTGGCAATTTATTTGTAAATGAAATAGTTGCCACAAGCTTGTGGCAGTAATAGCTGTGGCAATTATTTCTGCTTTAATAAAAGCTGCCACAAATTTGTGGCAATGTTAGCTGTGGCAATTATATTTGCCACAACAAAAGCTGCCACAAACCTGTGGCAATAATAGCTGTGGCAATTATTTTTGCCACAACAAAGTTTGCCACAAATCTGTGGCAGTATTTTATTTATACCAAATGTTGCCACAGGTTCACTAAAGATTATTAAAGGGGGGTAGAATGATTATGATTTTGTGTTTAAAGCGGCATGTTTTTGAAGAACTGTTGGCCACTTTAGAGAATAATTTTTTTTTCATTGTTAAACAATACCTCAGTCATCCCCAAACAGTTACCATGAAGTTTTAAATTCACCTTACCAGCTTGATTGAAAATTAAATAATAACATTGAAAATGAATTACATTAAAGAGTTCAGAGAAAAATTTGGATTACCCCAATTCGTTTTTGCAGATTTAATAGGTTGCGAAAGATCAATTTTGTCCATGGCTGAATTGGATAAACGCAATCTGCCCGACAACAGCCGGAAAATTTTTTACCACATAGATAATGCTTTGCAACAATTCCAAACATTATCTGCGCAAGCCCCCGAGCCATCTGCGGCAGACGACGAAGCGGTGCAAGATTTTTTAACCTCTCAACTCAAGGAATCGAAGGCGCAGTTAACCGTGTGCGAATTAGAAAATGAAACCCTCACTGAAAAAATAACCAAAGCTGAGGAGCAAATGAAATTTTTGGCTGCCTTAACCGCATTTCCGCTACCACCTGAAGCGGAAATTGGGCAAATGCAATTGGAAATATTGAAAAGGAAATTGCCCAAAAAATTGGCGCAATTATATCTCGAGCAGGCACAATTGAAAATTAAATTAGCGGTGCTACAAGCGGAAATTGATAGTGCTACATCACAGCAGAAAAAGGGTTTGTAATAGTGGTTAGTGGTTAGTTATTAGTGGTTAGTGGTTAGTTATTAGTGGTTAGTAGTTAGTGGTAACGATACCCAAAATGGAATGATATAATTCGCCAACTTCCCGAAAGTTTGAAACTTTCGGGAAGTTTTACTGCGCATGTCTCCAATTTCATCTTTTTTATCCCAAGCCAACAAGTGTAATTAACCGTATCTGAAACAAACTTATTGCCTAACACTCAATTGTACAATATACTTGCAGCATTGGGCAATGTGGTGCATCTTTTCATCAGTATCAATAAATTTTTGGGGGAAATGCCCTCATTTTTCCCAAAAAAATGCTAACAGTGCGGTAAAAGCCGCAGATTGGTAACATAATTGTAAATGCGACAAAAAAATTTGTATGAAAAAATTTCTATCCCTCTTTTTGGTGGTAATGCTGGTGGTAATTACTGGACTTTTGGTGGAATTACAAGCCCAGGTTAACAGCTTGGACAATGCACGTTTTAATGTTGTGGGCAATTCGGCTTCTACCAACAGGGGCGTGTTCACACTCACCGATTTTCAAAAAGGCGCAACAGCCGCTGCTTGGTACAAGGACGTGGTAAACCTTGGGTATGACTTTGATTTTACGTTTGCGATACAACAATGGGGCCGTGCCGATGGGATGGTTTTTGTGATGCAGCAAGATGGAAATGATTTATTTTCTATCCGAAACGGGGGTACGCTTGGTTATTATAACGACGACAAAAACAATGTTTTATACAATCGCTCCGTGGGGGTAGAATTTGACTTGTTTAACAACAAAGGCAATTGGTCCGACAAAGCAAAAAGCCATATTGCCTTAGTAAAAAATAAAAATCCAGAACCCATTGAAGGGCCTTTTTATATCAACCCCAGGCTTAATTCGGGCGAAGAAAATTTGGTGAGGATTGTATGGCAGGCAGATAGCAAACAATTTAGCCTCTACCTAAACAATGCACTGCTTTTTACCCATGTAGAAGATTTTACCAATACTGTGTTTGGACAAAACCCAAGTGTGTTTATTGGGTTCACCGCTGCTACTGGTGACCGTGTTTCACGTCAACAATTTACTGCTAGAAAACTCAGTGTGTCCAGATCGGATTACCTTACTTTTCACCTGAGCGGTACTGCTTATTCCAATGGGGGAAATTGCATTACCATGACCACACCACTAAGCAGCGCACCATCGGCAGCTTGGTACAAAAATGCCATTAGTTTACAAGAAGATTTTGATGTTAGTTTCAATACCACCCAAAAAGGCGAAGGCGACGGAATGGTGTTTGTATTGCAACAAGATGGGCCAAGGGCATTTCCAGAAGGTTATGGCGGCGGCGGCGATTTGGGTTATTTTGATGTGGCAACTGGAGGCAATAGCCCATTGTTCAATCGTTCTGTAGGTATAGAAATGGATATTTATCAAAACGATGCCAACTACAACGACCCAAATAATAGCCATATTTCGCTGGTAAAAAATAAAAAAACAACTCCGATTAAAGGCCCATTCACCATTCAAACGAATTTGGGCAATGGGGTGGAAAATGAGTGCCGCATTGTGTGGAAAGCCAGCACAAAAGAATTGAGTTATTACCTGAATGGTACGCTCATCTTTACCCACAAGGAAGATTTTACCAATACTGTTTTTGATAAAAATCCACTGGTTTATTTTGGATTTACGGCTTCTACTGGTAATGCACATGCGCTTCAAACCATTTGCGCTAAGAAATTAACCGTAAAAGCCATTCCGCAAGCATTGGAGCAATTAGGTTTTTCTGGAAGTTGGTACGGCCAATATCCAGAACTCAATTGGTCCACACTTAATGAAACCAATACCCAATCTTTTAATTTACAGCGCAGCACCGATGGTGTCGTTTATACCAAAGTAACGCAGCAAAACACAAAAGGCGCCGGCAATAATAATTACACCCACACCGACAATAGCTGGGCGGGCGGCGAACAAACATTGTATTATCGATTGCAGGTGGTAGATAAATTGGGATACATCACGTTATCGCCAATCGTAAAATTGAAACAAAGAATAGTGGATATAAATCCTAACCCAAATAATCCGATCACAACACCGCCCACTCCCCCACTTCCAACCACCCCAATTCCAAATCCACCAGTGCCCAACCCAGAAATAGAATTTCCATCGAAATTGCAACTCAGTTTGTCAGGAAATTGGCAAGGAAATACGCCATCATTGCTGTGGAAAACAACTGGTGAAAGAGGCATCAGTCAATACAAACTGCAAAGAAGTATTGATAGAATTCGCTTTACTACCATCACCACTGTGATAGCAAAAGGAAACGGGGATTTTGACTATCCATATACCGATGAAACGGCGGCTGGATTGAACGCACCATTCCTCTATTATAGAGTGCAAGCGGTGGACAAACAAGGAAGTACTACCAATTCGAACATCGTAACGCTTTCGCCAAAAACAAAGCAAGAACCAGGATTTAAGTCCAACATAAAAATGAACCTAACAGGTACTTGGGAAAATCCTGCCCCATCATTAGTATGGCAAACCCAGAGCGAACTCAATATTGCTTATTTCAGTTTGGAAAGAAGTACGGACCGAGTGCGTTTTACTTCCGTAACCAAAATAAATTCTAAAGGCAACGGCGATTTTAGTTATCCATTTAATGATGAAGTGGCTGCGGGATTAAATGCGCCCTTCCTATATTATAGGGTGCAAGCAGTGGACAAACAAGGAAGTGCTACTACTTCTAATATTGTTACGCTCACCGCAAAACCAAAAGCAGAACCAGGATTTAAGTCCAACATAAAAATGAACCTAACAGGTACATGGGAAAATCCTGTACCATCAATAGTTTGGCAAACACAAGGGGAACTCAACATTGCTTATTTCAGCTTAGAAAGAAGTACGGACAGAGTGCGTTTTACCTCCGTAACCAAAATAAATTCTAAAGGAAACGGTGATTTCAGTTATCCATTTAATGATGAAGTGGCTGCGGGATTGAATGCGCCCTTCCTATATTATAGAGTGCAAGCAGTGGACAAACAAGGGAGTGCCACTACCTCTAATATTGTTACGCTAACCGCAAAACCAAAAGCACAACCGGAATTTAAGTCCAACATAAAAATGAACCTAACAGGTACTTGGGAAAATCCTGCACCATCTTTAGTATGGCAAACCCAAGGTGAACTCAACATTGCTTATTTCAGCTTGGAAAGAAGTACAGACAGAGTGCGTTTTACCTCCGTAACCAAAATAAATTCTAAAGGCAACGGCGATTTTAGTTATCCATTTAATGATGAAGTGGCTGCGGGATTAAATGCGCCCACCAT
>JAIXOJ010000206.1 GCA_027486835.1 Chitinophagaceae bacterium
CAAGAAAAGCGGCATAAAAACTGTGGAGAAAGTACACCAACGAATCGGGCGGTTAAAAGAAAAATACCCCAGCATACACCAAAACTATACGATCACCACCACAGAAGATAGCGAGAACAATAATAATATCGCTACACTAGCATGGAAAAAAGAAGTGGATACCACCACGCAAGAAGGCTATTACCTACTAAGAACCTCGTTAGATGAGTCTTCGGAGACGTTGATATGGAAAGTGTACAATACAATCAGGGAAATAGAAGCAACGTTCAGTGTGCTGAAAAACGACCTAGACCTACGCCCTATCTATCATAAGACGGATAAGGCAACGATGGCACACCTACATTTAGGATTACTCGCCTATTGGGTAGTCAACACCATCAGGTATCAATTAAAACAAAAAGGGGGCAACAAAGAATGGAATGAAATCGTGCGCATTATGAACACCCAAAAATTGGTGACCACCACCATTAAAGGGCAAGATAACCAAGCCATCAAAGTTGTTCAATGCAGTAAGCCAAGTCAAGAAGCACAAGCGATATACGAAATGCTGAAATACAAAAGCACCCCAGTAAAGAAAAGAAAATTTGTAGTCCCCCCAAACAAACCCAGAAACCCGAAAACAAATGACTGGCATAGATTTACAGTTACTTAGCTGCAATGTGGGTTAATAATCAACGGGAAAAGATGTTAAAGACGGTTCTTTCGCTCTCTATGACCGAAGAAAATAATGATTTCTTGCCAAAAGATGTTACTTCTGAAATACAAGAGCTCAATAAGGATGCTTTAAAAAAAATGAAGGAAATAATCGGGAAACTTGAAAAGAAGATGATGGAGATAATAGAGGCTAATGAGCAAATGAAAACACAATATAAACTCGTAACCTCTGTACCAGGCATTGGGCAGCAGGTAGCCATCAATTTGATACTTACCACAAAATGCGTTACCGCTTTTGAAACATCAAGACAACTGGCATGTTACGCAGGGGTAGCACCATTTGAATATAGCTCTGGCTCATCAATAAGGGGAAAGACCAAAGTAAGCCCAATGGCAAACAAGAAACTAAAAAGCATATTAACCATGTCTGCATTAGCAGCAAAAAGAAGCGATAAAGGGATAGCTGATTATTATAATCGGAAAATAAAAGAAGGGAAGAATGCAATGCTGGTAATGAATGCCATAAAGTGTAAACTAATTGCAAGGGTATTTGCCACAGTGAAAAGAGGTACTCCTTATGTTAATACTCTAAAATATGCATCTTAAAATTTGGTTTTTGACATAGAATGCGCCAGCGGGGGGAAGACTGAGCAATTTGGGTGGTTCGTTTGTATCACTCTGAATTGCTTAGAGGGCAGACTCAAATGAACATTTCAGTGGTTACTTTGCAAGCATAATTAGATGCGTTGCGCCAAAATAGCAACATAGAATGAAAATCCCTGCCTTCAATGGCAATTTTGCTAATGACCAATTATTGTTAATGTTACTCTTGTAAAAAAAGTCGGTATTGCAGTTGTTTTATTGGGCATTTACTCCAATCGTATAGTGCAGGAATAAAAAACCCTGACTAACTTTTTAAGTCAGTCAGGGTTTTGGGTTGGGACAAGAAGCTTATGATGTAAGCGTAATTTCCATTTTCAGGATTAGCGTTAACCAATCGCCATTTCAATAAGTTTCATCCCTTTGTTTTTAAACAATGGAATGACTTCACGATTCGGTATGCAAACTACTTTGGTACCAATTGATTTTTCTACTGCCAAACATGATCAATGCCAGAATAATAAACAATCCAATACTACCCACAAGTAAGGCTGCGTCTTCTAAACGAATTAATACAAAGATGAACGCATACAATCCACTCAATAAACTCGCAAACACACTCGCTGATTTAGCACTTCCAAAATGGGCCTTAGCGTATATGGTTATAAGTAAAATGGTGGCAAAAGCAGCAATTAAATATGCAATATCAAAAGGAATAAACTCACTGATAGAAAGCAAAAGGGTAAAGAAAATTACCAATGCCATACCAATTAAAATGTATTGTATCGGATGCATAGGTTTATGCTGCATCAACTCGATGATAAAGAAAAGTGCAAAAGTGAGCCCAATAAAAAGAATGGCATACTTAACACTACGCATAGTCTTGGCGTATTGGTCTGCCGGTTGAACCAAGCTTACACCAAAAGCAAGGTTTTGTTTGTTGAAATTAAAATCTTTCACCACCGTGCCAAAGGGCAAATTAGCATTGTTGAAACTCCACTTTGCTTCAAAGCCTTCGTTACTCACCTTTCTAGTGTTGGGTAAGTTGTTGCCATCAAATTTCGGACTTGCCCACGAGGATTTGATGGTATAGTTGCTGTTGGCACTAAGGGGCATGAAATGAAGCTGTTCGCTGCCCTTTAGTTTTATTTCAAAGGCAAAAGAAAGCGGTTTTGCCAAATCCAAAACAGATAACGTAACTGGAGCAGAAAGGCCAATCGATTCTCTGGTTTCCTGTTTTGCCACATTATTCTCCGAACCGTTTTCGCTTGCAGGCGCTGTTGTACTAATTACTTCCGTAAGTTTTATGGGAAGTCCGGGTGCCACATCTACCCTAGCACCATTAAATTGAATACTTACTTTCTCCTCAATCCCTTTATAATCGGTAATACCCAAGCACAGTTTGGCATCTTTCCACACAATCGATTCTGGAGCAATATCCTTTGGAATTTGCAGGTTAAAGTTGCCCATGTTTTTTATTTTACTTCTGTATAATAGTACTTTGTAGATTGATCTTGGTCGTATTTCAGGAATCACTTCTCCATCTACGTTTTGATTTTCTGGTAATAAAAACAAGTCACGAGTTATCGTTACATCTTTATTTTCGTTGTCTTTCACGGTAGTAGTGTAAGGGATATATAGGTAAGGCCCCGTGAGCGTTTGATCAGTTGCCCAACCTTTTGTCACTTCTTTCACCACTTCTTGATGCCTTGTTTCTCTTTCAGTAACTAGATTTTGAACAAAGGCTGTGGGAATTAAAAGCCCAAGAATTAGACCCGCAGTAATAAGGCCCTTAATAAGAATTCTACTCGATTTTTTCTGTTCCATATCGTTTCGTAATGATGGGTTGTTACTTTTTTGTTGATTTTCGGTTGGCTTAGATGAGGTAACATCATTAAATTGATTCGTGTCCATAAAAGGAGAATTTGTGGTTAAAAGGTTAGTAAATTGTTTATTAAAAAGAAATAAAGAAATACAGGTACAGCTAGACAATATGCCTAAATGGAGTAGCGTTTTACCCCAATAGCTGATTTCAAATTGAAAAGAAAAAGTGCCAAAAAATTCAGCGTTTAGAAGGCTGTAAGGAATTTGTGTTATTAAACAAATCACGAAAAAACTTTCAAGTTTAGTCTTTGGTGACTTATACCATTTGCTCAATATTTTCAAAGATAAAGTGACTATTAAAAAGAATGGTATGCTAAGGATAATTCCACAAATTAAGATGGCGAAAAAAATGTACAGTTCCAGTTCTCTTCTCGGAATAGAGATGAAAAAGAAGTAGCAAAGGGCAATCAGTAAATTAGTAATTACCCAAATCAAAAACGCCAGTTTGGTGGAGGAATAAATTATTTTCATTTCTTAAAGTGCTTTGAAATTCAAAGTATAGGTGTAAAAAAAATTATTTAGTCTGTTTAATCATTTCTTCTAGGGCGTAAAGATGTTGCTTAAAGGCAGCAGCACCTAACTGGGTGGCAGCGTAAGTAGTGTTGGTCTTTTTCCCAATAAAGCTTTTCTCCACTTTCACATAATCCATCTCATCTAATGCCTTAATATGGCTGGCAAGATTACCGTCAGTGATTTGTAATAGTTCTTTCAAGTCGTTGAAATTAATGTGCTGGCTTACCATCAGCGCACTCATGATCCCCAAACGGATTCGACTGTCAAAAGCCTTATTTAAGTGTAGTATGGGATTCATATTTTGATGGTCAATGGGTGAAATGTTAAGTCCAAATAGATAGTTGTTCGAGTGTAGATAAGCTTAAGGTTCTATGCAGCCTGTGGTTACTTTGGCATAGCCATTAAATGAAGCATTCGTTTAGTTTCTTTCATATTTATACCACATTACGATGCCGTAAACAATGTGTAATATGCCAAAACCTATTGTCCAAAAAATCAATCCATTGCCAATAAACCATAAAGAAATGGTACCTAATAGTAATTGTAAGTAGCCCAGATATCGAACTTCGCCAAGGGTAAACTTAGATGCATTCACAAGAGCAAGTCCGTAGAATATTAAGCATCCTGGTGCTATATAACCAATTACGCCCTCTTCTAACAGCTTCAATAAAAAGATTCCACCCACCGCCAAGGGTACACTAACATTAATGAATAACCGTTTAGAAGTAGCACCCCATAGTGAAGTATTTGTTTTTTTACTTCTCCTCCAGGTAAATAGAAAAGAGGTAACGAATGCGGCAATAAATGTGATTGCCGCAATTTGAAACAATTCATTGTTGATCAAAGCAACAATATCCGAAGAATAAATTGGTACTGGAGTACGTTTTAAGGCAAGGCTTGACAGCACATTATTTGCAAAAAAAGCACCAATCAAAGCACAGATACCAGCCGAAACACCGCTCCACCCACTTAGGCTTATAAAGCGGCTGCTTCGCTCCATCATGTTTTTGATATGCTTCAATTCCTTTCCTGATTCTTCAATTATCCTTTCCATAAAAGTACTTTGAATTGCAAAGTAAAGGGTGGGAAATTAAACGGACAAAACTTTTTTTGAGAAAAGCAAAAAATAACCGAAGAATGTTTTTTTATTTTTGAAGATATTCAAGGTTTTTGTTTGGAAACTTGCCTTTGAAAAAGGGTTGATTGGATGTTATCAAACTAAATACAAAAACTATTGAGGCTCTAGTTTCGAGGGGGGACTTTGTTGCAATATCAAAACGGTAATTGAGATTTTACAAAAGCTAAATTGAATTACCTATACTATAAACGGGATAAAAAACCGACATGTTCTTTTGGATAATTTATTTGGTTTCATATATTATTCCACAAAAAAGTCAAAGCAAATACCCCAACTACAGGGATCATTTTTTTTGCGAAAATGATTATTTATGGGTTACAAATTTGAATTGACAGAAGCTGATTTCAAGAAAATTTGTGCTGATAGGTTTGGAAGTGAAAGTCCTATGATTCGCAAACGACTTCTCGTAGTTGCGTCTAAACATATTTCAGGTCGTACTAACAAAAAAATAGCTGAAGATTTTGGTTTTGGATCTAGTTACGTTTCAAAGTGGTTGAAAGTATATAACAAACAAGGCTTGAAGGGGCTTTATACCAACAATTACGGGACTAACGTGAGCGAATTGGATAATTTTTCCTCGATTTTGATACCAAATTTTAGCACACGACCTCCGCATACTTTGAACGAGGCAAAATGCAGGATTGAAGAACTTACTGGCCTAGTGAGAAGTCCAACTCAAATAAGAACTTTTCTCAAGAAACACGATTTTAGATACCTCAAAGCGGGACAAATCCCAGCAAACGCCAATACGGTCGAACAGAAAATCTGGGTGGAAACTGAATTGACACCTAGACTCAAAGAAGCTAAAGATTCCAAGAGGCATGTCTTTTTCATGGACGCATCACATTTTGTTCTTTCAACTTTTCTGTGCTTTTTGTGGTGCAGGACAAGGGTTTTCATAAAAGGTTCTGCTGGTAGGAATAGGATAAACGTGCTTGGGGCGGTCGATGCGGTAACTAAGAAAGTACATACATTGATAAACACCACTTATGTCAATGCCGAAACCGTCGTAGAATTTCTCGAACAGATAAGGCAGATATACACCGACAAAGTAATAACCATAGTATTGGTTAATGCAAGGTATCAACATTGCGATTTTGTAAAGACTGCTGCAAAAAGACTGGAGATAGATTTATTGTTCTTGCCAACTTATTCCCCCAACCTCAACATAATTGAAAGGCTTTGGAAGCTTACGAAAAAAGAACTGCTCTATGGAGAGTACTATGAAACCCCTAAAAAATTTCACGATGCTATTAAAGATTTCTTTACCAATATAAATGAATCCAAAAAGGTTAAAATAGATACATTGCTTACACTTAATTTTCAATATTATGACACGGAAACAGTACTTAATTATGCAGCATAAAAGAAGAAAGAACCCAGTTTTTATCCCGTTTTCGGTATAATAGTGTCCTTTGTTCGTTTACCGCCTAAGACAAAACCGCTGATTCTCTTAATTATTTGGTCTTTTTTATTCTAAAATTTATAAATGGGATTACTCGTTTTCCAATTCTATTAAATAAACCTAATTGCAACACATTTCCAGTTTTGCATTTGTTAATTAATCCAATTTGTATTCCGTTTGCTTTGGTTGCAACGTTTGCTAGTCCTGCGACTGATACCCCTTTTAAATCAACTGTTGTATTGATTAAACCACTGAATTGAAAACCTTTAATTTCATGAGAAAAACCTGATAGACCGTTGAAGATAATACCATGATTGTAAGAGTTGTCAATTCCTCCTATACTAATGGATAATCCATTTATATGTGTGCCATATTCTGTGTAAATTTCTGACAAACTATCATAGCCATGGTTAGAAAAAAAGCTTAATCGGTTGCCATTTTCATCATTTATTCCAATTAGACCATACATTGTTCCCCATACACCACCAATGATTCCAAAAGGCTCAACTTCTAAATTAACCCCATTAACTTTTACAAAAATTGTATCATCCCAAGAGGACCAAGGATGAGCTGTCAAACCAATGGCTACTCCTTGTACAACTTTGTTTTTAGTAGTAGGAGTCCAGCAAAAAAAACTTGAGTCGATATGGGAAGGAAATTTTTTTTGTCCTTTTGAAACCGTACAAAATAAAAAAATAATGATTAATGTAAAAAATGAATTTCTATACATTGATTGTGTCATAATTTCAACCAACTTTAAGAGTGTTAATAAGTATATAGGCTAGGTAGCCATAATTTTATACGCGAATTACGTAAATAGAAATTTGGTTAAGTATTATTGCTATTGTAAATGATTGGGAATAGCACCCCTACTCAATATTTTGCTAAACCGCTGCACATCTGCCTGTGGTAGAAGCGGTGTACCCTGAGTTAAATATTCAGCTAGTTGATTTGCAAAATAAGGGGCCAAGGTGCAACCTTTTGTACCCATTCCATTGAGCAAACCAACCGATGGAAACTGCGGATGAAAACCAACGAATGGACGGCGTTCCATATTGGCAGGACGCTCCGAAGCAATATGGTCTTCTATTTGAAAAGGTAGTTTTAACCATAGCTTCAATTGGGTGGTTACTTTCTGGTGAAAAGCAGCCGAAGGAAGTAGGTCTGTAAAATTCCAATCGTAAGTAGAGCCTATCCACCACAAATTTTCTTTCCAAGGCACAAGATTAATTCCCTGTTTATAAACATGTTGGCGGGGCAAATCTGGTATGGAGGCAATGATGGCTTCCCCTTTGTTTCGTGCATAGGGCAGTAGTTGGAAAAAAGGGCTAGCTGCGCCATCGCAACCATCGCAGAAAATAATTTTAGTCGCTTTTACCCCATTGTAACTAATTCCCCCATTGGCTTCCTTATTCAATTGCAGTGCATCTTGCTCAAATCGAGTTTCCCAAATACTGTTTTGTTGCAACAAAACAGCCCGCCACCTATCTATTAATGTGGATATGTCCACCAAATAGCAGGGGTTAATTTCCCCAATGCCAAAATAAAATTGGAAAAAAGGGTCAAATACAGAGGGTTCTGCAACTTGTCGCAGGTATTCCGTTTCCTCGGGTATCCGTTCTGCAAAGGCCAGCATCATTTGAGGGGTTGGGTGAAAGTCCAAAATGTTTCTTTGGCTAATCAGAGTACACCCTAATTCATTACCCAAGGCAGTATAAGCTGAAAGGGCAAAAGGTTGCAAGGTTTCTATCATCCAAGTGCGAACGATTCGGCGCCCGGTAACAGGATTAATAACCCCACTAGCCACTTTTGAGGCCGTAAATGGTTTTGATTCATCAATGACCAATATTTTTTTTCCTGCTTGCATTAAGTAATAGCTCAAAAAACTACCACAAAGCCCCTGCCCCACAATGATATAATCTACTTCCATGCTGTTGTTAAAATTTTATTGCCAAGGGCGCAATCTAAGCAACGTTTTTTTGTGCAATAATTGTTGGTAAGTTCTATAAGGGCTTGCGAATCGAAAGCAGTATGGGCAATCTCTCCATAATTTTTCCATTGCTTGGTAATTTGATTGTCTTCTTTAGGGGTGATGGTAAGCCAATAGACGGCTTTTTCTTTTAGCGATTCATTTTTATGGTGACTTCCATACGCAAAAAGGATGGGGGCAATGGTATTGATAATCAAGTTATTAATGCTGCTATTACCTATTTGTTTGGGCTGATATGCAGTGGTTTGGTTGAATCGATAGTGGTAATGCCAATAATCATTCGCGGTAACACCAAAAAATTGACGCAATTGATCTATTTCGTTTGTCTCTTTTATAACTGAAAACAAATGCGTTGACTGATGAATAAGCATGGCCAACTGGGCCAGCCTAACTGTTGGGAAATTGGCTGGTCGCATCCGTAAAAAATTGGGCTGAATGGGGGAGGGGCTTAATTGGTATTTCTGTTGAAGAAATCGATATTCTTTTTGTAGCATTTGCGGATAAACTTCTTCCATATGATTGTCCAATAGATTCGCTTGCCCCATCAGTAATGCTTCTACTTGATGTATTTGATTCTTGTGTTTTGCCAATAGGTTTAGCGGTATGCGCCTAGCCATGTCTTCAAAAAGTGCGCTATTCACTTTCATACCAAAATTACTTGCCAAAGTCCACCAAAACACCTCTTCCCAATGATGGTTGCTCTGCTCATATAATTCCATGATATGAGCAGATTTTCTTGTAAGCCTTTCTGCTACCAGTCTTTCTTTCCAAGCAAGCCAACTCAATGCATTCAGCTTACCCAAATTAGCTTCTTGGCAAGGGATTACATTGCCTTTCATTAAAGTCTGGTACTGTGCTAACAAAGCTTTCGGTATTCTTTCTGCCATTTCAAATACAGGAATTTCGTTGCCGTGCTTGTCAAAAACAGCCGTGTCGCATTTCCAAACCACATGCAGTATCACATTATCATACTGTTTGTCGCCAGCATGACCATGAAGTTTCCAATCAGAAGGCATAATGTGTATTTCCACATTTCCTGCCCATTGAACATCCTCAATTACTACCAATGCATCCACAAAATCAGGTCCCTGATGATGGTTCCATTTACCAGGTTTTGTAATTCGGAATGGTTGTCCATTTTTTAGTTGTAAGTCTTGCCGATTGAAAGATTGGAATTGCCATACATACTGAAGAAGTTTTTCTGTTATCTCCATTGTGGGTATTATTATTTAGGTTTTAAGTATTAGGTGATAAGTGGTAGTTAATACAGCTTTGCTTAATAGAATTCAATCGGATTGTTGTCCTATTTAAGTATTAAGCTAGTGTGTAGTTTCTTGAAAATCTTTTTACCTATCAACTACCTTTCAAAAAGGGATTCTACATTAATGCCTGCACGACTTTACTAACAGGCAAGCCCATTACATTGTAAAAATCGCCTTCAATAGATGCAATACCCACTACACCAATCCATTCTTGAATGGCATAGGCTCCCGCTTTATCATAAGGCTGGTATTTGTCCACATAAAAAGAAATTTGCTCGGTAGTAAGTTCATGAAACGACACGGTTGTAACATCAGAAAAACCAATTTCCCCATTCTCCGTAAGGATGCTTACCCCAGTAACCACCTGATGTTTCTTGCCCGATAGCTTGGTAAGTGTTTCAATGGCTTCTGTTCGGCTTTTGGGTTTTCCAATTATGGTATTGTCCAGTATTACCACAGTGTCTGCTGCCAATATGGATTTGCCTTTGTGCTGTGACAATGCCTTATCTGTTGCAATAAGGTTATGTACTGATTTAGCTTTTTCTCGGGCTATCAATAATGGCGCATCAACTGCTGGTGTACCTTCTGGAAAAGATTCATCCGTAGGCTGTATAATTACATCAAAAGATACCTCCGCCCATTCTAATAGTTGTTTTCTTCGAGGCGATTGTGAAGCCAAAATGATCCGTTGCATGCAATTAAATGAGTTTAGTTGACAAAATAGGGTAGTATATTTTTATGTATGCAAGATAGAAAAATGGAAAAAGTTGCCGAAATTTATAGACTTTTACGATTAGATAATGTACAAATATATATGGTTCATTTATTGGTTAAATGTTGCGAATTGTTTATTTCTTAAAGGGCTGCTTTACCCAACCATTTATTCCGTTGAAAAAAACATCAAAATAAATTGTTGCGAACGAACTTTTCCAGCCAATACTTTGCAAACAAAAAACGTTTTATAGATTTGAAAAACATTATCCTTATGCCATCATAATTAGGGGTGGTATACCGCTAGTGACTAAGTATGTTTGATTAATTATTAATTTCTAAACAACCAACATCTAAAAATGTGGGGTCGTTTATGAATGTATTAATTAAATATTTGTGATGATTCATTCTTTCCGCTAAATATTGAGTTAGCATGTTTCCAAATCGCAACCAAATAATTTTAGGGGGATGTCCTTTTAGAGTCAAAAAATCATTGAAATCTGCATCATAGGTAACCAGCGTAAAACTGTGCTCTTTTGCAAACCTCCATATTTCAATATCAGTGCAGAACTGCATATTAAAATCTCTTACATGCCTTGCTTCCGGAAAATCATTACGTATTTTATGTAATACTCGATGTGAAATATTTTGATCCAATAGAATTTTCATGAAGCAATACGGATTTTATGCTCTCTGTCTGCAGCGTACGAAAGTGCTGCATGGATATCTTCTTGTTGTAAATCTGGATAATCTTCCAAAATTTCTGACGCTGTCATTCCAGATGCAAGCCAAAGTAGAATATCAGATACAGTTATCCGCATCCCCCTGATAGTTGGTTGTCCAAATCTGATTTGTGGATTTATCGTTATTATTTCAGAATAATGTGTCATATATTAATTTGATAAAAACAGTCTAGATAATTTGAATTATGTAACCTAAAATTTAATAATGAAAAGTTGCCTTATAAAGTTGTGCTATACCTCTGTTAAGAAAACTTTATTTCTTTTTAAAATCCAAAAATAAGTACTGAATCAAAAATATGGGTATTTTCATCTAGTGCAATAAAACAAAGAGGTAGCATTGGTAAATTAACCACAACCGAAAATCGGGAGGGCTTCTCAAAAGTATAATACAGCAAGTAAATCAGGAAGCAGCATTTAGCGAATCCTTCAAGCAGAATATATTTTATGAGGTTTTCTGAGAAAAGTAATTCGATTGTCTTAGTGCTTATTCTCTTGGTTAAGTTGAAGATTTGTTTTGTTTTTTTCATTTGCCGCAGACGCAATACCTTTTTTACTTTTTATTTTTGTATAACAAGTAACATAAGAAAATTATTACCACGAAAGAACGAATCAATTGTTTATATCTTCGAACATTCGTGGTAAGTTCATTATAATATGGGTAAAAGCTGTACTAATATTTAGGTATCTGCCTTTGTGACAATTAAATCAAGTGTGTCAAAAGCCCATCACGGAGTTTGGGTTCAAACCAAGTGCTTTTGGGCGGCATTACATTGCCGCTGTCTGCTATGTCAAATAGTTGTTGGATAGTTACAGGGTAAAAACTAAAGGCAACTGCCATTTCGCCACTGTTCACCCTATCAACCAATCCTTGCAAGCCCCTGATGCCCCCCACAAAATCGATTCTTTTATCTGTGCGTGGGTCTTTGATGGCAAGTATTGCATCGAGCAAATTATTTTGAAGAATGGTTACGTCTAATATTCCGATGGGGTCTTCAGTAAAACTGCCTGCTTTTGCTGTTAAGCGATACCAATTGCCATGCAGGTACATCCCAAACTCATGTAGTTGATTAGGTTTCAATGGTTCGCTACCTATTTTCTTTACTAAGAATTGCTCATTAATTGCTGCAAGAAAACTATCGGGTGTGTGGCCGTTTAAGTCTTTGGCCAACCGATTGTAGTCCATAATCAGCAATTGGTTCGATGGAAAAAGGGTAGTCAAAAAGTAATTACTATCTGCCGTAGCTGCATCTCCCAATGCTTTGCGCACTTTAGCTGCCGATGCTGCCCGGTGGTGGCCATCGGCTATATAGGTACAGGGTACTTGGGTGGCAAAAATGTCGGTAATGGATTGCACAACAGCAGGATCGTTCACCTGCCAAATAGTGTGACCAATGTTATCATCGGCAATAAAATCATACACTGGTGTGTTATGCGTTTTCCAATTATCTACAAGTGTGTCCATATCTGCCACGTTTTTGTACGCCAAAAACACGTTACCAGTTTGAGCACGCGTAGTGGTAATATGGTTAATACGATCTTGCTCTTTTTCAGGACGAGTAAATTCATGCTTTTTAATGATATTGTTTTCGTAATCATCCACGCTGCTTCCACAGACTAGTCCTGTTTGACTGCGGCCATTCATCACCAATTGGTAAATGTAGTAGCAGGGTGTTTCCTCTCTAAACAATACCCCGTCGGTAATCAAACCTTGCAAGTTGATGCGTGCTTGCTCATATACGGCGGGGCTGTGTACATCTACATCAGCAGGTAAACTGATTTCGCTTTTGGTTACCTGCAAAAATGAATAGGCATTGGTACCCACTTCTTGTTTTGCCTCCGCACTGTTCAGAACGTCATAAGGTTTGCTGGCAACTGCTTTTGCCAAAGAAGGTTGGGGTCTTAATGCTTTAAAAGGTTGTATGTGGCTCATGATTAAAACGAAAAATATAAAGTGTAAAAGAAAATATTGAGATGAATGTAGTTCCACCTAATCTTGTTGTTATGTCCAGATTCCTGTTCATTTTGACAAAGTGTTTTGGATAAATCCTATTAGGGCATTCTTATTATCCTACGCTATTGGCAAAATCTTTCATCAGGTCGGTAATGTTTACCACGCTTTCCATGGGCAAAGCATTGTACATACTCACCCTTATGCCCCCCACCGTTCTGTAACCTTTTACGCCCACCATGCCAGCAGCTTTGCATTTATCCAGAAACGGTGTCTCAAGTGCTGGATCGGCTAAGAAAAATACGGCGTTCATCCTGCTTCTATCCTCTTTGGCAATAGGGCAATGAAACACAGGTAGCGCATCTATTGTGTTGTATAATAAATTGCTTTTGGCAATGCTATCTGCCTCCATCACTTTCAACCCTCCCGATGCCTTTATCCAGCGCAGGGTAAGCATAGCCACATAAACGGCAAACACTGGTGGGGTATTCATGAGCGAACCTGCCTCAATATGCTTTTGATAATCCATGATAGCAGGTATAGGGCGGGAGATGCCTCCCAAAATATCTTTTCTTACTGCCACCATGTTTACACCCGCAGCCCCCATGTTTTTTTGTGCACCGGCATAAATGAGTGCAAATTGATTAAAGGGTATTTCGCGGCTTAGTATATCGCTACTCATATCAGCAATCAATGGCACATCCACTTCTGGAAATGTGTGCCATTGGGTCCCTTCAACAGTATTGTTGCTGGTGATGTGCAAATATTTTGTGTTGCTGGGTAAGGAAAAATCTTTGGGGATATAGGTGTATTTAAGGTCTTTGGATGATGCCACAACGTTTACTTTTCCAAACAAAGCAGCTTCTTTTATGGCCTTGCTTCCCCACACACCATTGTCGCAGTAGGCTGCTGTTTCTTCAGAGTCTAGCAAGTTCATAGGTATTTGCATAAACTGAGTAGTAGCCCCTCCGTGCAAATACATCACTTCATACTCGTCATTTAACTGCATCAGTTCTTTGGCTAGCGTGCGAGCCTCTTCCATAATCGCCATAAAATAGGGCGTACGGTGTCCTATTTCAAGTATAGACAAACCGGTATTGTCCAATTCAATTACTGCATTTGCAGCCTGTTGCAAAACGGTTGGTGGCAAGATAGATGGGCCAGAATTAAAATTATGTTGCTTCATTTTAATTTATTAGCTGCGCAATGTAAAGAAATGCAATTGGAGTGATGGTGTTGAGCTATTGAAACCTTTAAACACCTTATGAGATTTCTAGCTTTTTTTTGTTGGATTCATGGCAATGGCACTCCATGCGCTACTATTCAAAAAGCGTTTTTCTTTGGTGGAAAATTCTTAGTCTATCATCGAAAACAAGAAGTTGACGAACGATTCTATTCCATTTTAATCATTTTTATTGGCAATACCAATCAAGTGTTATTTGCCGTTCCTGAGTTTGTTGCAACCTCCCCAGTGAGGTACTTACTTCCGTTATTCTCTATTAAATAACTACTTTTAACACTGCTTAAACGAACCTCAACCTCGCTTAATAGACCGTAACACATTTGGAATCACTATCGCAGGAAAGATTGTCCACTCTCCTTAAATGAACGTCACATTTACAGTTCTGTACTCAACATCCGACCAAACTTCTCCCCCGTCCCTTCCAGTTCCGTCGCCTTTGGAGAAGGGTTAGTGAGTTTTAAATGATGGGAGCGAAAAAATTTTATTCAACAGGTATAACAGTTTGACGAAAATGATACCCTATCATAGCATAAAGCAACCCACACCATTACGCATCCAAAACATTGGTCATAAACATTACAACCACCATTTCAATTTTTTTTAGCCCGTAAGTAGAAATTTTCTATTATTGCCTTATATATTTTACGCTTTATTTATTTTAAACTACTATTTAAAACATTTCAAGTATGAGTGATAACAACAAGAATCTTTCTAACCAGCCCAACGAAGGGGGCGGAGATAACCATTACTTTGACGTTAAAGAGTTTATTTCCAAAGCTTCTACAGCCGTAATCAATGGTCAAGAAGCTGACATTCAGCCGTACTTTGCAGCTAGGGGCTATACGGACAAAGAGTTGCAAGCAGCTAAGGTTAAACTAGACCAATTAACCGCTCTTAACCAAGCACAATCAAAAGAGCAGGGGGAGGCCAATCAAGTGTATAAAGATTTTGATGATGAAAAAGCAATAGCCCACCCCATTTACATTGACCATTTAGATATTGCGCGCATCGTGTTTAAGAACAATGTGGTTGCCCAAAAAGAATTGCA
>JAIXOJ010000200.1 GCA_027486835.1 Chitinophagaceae bacterium
AAAGCCCAAAGGCGATTGCCTTTGAAAGAGGTATCTATACCAAGAATCAAGCGTTTGATAAATAGGATGTCGATGGTAGTTACTGCACCATCGTTATTCACGTCCGCTGCAATGATCTTGTAGGGAGAATTGAGTGACAATTTATTGAGGATATGCGCTTGCACATTCAATATATCAATAGCTGACACCCCGTTGGATTTTACTACATCGTTGTTTTTAGACACTTTAATTCCGTAGTTGCCATTAGGTGCCACACTGTAACTATAATTACCACTCACGGTTTGTGGGCTGCCGCCGTTCAGTGAAACTGTTACGTTCGGTATCACATTACCCTGTGGATTTTTTACGGAACCGCTTAGCGCATATTGGGCGGCGTTGACCGTGATGACGAGGGTGTTAGAGCTATAAGTGCCATTGACAAAACAAGGCGACGAACTCTTCAACAATACATACACGATATCATTGTTTTGGAGGGTATTGGTCGTGTAAAAGCTATCCGTAGCTCCGGCAATCGGGGAGGCGTTTTTATACCATTGGTAGGTATCCGAAGGCCCTTTGTTGACCGCAACGGCAGTGAACGTAACGCTTTGGCCTTGATTGATAACAGTGGCCGAGGCACTTGCCGTTACCGATGGCACATTGGCCTGCGCCACCACGATGTTTACTTGCTTGTAAACACTATCACAACCTTGGCTACTTTTTACGGTATCGGTAAGCAGGGTGGAACTGAAGTAAATCACCGAGTTATAGACCACGGATAGGCAACCGGTTATGGTTTGGGTTTGGACAACAGGATCCGTATTGTTAACCTTGATAGTAGTTGTTAGCAATACACTGTCGCAACCTTGGAAGCTTTTTATAGTATCTATTACAACTCTATTGGCGGTGTAAACAATGCCTTTATAAACAACCGATTTACAACCATTAAGGGTATTGCTTTGTGCAACAGGGGAAATATTATTTACTTTAATTGAAACCGATAAATACACACTATCGCAGCCATTGACAGTGAACAAGGTATCTGCCAAGGAAGTGTTTGACGTATAGGTCTTGCCCTTATAAACCACCGCATTGCATCCACTACGCGTAATCGTTTGGTTGATGGGCGCAGGACAAAATACAAATCCTGCATTAGCAACTGTGCCATAAGGGGCTGTAATACTTACCGAACCAGAATTGCCATTTCCTACCACTGCGGTGATGGTGCTGTCATTGACAATATTGAATGAAGCAGCAGACACGCCACCAAAACTTACGGCAGTTACCTCTCCGAGATTGTATCCGTTGATGGTTACAGTAGTACCAACTGTACAGCTAGTAGGACTAAAAGAAGTGATTGAGATTGTATTAATCCTGTTTCGCAAGAAAGAAACCTTACCTAAAGTCTTGTTATTAGAATTCCCAAAGGCAATATCCGGAATACCATCACCATCAAAATCGGCTATTGAAAATGGTTTATTGGAAGTGATAGTTGAGTCAATCAAATAAGACTGTGGATTACTAAATGATATAGCATTCGCTTTTTGTTGATTGGTCATCAAATTTACTCCTGATAGGTAGCCACTATTATAATACCCTGAAATTGCAATATCGGGATAGCCATCGCCATTAAAATCAGCAGTTTCAATAGCACTTGCATTGATACTCGAAATAAATTGGGTTGTATCAAAGGCAAGACTATTGGGATTAGTTCCTATGTTTTTTAAAGTAATCAATCCACCGCCAGAAACTGTTGCTACATCTAGCTTATTATCACTATTATAATCGCCAATAGTTAAGTAACTAGAATTACTTTTAGTTTCTGTATAGTAGAATTTATTTACTTCTCCAATATTGCAATAGTTGATATACACTTTAGTCTTCCAAGTATCTGTATCCAATATTACCAAATCAAGTTTGCCATCACCATTCATATCAGCCATTTTAATTTGATTGAGAGGGTAACCTGGAGGAGAAATAACATACTGCACCAATTGAAAACTAATTTGCCCATTGAAGGTGGTATTTCTTAGTATATCTACGTATCCTTGACGGTTAATCGCAATATCGGGCCTGCCATCTAAATCAATATCACCTACTGCAAAGGAATTTGTATTTGTAAGTGTACCAACTATATATATTGCTGAATCGAATAGTATTTGAGAAACGGTAGATTTATTTTTTAAATAATAAATACTGCTAGCGGTAAATTGAGTATTACTTAAAGTAAAAACAATATCTTCCTTCCCATCACCGTCTAAATCTTCGATAATCGGATTATTCATTGACAACTTCGCAGTAGCACCCCAATCAAGAAGCTTTTGTTTAGGAGCAAATGCAATCTTCTTGGGAGTAGATATATTACGGTTGCAGAATATAGATGTATTGCCTAATTCTACAATATCTATTTTACCATCCCCATCAAAGTCACTTGAGGCAATTGAGGTAATATCGATGCCATAAATAGAATCAATTGGTGGTTCGAATGAATAAGGTTGAAATTTGGTTGCGGCGGCAAATACAGGATTAAAAGGAAGCGATGCTTGTGCCGACAATCCATTTACCGAAACGCTCGGAGCTTGGTAACCTGCACCAACAGGCACAATAGCCTTCAATAGAGTATCAGCAGCCAGAACCACTTTTGCTTTTACGGAACCAAGATAAACCACACAATTATTAGAATTTATACCGAAGTTTTTTCCTTTCAATACGAGTGTATCTCCAATTTTGGCTTTTAGGGGTGTAAAAGAAGTAATCACGGGCACAGTGTTGGTCACTTTCATCACTATTTTATTGCTGGAACTGACCGATGGGGAAGCACAAGCGAGACTGCTGGTCAACAAACACCAAACAGAATCTCCATCCGCCAAAGTAGAACTGCTGTATGAATTTGCTGAGCCTACGTTAGTGCCATTTTTCTTCCATTGGTAGGTGGGTGAAGTGCCTTCGTTTTGAACAGTTGAGGTAAACTGTACTTCGGTACCAATGGAAATATTGTTTCTGTTGGCAGCAATAACAATAGACGGGGTGGGTGATGCTGTTACACTAATGACAACAACATTATAAATACTATCACAACCTTTAGCAGTCCGTACGGTATCCCTTAATGTTATTGATTTGCTGTAAGTAATTCCATTATGCACCACTGATCCACATCCCGAAAGGTTGGTGCTTTTGGTAATGGGCGAATTGGCACAAAAAGTAGTTGCGCAATTGAGTTTGAAACTTTGGGAAATACCTCCAGTGCTTTCTGCGTTTACCAAAATCAACAAAGTGTCTTTGTAATTCAAGAAAACAGAGTCCAACTTTGCTATTGTCCAAGTGTAGCCAAAACAATTCCAACCAGTGCCACCGCAATTATTGGACTTGCGATAGAAATAGCCCACATAGGAAGAAAAAGTCGCAGGGCTTGTGGTTTCCAAACGATAATAGCCAGACAAAGGCGCAACAAAGCGATAGATTTTTTCTAACCCTCCCCTACCGGTATTTCTGTAACAACCCGTGCCCGCTCCATTGTAATAATCGGCAAGGCCCAAGCCTGCACTCACATTGAAGGTTGTGGTATCCCCACAATTGATTGCACGAATGTCATCGCAAGGGAATGGGGTTGCGCAACTGATTTGAAAAGATTGGGTTACACCTGCACTGCTTTCTGCATTGGCAAGAATAAAGATGGAATCCCCAGCGTTCATGGCCAAGGAAGTAATTGGTGTGGATATTGAAGTATAACCTAAACAAGTCCAGCCCGAACCAACATTGTTACAACCATTGCTTGCATTGGTATAGAAATATTCCACCGTTGAGCTATTGCTACTGGTCGAAGTAGTGCCGAATTGATACAAACCGGTGCTAGGGGCGATGAACTTATAAATTTTCTCTAACCCTCCCCTACCGGAATTATTATAGCATGATGTATAAACCCCATTAGGGAAATTCGGGTGACCAAAACCTGCACCAACGCTAAAACTTACAGGGCTACCGCAACTGATGGAAGCAATATTATCGCAAGGAAAACCAATAGCGCAACTGATTTGAAAGGATTGACTAACGCCTGCATTGCTTTCGGCATTGGCGAGAATCAAAATAGAATCACCTGCATTCAAGGTGAAGGAAGTGAGCGGAGTCGCTGAGGAAGCATACCCTAGACAAGTCCAGCCTGTGCCAACATTGTTACATCCGTTGCTTGCATTAGTGTAGAAATATTCCACCACAGAACCATTGCTACTGGTTGAAGTTGTGCCGAATTGATACAACCCAGTGCTTGGGGCAACGAATTTGTAAATCTTTTCCAAGC
Source organism: Chitinophagaceae bacterium (assembly GCA_027486835.1). Lineage (GTDB taxonomy): Bacteria > Bacteroidota > Bacteroidia > Chitinophagales > Chitinophagaceae > Parasediminibacterium. The sequence goes on from JAIXOJ010000200.1 coordinate 4,274, forward strand.
CACCTCTGCCGGAATTGTTATAGCATGATGTATAAACCCCATTGGGGAAATTCGGGTGACCAAAACCTGAATTGACACTAAAGTTTACTGGGCTCCCGCAACTGATGGAAGTTATATTGTCGCAAGGAAATCCGATAGCACAACTGATTTGAAAAGATTGGCTAACGCCTGCATTGCTTTCGGCATTGGCAAGAATCAAAATAGAATCCCCAGCATTCATGGTGAAGGAAGTGAGCGAGGTGGAGCTGGAACTAAAGCCCAAACAAGTCCAACCTGTGCCGACATTGTTACAACCGTTGCTTGCATTGGTATAGAAATATTCCACCCTCGAGCCATTGCTACTGGTCGAAGTAGTGCCGAATTGATACAAGCCGGTGCTAGGGGCAATGAACTTATAAATTTTCTCTAATCCTCCCCTACCGGAATTGTTATAGCAGGTTGTATAAACCCCATTGGGGAAATTCGTGTGACCAAACCCTGCATTGACACTAAAGTTTACCGGGTTGCCGCAGCTGATAGAAGTGATATTATCGCATGGAAATCCGATAGCGCAACTGATTTGGAAGGATTGACTTACGCCTGCATTGCTTTCGGCATTGGCTAGAATCAATATTGAATCACCTGCATTCATGGTGAAGGAAGTGAGCTGAACGGCGGAGGAAGCATAGCCCAGACAGGTCCAACCCGTACCTACATTGTTACAACCGTTGCTTGCATTGGTGTAGAAATATTCCACCGTCGAGCCATTGCTACTGGTCGAAGTAGTGCCGAATTGATACAAGCCGGTGCTAGGGGCAATGAACTTATAAATTTTCTCCAATCCTCCCCTACCGGAATTGTTATAGCAGGTTGTATAAACCCCATTGGGGAAATTCGGGTGACCAAAACCTGCATTGACACTAAAGTTTACTGGGCTGCCGCAGCTAATAGGACTGATATTATCACAAGGAAATCCGATAGCACAACTGATTTGGAAGGATTGACTAACGCCTGCATTGCTTTCGGCATTGGCGAGAATCAAAATAGAATCGCCTGCATTCATGGTGAAGGAAGTAAGCGGAATAGCAGAGGAAGCATACCCCAGACAGGTCCAACCCGTTCCAACATTGTTACATCCGTTGCTTGCATTGGTGTAGAAATATTCCACGGTGGAACTATTGCTACTGGTCGAAGTAGTGCCGAATTGATACAAACCGGTGCTAGGGGCAATGAACTTATAAATCTTTTCCAATCCCCCCCTGCCGGAATTGCTATAGCAGGATGTATAAACCCCATTGGGGAAATTCGGGTGACCGAAACCTGCGTTTACACTGAAATTGACTGAGCTACCGCAACCTATCGAAGGTATGTTCTCGCAAGGAAAAGGTGTTGCGCAACCGATCTGGAAGGATTGCGAAACACCGCCTATACTTTCCGCATTGACCAATATCAAAATACTGTCTTGTTGGTTCAAGGCCAATGAAGCGAGGGGTGCGGGCGTAGTACTGTAAAGCAGGCATGTCCATCCAGTTGGAGAACAACCTTCGGATGCATACTTATAGAAATATTCGACCGCTCCACTTGTGGCGGTCGAAGTAGTGGCAACTTGATAAATGCCCGTGGCTGGTGCAACAAAACGATAGATTTTTTCCCCTCCGCCCGTGCCGGTGGTATTGAAACAAGCAGTACCCATACCGTTTTTATAGTTGACATCACCAACCCCGCTGTTTACCGTGAACACATTGTTTGTTCCACAACTAATGGTTGCGATTGAATTACAAGGCTGGGCTATGATGGCGTCATCAAAGAAGAAAAAAGCCGATACAATAAGGAGCCAGAATAAAGAACGATACATTTTCAACATATAATAAAGCATTTTTAAATTAAAAAAAGCGTGGACGAGTAAAATTAATAAGTGGGAAAAACAACCCTGTTCCAAATTTTTTGTAAAAAATGGATGGGGACAGCGTGCTTCCAAACACAATAAGGGGACAACCCCGATAAGTCTAACAAGCAATAACAAAAAGTCGGGTGCTACCGAATCAGAAAAAACCAACTTTTTTTTCATTGATCGCTCCGGAAAAGGATTGAGGCGAGATGGGGCTGTAAGGCATAATTTCATAAATGATAGATTTGATATACAGGTTATTGCTCCAACCATTTCCTGAAACTTGGGGCTTTGTCCCTGCTTATTTCCACCACCTGTTTGTTACCAACGTTCAAAGTCACAGCAACCTTCTGTGTATCGAGGTATTTAAGGGTGGCGATGGAGTTGATATTGATGATATGCTGTCGGTTGGCGCGATAAAATACCTGTGGATTCAGTACCAGCTCAGCTTCTTCCAAAGTAGGCAGATCCAATAAATATTTATTGCTGGAAAAGGAGTAAACAAATATGAGTTTCTCCTTAAAAATGAAAGCAATATCCTTGGTGGGAAGGGAAATCCATTGGTTGCCTTGTTTCACCAAAATGCGTTCCTTGTATTGCGGTTGCGCATAGCCCTGAAGAATCTGAGCCCAGTCGATTGGCAATTTAGGAAGCTGTCGTTCAGCGGAGCTAAGCCATCGTTCGGCTTTTTCCATGGCCGTTTGGAGTTCTTTTTCCTCAACGGGTTTCAATAGATAATCAATTCCGTTGGCCTTAAAAGCCTGCAAAGCATATTCATCGTAGGCAGTGGTAAAAATTACTGGAGCGTTCAACGCTGCATTTTCAAACAATTCAAAGCTCACGCCGTCGCCCAATTGAATGTCCATTAACCAGCAATCGGGTTCGGAATGGTTAGACAACCATTTTCTGGCTGCTTTCAAGCTTGGCAAAATTTCCAATACCTCCACATGCGGGCAAACTTCTTTCAATTTGGCCACCAATTCTTTGGCAATAAAAGATTCATCTTCCAGGATTACAATTTTCATAACAACGGTATTTTTACTGTAAAGTATTCATCGTCCGAATGAACGGACAACGGTTTTTCCGACAGATAGCTGTATAATAATTTCATATTCGATAAGCCTTGCTGATTGCTGGCCCCTACGAATTTTTTGACCTGCATATTATTTCGGACAATCAAAAATTCCCCCTCGCAAAATATCCGGACCACCAACGGCGAACTGACTTCCACCAAATTGTGCTTAATGGCATTTTCTATCAAATTTTGTAGGGTTACAGGAACGATTTTGTAGCCCATCTGCTCTTCGGAAATATCTATCAAAATTTGCAGCCCATCACCGAAGCGGGTAGTTTGAAGATAGATAAAGGTTTTAACGAAATTAATTTCTTTTCTAAGGCTTACGGTCTCTTCGTTCTTGCTTTGGAGAATGTACCGATAAATCTTGCTCATACCGTCGAGGAAGGTGCTGGCCGTTTTGGGATCGAAGCGGATGAGGCTGCTAAGCGAGGTAAGGGAATTGAATAAAAAATGGGGATTTAAATGTTGTTTCAAGCTTTCATATTCCATTTGTGTCTTTTCTTTCGCAAGGGCATTGGCTTTCCATTCCAGCAGCACGATTTGTTCTTTTTTGTTTATCCAATAGCGCAACAGACCGTATAACGCAACGATCGTCAAAACGAGTAAACCCGCAATGAACACGGGGTTTTTATAGAACGGCGTTGCAATAAAAAAAGGAATCGAAAGTTCGCCCAATATTTTGCCCGTACCCCCTTGCAGCATCCTTACTTTAAAAACATAGCTGCCTCCGGCCAGACCCGAGTAATCCACGGTTCTTTGCTGTCCGTTGTTGTTCCATGTTTCGCTGAGCCCTTCAAGCGCATAAGCGTATTTGTAGTTGGAATTGGCCGAATAATCGATAGCCGCAAAAGAAAAGTGGAGGTTGTTATCGCTTGCCGAAAGTTGTACAGGAGCTGCATTTGGCAACGGCAACTGCATTTCCGATCCATTGACTTCAAATGACGTGAGCGCGAGTTTCGGACTTTGGCTTGGCGGTGCCGAAAAAACAGGGTCGAATTCATAATAGCCGCCTTGTGCCAACAGCCAAAGCTTGCCCCCTTCGGTTTTTTTTACACGATACAATGCCCCGAATTGGTCGATGCCCTCCTTGATGCCAAAATGGGTGATTTGCCCGGTCGTTGGGTGGATGCAAGACAACGTGAACGTAGCCTCGTTGACCCCCCAGATCATACCGTTGTCGTCTTCGCAAAGTCCGGTGAGCACATGATGCTGCAAACCGTTTTGAGCGGAATAAACATTAAGGAGGGAAGGAATTTCTTTTTTGCAATCTAGCACTAACAGCCCATTGTCTGTTGAAACCCAAAGTAATCCGCGATGGTCGGCAAAAATCCAAAAAGCCTTTGCCGTGCTTATGTCCCGATAAATGTTGGAGAGCCTGTTTTTAGAGGCTGGGAGCCCACTTGCTGGGTCTATAAATCCTATCATCCCTCTTTTGCTGCTATACCAGATCCGTCCGAAGGCATCGGAGGCCATCGCGGAAATCGCATTGTGCGTGATGACGGAATCGGGATGTGCGTTTTCCCGATAATGCCCTATCAAATGGCCAGAACGGTTATACCGAAAAAAACCGTTGCAGTAGCTGCCGAACCACCATTCGCCTTTCAAGCTTTTGGCAGCACAGGTAAAAAAATTGGTGTTTGTACCGTTTAACAAGGGAGGCTGTTCCAATGGAACCAATTGTTGGGCACGGGCATCGTAGCGATAGAGGTAATCCCTGCTTACCACCATCGCATGAGTAGAATCATCCGAAACAAGGGCATTCACGATCGAATATGGCCCTTCTTCTTTGGGCAACATCCGTACATTACGTAGGATTGATTTTCCTGTTTTTTTGTCGATTATATGAATCCCGTCCGCAAACTGCGTGGCTATCAACCTTGATCTATTGTTCTCCCATACATCCGTGAGCAGGTAAAAAATATTATTGTCGGAGTGAGAAACTGAAAAAGGGTGGTATTGGAACCTACTTTTTGCCCATCGCATCTGGGTAAGCCCTTCCACGTTCAACCCCCATAGGGTTCGATCCTTATCAATCATCACTTGTCTCCAAAGCCATCTTGGCACTTGTGCATCGTTGCTAAAATAATGAAAGCGCAGGGTATGGGTATTAAAACCCAGCAGTCCTTTGTCGGGACTGGCTATGTACAATTCCGAATCCGATTTTGCCACGATGGAATGTATGATATTGGCCGTGTAGCTTTTCGGTTTTGCGGAATCGAATTTCACCACTTTCCATGCGTTCGTTTTCTTGTTGTAAACCGAAAGACCACCGCCCCAGCTTCCGAGATAGAGATTGTTGCCGAGCATGAGCATACAAGTGAAATTATCATCCCGCCATTCCGAAACCGAATGGCCCCTTTTATTCAATACCGGGATTGTTTTCTTTGTATTCGGATCGAACCTATACAGGCCGTCCGGCGTGGTGAGCCAGTATAATCCGGTTTCGTCCTCAAGGGCTTGGGTCACCCTGTTGTGGTCGGCTACAAATTGGGGAGGAAAAAATGAATTGTTCTTGGTTAATACGTCATATTGGTACAAACAACTATCGTGGGCATTGAAACCAATCCAGCCCCCATTGTTCGAAGAACATAGCCACAATTGGTTTTTCTTATCGACATACAGTTTGTTTACAATGCCAATGGTTGCTTGGGCAGGTATTATTTTCAGGTTTGCCAAAGAAATGTTTTCAAATTGCCCGCTATTGCAGTCAAAATAGGCGATGGTATTGTCTGTAAAAAGCAGCCACAAACGATTATTCGAGGCTACTGTCAGAAACTTAATGCTATTGCAAAAGCCTGTTTGGTTTTCGTAGCGTCGATATCCATAGCTGTCATAGCGAACAAGCCCCTGTTGCGTTCCCATCCAAATAAAACCATCTAGAGATTGGACAACCTGAGTAATGCTTTTGCTATTGATGCCTTCCACCTCTTGATAAGGAATTACCTTATAGGATGTGTTCCATTGCGAAATACACCCCATAGGAAAAAGGATTAATAATATACACCAACCGAGGAAATTCATGTGTTATAATTGTAATAATAATGACATTTCAAGCAGCTAAATTAGCAAGATTTGAAAACTCAAATAACCAAAACAGAATTGTATAGAGTAGCTTTTCTACAATTAACCAACAAGAATTGGAAGTATTCTGTTATTCTACACACATCCAATAGCACCCTTCGAAATTGTGATTGCTGACTACTTCGTCAGTAAAGCCTTCAGTCAGTTTAAATCTAAAAAAAACAAATGAATAATAATGCTTTATTATAAGCTGATCATGTCTGCAACAAGCAGAATCCCGAGATTGGTCATAGACAAGTCCCCAAAAAGGGCTTCTTTGAAGGCTGAAAGCGCCTATTATAATATTAATACCTAATAAGGCAAATAACCAATACTGCTTCATCAATAATTAGTTTAAGAAGGTAAAAAAAAGTGAGCCACTTAATCGACTTAGGTATTATAGGTTTCAAAAAAACCTCTACTTGAAATTACTGAATGAAAAATCAATTAAAGCACCTTAAATGGCAAACTTGTCAGTAAAAGGAATTCTCAAATCGAAACTAACCTACTTGAAATCATCTAAACCAAGCAAAACTTCCGAACCGGTTGGAATTCAATCCCAATGGTAGAATTAAGCGATTGAATGGTTTTAATAATTGGGATGCAATAAATGAGAATGAATATGCTAGTTTCTATAACAGAACTGGGCTACAAACGTCAATACACCTCCCTACATAACAATCGAATTCGCAGTAAAGAAAACATAACAAGAAAAAAGTAACCCTTAATAATCTCAATATCCAATCGCTTGATTTAACTTATTATGGAAAAGAATTAATAAAAAACCTTCCTGAAAGGAATCGGCACTTGAATACCAACACTCTCCACAAAACATACCGACTCGGTGAATGGATACCTGATAAATTCATATTCGAATATATTTATACTTGAAAGGCTTACTAACTCAAAAAAACTTGGGAATTGGACTTATGGTTGTTTTGAATTTAAGTTCCTCCAAACCATTCAACAAATAGCCACCTATCGTGGATGCTCCTTCAATTATTCCCCACAACAATTACATACTGATGGCTATTAAAGACTAGCCCTCTAATGGTTATATTTTGTGTCTCTACATCTATGGCTAGATGTAGCTTCATCCAAGTGCGGTGTTTACATACACCATGCTTGCTTACTTTCCATTCACCTTCGCCATATACTTTCAAGCCCGTACTATCAACAGCTATGTCTGTTGTTTTTTTGCTATTCCCAACTAGTTGCATAAAGTCTAAAGTCCTGCTTCGATTGCATAACTACGAATTACTCGGAACGAGCAAAGAGAGTTTCAGCAACTTAAATAAGATCGATATAAATCCCCTGTTATTACGATAGGGTAACTTATAAAGTGGAGCTAAGGCACCGCCGTTCCCCAAGAGTGTTTGCCTGTTATTATGTGCTCTAAGATTTTTTTTACTGCCTAGTAATCAATTGAAAACGGTGTCTCTTTTTTCTCTCTCCTAATATTTCTCTGTTAAAGGTCTACTTTAATTTTGACCTTGACACAGTTTAATTTACACCCTCCAATAATTCAGTTCTTGCATCATAAACTTTGAGTTTAGGGTCATAAAACTTGAGTTTAGGGTCAT
>JAIXOJ010000074.1 GCA_027486835.1 Chitinophagaceae bacterium
AGCTTTTAGCTCGTACCGTTCGCTTAGGTCTTTGCGTTGTTCTGTTGCTGGTATTTAGCAGAGCAGCATGTTCCACTGGGGATGTCGCATAAATAGATAAATGGGATTTCCATATCCCATTTCTACATCAGCAAAGTGCACACCTAAAAAATTGGTTTCCACAGACCTGATATTATTGTACCTAATAGATCCTTTTCCAGGTACAAAAGCCAATTGGGAGCGTGATTTATCTACCTGTTCAATAAACTTTTTTGCTAAGCCTTCTACCAACGTACGCTCGTACCACTTAAATGCCTCTTTCAAATCTTCTATGGCACTTGGTGCTAGTTTAATGGATAGGGTACTGCCATTATTTGGGGGACAGTTGCTGTTTCACACTATTCCAATCTACAAGCAAAGATGGATTTTCTTCAATCAGTTGTTTTTCTTTTAAAACCTTTTCCTTTTGCCAAAGGGGGATATCTATTTCAAGTTTTTCAGCTACTTGTTTCCATTCTTCTAGTGGTAAAAAAACACCAATGGGATTACCCACTTTGTCGAAAGTATATTGTGGATTAATGTCCATTACGTTACTTATTGATTTAATTAAATTGATTAACTAATCAAAGATAATTGGTTGGTTGGTTTGAGATGGGTAAATTAGCTTCCAACAGTCAAAAGAATATAAGCCCAGTAAAAGAAATTAGGCAACCTGTTCCATTTCCATAAGCAATCCCACCAACTACCAGCGACAGTTGCAGGTTTATAGCACTCAATCTACAGGCGCAAGCGATTTCAAGAAAACAGGTACTCCAATACGAATAGAAACTGTTTCTTTGCACTCCCATACAAATGGTGTTATTTATGCAACTATCTTCATTACTAGACCGTTTCGCAGAACCAGAAACGCTTAAAATGGCCAAACTAGGCCGTGAGTTAAGGGCAAAAGGCATTGATGTGATTGACCTTAGCCTTGGTGAACCCGATTTTGATACGCCACAGCACATTAAGGATGCTGCCATCAAGGCGATCAACGACAATTTTAGTCATTATACCCCAGTATCCGGCTATCCCGATTTGCGTGAGGCCGTTTGTACCAAGCTCAAGCGTGACAATAACCTCGATTATAAACCTGAAAATATCATTGCCTCCACTGGTGCAAAACAAAGCCTTGCGAATGCCATTTTGGCCTTGGTAGATGAAGGTGAGGAAGTAATCATCCCCACTCCATATTGGGTTACTTACAGCGAATTAGTGAAAATAGCTCGTGGCAAAGTGGTAGAAGTGCATACAAGCCTAGAAAGTGGGTTTAAAATCACCCCTGCTCAATTAGAAGCGGCCATTACCCCCAAAACCAAAGTATTTATGTTTTCATCACCCTGCAATCCTTCTGGTGCTGTTTACAGCAAGGAAGAATTGGCTGGGCTTGTAGCGGTTTTTGAAAAATACCCTAATATTATCATTCTTGCGGATGAAATTTACGAATACATCAACTTTTTGGGTGCCCACGAAAGTATCGCCCAATTTGAAAGTATTAAACCCCGTGTGGTGTTAATCAATGGGTTGAGTAAAGGTTTTGCCATGACCGGTTGGCGTTTGGGTTATATAGCAGCAGATGTAGCCATTGTAAAAGCTTGTGAAAAATTGCAAGGCCAATTTACCAGTGGTACCTGCTCCATCACCCAAAAAGCTGGTGTTGTTGCCTTAACCACAGACTTGAAGCCAAGCTTCGAAATGACCGAAGAGTTTACCCGCCGTCGTGCGAGAACATTGGAATTGGCCACAGCCATTCCTGGCATTAAATGTTTTGAACCAGAAGGTGCTTTTTATATTTTCCCAGATGTAAGTAGTTACTACGGTAAAAAAGTGGGCGATGAAGTAATCAAGAATGCTGCTGATTTTAGTATGTACCTTTTAAACACAGCGCATGTTTCCAGCGTAATGGGTGATGCATTTGGCCAACCAAATTGTGTGCGATTCTCTTTTGCTAATAACATGGCTAATATTGAAAAAGCGTGGGTTAGAATTGCAAACGCTTTGGCAGAGCTACAATAATTGGTTACTCATTTGAAGGGTTCATAAAGGTTTTTCGCAGTTATTAGTTAGACCACACCCCAACCCCTCTCCGAAAGGCAAGGGGCAAAACGAAAAACTTTTTTGCACCCCATTTAAATAAATTGACAATCCCCTTCAAATCATTAACTTTTGAAGGGGATTGTTGTTTGAATCGTTTGTGGCCCTTAAGTTCTACCATTAGCGATGGCAGTTGGTAGGTGTAACCTAAAGCTATTTGCTAGTAAACCGCAAGGGTCTTCTATATTTGCGGCAATTAAGTAATAATTAAAAAAACTTCAATTAAATTTTTTAATCCAGGATTCTACCAGCCAAGAAGGGTTAGAGTAGAACCAATCAAATCAACGTTTTATGGTAAAGTTAGCTAAGCAATTTTGTGTTTTTTTCTTGTTATGTTCGTTTGCACTATACAGTTGTAGTAGTGCAAATAAAACCCAAAAGGGCGCAGCAATAGGAGCAGGTGGTGGCGCAGTGGTTGGTGGTATCATTGGCAGCCTTACAGGACATGTAGGTATGGGTGCAATCATAGGGGCCGCAGTTGGTGGTGGTGCAGGTGCCATCATTGGTAGAAAAATGGATAAACAAGCTGCAGACATTAAAAAAGACCTTCCCAACGCTAAAGTAGAACAAGTAGGAGAGGGCATTGTAGTAGAATTTAGCGATAAAATCTTGTTTGCTATTGGCAAAGCAGATTTGTCCGCCGCTTCTAAAGCAAGTTTAGATAAATTGGCAGTGATACTACTGAAATACCCTGATACCAACATTGAAATACAAGGCCATACCGATAATACTGGTACTGTAGCTGGTAATTTAAAACTGTCTCAAAAAAGAGCAGATGCAGTTACTGCTTATTTGGCAAGTAAAGGTGTTGGCGACAGCCGTTTGACTTCAAAGGGTTACGGCCAAGAAGATCCAAAATATACCAACGATACAGAAGAAGGTAGAGCGCAAAATAGAAACGTGCAATTCTTAATCACGGCTAATGCCAAGATGAGGGATGAAGCAACCAAAGAAGCGCAAAAGAATTAATTGGAATAGGCATATGGGGGCTTTCAACTTGAAATGAAGCGATGATTCATTTAAGTTAATGTGTTGCTCACCTAGTTTATAGTTTAAACACCAAGAGGCAAATGGTTTAACCTACCATACCCTCTTGGTGTTCATTTGTTTTGGACAATTGCTCCTTTAGTCCAAAATAGCTTAGTTTGCATAAAGCAGCAATTTCAACCAGAACAATCAATTAAATGTTGGTTGAATCTTGCTAAAAAAGAATGCCACCGGCGTGGGTGGATTTAAGAACAATCATAAAAGCTTGTGCTTTGACAGAAACGATAATTAGTTTAAACTCTGTAAATCCTATAGAGTTTTTTGGGGTTAATAATGGGAAATTAGACCTGCTAAAAAGGAAATTTCCGTTGTTGAAAATACTTTCTAGGGGTACTCAATTGAAAATAAGTGGGGCTCCAGAACAAATTGAAGCGGCAAAAGAAAAAATTGAATTAATCATTCAGTATTTAGAAAGAAATGGACACCTAAGCGAACATTATTTTGAACAAATTTTGGGCGGTGATGAAGGGGATGGTATAGACAACTTCGTGGAAAGAAACCCCAACGATATATTGGTATTTGGCCCGAATGGTAAAACAATCAGGGCAAGAACGGCCAATCAAAAGAGAATGGTGCTTGCTGCGGATAAAAACGATATTGTTTTTGCCATCGGCCCAGCAGGTACGGGAAAAACCTACACAGCAGTGGCTTTGGCGGTGCGTGCTTTGAAAAATAAAATTGTCAAGAAAATAATTTTAACAAGACCTGCTGTAGAGGCTGGTGAAAATTTAGGGTTCTTACCTGGTGACCTCAAGGAAAAAATTGATCCTTATTTGCGTCCACTGTACGATGCTTTAGACGATATGATTCCTGCGGACAAATTGAGCTATTACATGAGTACGCGTACCATTGAAATTGCGCCTTTGGCTTATATGCGTGGTAGAACTTTGGACAATGCATTTATTATTCTCGATGAATCGCAGAATACCAATGATTTACAGCTAAAAATGTTTTTAACCCGTATTGGTGCCAATGCAAAGGCGATCATTACTGGCGACCCTACCCAAGTGGATTTACCACGCAACCAACGTAGTGGATTAGAAAAAGCTTCTAGAATCTTACAAAATATTGATGGCATTGCCCATATTCAGCTTGATGAAGAAGATGTGGTGCGGCACCGATTGGTAAAAGCCATCATTAAGGCTTATGACCGAGAGCATAAAAAGGAAGAAGCGGAAGAGCAAGAGAACAATTCAAAATACGGTGGAACGAAAAAAAATATAAGGGTTTCGTAAAAAAAATTTAGGAAAATGCTAGTGTTGGACAATTTTTTCCGTTTTTTTCCGTTTAATATAGTACTAGGTTAAAATAAAGCCTCTTTGGAAATGAAAAAATATCTTTTAGTAGCTGCTTGGGGAGGGTTGGCTTTTCTAGTCAGCAGTATTTGTAATACCGTTTCGGCTCAAGTTAAACCTCCAGCTAAGCCATTTAAAGTACGCACGGCCAAAAAGCCAAGTTCTAGATATGGGCGGTCGCCTGCCATTTATCCTACACGAAATCCGTCTAGCAAAATGGTGGTGTACCAATACATCGATACTACATTCCCTGATAGCGAAAATCAATTTCCATTGAAGGGAAATGCTGGAATTGGTACAAAAGAACCTCAAGCACCTTTGGAAATTAAAAAGGGAGTGGGCGATGTTAACACCAAAAATATTTTACTACAGTTGAGCAACATTTGGGCGGAGAACGGACAAAACGAACCCTCTTTGATGTTCTCTAATGGAGACAATAGCGATCCAAAGAATACTTCCTATTGGACTGTTGGTGCCCGTGTTTCTGGTGACAATACATTGAAAACACCTCAAACTTTTAAGGTTTGTTTTAAAGCGCCAGGTGAAACCACCGACCAAGAATTTTTCTCCATCAATTCTTATCAGGGTAAAATAAAAATTGGTAACGTAAATGAATTGGTAGATGGCTACAAATTATTTGTGGAAGAAGGGATTTTGAGCGAAAAAGTAAAAGTTGCCGTAAAAAATTCTGAAGATTGGTACGACCATGTGTTTGCGCCTTCTTATAAAAGAATGACCCTGAACGATTTGGAAAGCTTCATTAAAAAGTACAAGCATCTGCCAGATGTTCCCACTACAGAAACAGTAATGAAAGAGGGGATAGACCTAGGGAAAATGAATGGTATTCTCCTTAAAAAGATTGAAGAATTAACTTTAGACCTCATTGACCTCAAAAAAGATTTAGACGAAACCAAAAAAAGATTGGCTGAGTTAGAGGTAAAGAAATAATCAATAACAAAGGCTAACGCTTTCAAAAAAATAAAAAGGGATGTAACAGTTTAAATCTGGTACATCCCTTTTTTATGTTAATTATCCAAATGGAAATTAGACACCATCACTGTCTAATGTTGCAATATTTCATGCCCCATTTTATCCCTTTTGGTGGTTAAATATTTTACGTTAAAGGCATTTGGGGCAATTTCAATGGCCACTGTTTCCACGATTTCAAGGCCATATCCTTTAAGCGCAGCACGCTTTTTAGGGTTATTACTCATGAGTTTGAGTTTGGTTACACCCAATTTGCGCAGCATCTGGGCACCCACGCCATAGTCGCGCTCATCCATTGCAAAGCCAAGGTGCAGATTAGCCTCCACGGTGTCCATTCCTTGTTCTTGCAGTTTATAGGCTTTCAGTTTATTCATCAAGCCAATTCCACGGCCCTCCTGATTCATGTAGAGAATAACGCCTTTGCCTTCTTGTTCTATCATCTGCATAGCCTTGTGGAGTTGATCGCCGCAATCGCAACGGTAGCTGGCCAAAATGTCCCCTGTAAAACAACTACTGTGCACTCTAGTAAGTACAGGTTCGTCAGCAGCCCATTCCCCTTTTATCATGGCCAGATGTTCTGCATTGTTTGTTTTGTCCTTAAATGCTACCAATGTAAAATGGCCAAATTGGGTAGGCATATCCACCCTTACTTCCTCAGTGATCAAGCAGTCAATATTTAGTCGGTATTCAATTAAATCTTTGATGGAGATAATCTTCAGGTTAAATTTTTCAGCAATCTTCATCAGTTCAGGCAATCTAGCCATTGTACCATCCTCATTCATCACTTCCACAAGTACCCCAGCAGGTTCAAGGCCAGCTAATCTTGCCAAATCCACCGTGGCTTCTGTGTGTCCTGTGCGCCTAAGCACGCCACCCTTTTTTGCCCTTAGGGGAAAGATGTGGCCGGGACGGCCAAGTTGTTCTGGCGTGGTAGCGGGGTGTATTAATGCTTGAATAGTTTTAGAGCGATCCTGTGCTGAAATCCCTGTACTGGTATCCGTGGCAATTAAATCAACCGAAACGGTAAATGCGGTTTCATGCACTGCCGTGTTTGATTGTACCATAGGTGTAAGGGCAAGTTCGTCACAGCGCTCCTCGGTTAGGGCAACGCAAATGAGTCCTCTTGCTTCTTTGGTCATAAAATTGACCGCTTCGGGTGTTGCATATCTGGCAGCCATGATGAAATCGCCTTCGTTTTCGCGATCTTCATCATCAACTACTATAACCATTTGCCCTTGTCTAATGGCTTCAATTCCTGCTTCAATTGTGTGGAACATCAAAAATAAATTTTGGTAAAAGTAAGTTTATGGGTAAAGGGCTGGTTTCGAGTAAAAGAACTTTTGCCTGTAGATCATTATTGGTTGCTATTATTATTCCCTTTTTAGACCTTTATGGTAAATAAGTAGGAAGGTAAATAGGTGACTTATACACCTTTTCCTCCCTGCTTATTTTATCCACTTAAATAAGCGGAATGCATTAATTAAATATCAGGATCAATCCTCTGGCTTCAGCTCCATCTTTGGTAGGAGTGTCATCAATAAAGCCACGGCACTTATGCCTACTAAAAGATAAAGTCCTATTTGTTTTTCTGGACATTCCCCTATGTAGCAACTGGATACCAATATAAAATTGCGACAGCTCCAAGCAAAATTAACCGTGCCGAAAAATAGGTTTGCTCGTTTGGCAGCTATTTTTGGTAGGCTAAACCAAAGTATCATAAATGCGCACATAAACACGTTAACAAACCCGGGCTTGCCAAAATCGGTGCCTACCGCCGAAAGTCCTTTAATAACAATGTGTCTTGCTGGTAAAGTGGACCATGGCAAAAAACAAGTGGCAATTACGCCCAAACAACAAAGAATGCCAATTAATTGAGAATGTTTCAAAAAGTTAAAATTCTAGTGAACGAATCATTTAAAAAGGTTGCGTAAGCTAAATCCTTACGCATGGTATAATGGTGAGGTATTATCGCTTACCATTACATCAAGCGTTCAAAAATGCAACATTCCTTTGGAATTAAATTTTAATTATGATGGATATTGCTTTTTCCCCGCTCCCGCTTTTATATCAACCAGTCAGCCAAGGGATGGTTCATTATCGCAAAACGATACCACTCAATGGTGGAAGATTAACGGTCAATTCGTACGTCTGGTTGGTTTTGTCTACCAGCTTCGATTTTATTTCAGGATTGGTCAGTTCGCCTTTGCCCCACAAATCACTGGCATCGCTATTGAAAATTTCTTTCCATTTTCCTTTTCCAGAAACAGTAAGAGTCCAGTTTTCTCGAGCTATTGGTGTCATGTTTAAGATCACCAATACATCTTGGTTGGGTTTTTCCCCCTTTCTTTTGTAGGCCATCACGCTTTCTGAGCGATGGTTTAAGTCCACCCATTCAAAACCAGCATTACCAAATTGTTTTTCATACAGCGCTTTTTCGGTTTTATAAAGTCCGTTTAATTGTTGGATACATTTTTTCATGCCCAAATGGCTATCGTATTGGAGCAAATGCCAAGGCAATTCTGATTTATGGTTCCATTCATACGTAGAGGCAAATTCATCCCCCATAAACAAGAGTTTAGCGCCTGGATGTGTAAACATGTAGGTGTACAATAAGCGCAGGTTGGCAAACTTCTGCCAATCGTCCCCAGGCATTTTATACAACATTGGGCTTTTGCCATGCACCACTTCATCGTGACTTAACGGCAGCATAAAGTTTTCATCATTGAAATACATCATGCTAAACGTAAACTTATCTTGTTGAAACTGGCGGTAAATTGGGTCTAGTTTAAAATAGTCGAGGGTGTCGTGCATCCAACCCATCATCCACTTCATGCCAAAGCCCAACCCATCTTGAAAAGTTGGTTTGCTCACCCCAGGCCAATCCGTGGCTTCCTCGGCAATGGTTTGTACATCCGGAAAATCGCGATAAAGTGTTTCGTTTAAATCTTTGATAAAAGCAATGGCCTCAATATTTCCATTACCCCCAAATTCATTCGGTTCCCACTGCCCGTGGTTGCGGCTATAGTCCAGACGCAACATACTGCTCACCGCATCCACACGTAATCCATCCATATGAAATTGGTCGCACCAAAACCGAGCACTGCTAATGAGAAAACTCTTTACCTCCCCACGTTTGTAATTAAATATGTAGCTGTTCCAATCGGGGTGGTATCCTTTGCGCATGTCTGCATACTCATAAGTATGTGTGCCGTCAAACATAAATAGCCCATGTGCATCATACGGAAAATGAGAAGGCACCCAATCCAATATCACCCCAATACCCGCTTGGTGAAACGCATCTACCAATGCCGCAAAACCCTGTGGATTACCAAAGCGACTCGTTGGGGCAAAATAACCTGTTCCCTGATAACCCCAACTGCCATCAAACGGGTGTTCATTAATGGGCATCAATTCCACATGGGTAAAGCCCATTTCTTTAACGTAAGGCACCAACAGTTCAATGGCTTGTTCGTAAGTATTGTAGCTTTCCTCATCGTTTTTGTCGGGGCGCATCCAGCTAGCTAAATGTACTTCGTACACCGAATAAGGTGCATTCAGCGCATTTGCCAAATGACGTTTCTTCATCCAAGCCGCATCTTGCCAGTCATACGCTGTTTGCCAAGTAATAGAAGCAGACTGTGGCCTCAGTTCCGCATAATGAGCAAACGGATCGGCCTTATCTAGCAATAAGCCAGCAAAGCCCTTAATGTGGTATTTATAAGCCGTTCCAGCTAATACCTGTGGTATAAATCCCTCCCAAATGCCGCTTTTGTCTAGTCGCACTTTCAGGGGATGGCTTTCCTTATTCCAGCCATTAAAATTTCCTTGTACAGTTACTGCCGTAGCGTTAGGAGCCCATACGGCAAAATAGGTACCTGGGGTATTTAATACGGTCAATTGTTTGTTGCCAAAAAGCTCATATAGCCGATAATGCGTGCCTTGCTGAAAGTTTACAATATCCGCCTCCGTAAAAAGGGAGTAATTCCATACGGGCTGTGTACTATCTACAAAATGTATTTCTTCATATTTTTTCATAAGCGTAGGAGAGGGGGTGGGCGATACCTGCTTGGCAGCACTTTGCTTTTTTGAAACACTGGGATTTTTAGCGGGCATATGCAGCGATGGTTTTAGATGTTAATGAATCACAAATATAGACGGGATTGGGGAATGGGTAATTGATTGTGGTTGGTGGATGATAGATAATTTAGAAAATTAAATAAACCAAGAGAAATAAATCACTATTTAGAAAACATCCACACCCATTTAGTACCAAAAAAAATGCGAAGCCTCTAATTACTTAAAAGCTTCGCATGATTGTATTAAAAAAAGCAGGTCAACTTATTTTCCACCTGGGTCAGGCACTGGAATGGTGTGGTCTGGGCCATCGGAGCCAGAATTCCAGAATCATAAATGATATAATCGTTGTATCTAGCTTCGCTCGCATTCACCCAAATATCTTTACCGGTATTGCAGAATTTCACCAATTTTTCATAAAGCGCATTTCCTGCATCTATTCTTTCCTCCGTTGCAATATCACGGTCGTTAATCGCATCTAATTGATTATCCTGTGCATCTTCAAAACCGATAGCCGTAGTTTTCAAATCAGCAATTTGGGCAGCAGTTATACCCTCTGCGGCCAATTGGGTTAACAATAATGTGGCAGTACGAGCCACTCTTTTACCACATTTTTCCAACTCGCTATCGCTCATTTCGTCTAATCCCTTAAAACCAAAGCGAGCATATTTGGCACTTCCTTCTCCAAAAATATTTTGGGCAGCAGTGCGTATTTTTCTAATTTTTTCCTTTATACTGAATAGAAAATAGTTTTCGAATTAGACCTCACCCTAACCCTCACCAAAAGAGAGGGAATCACGAAGATTATAGCGATTTTTTTTGCAAACCATTTTCTTATGAGTATAACTTGTACCAATAGTGGCAGGGTAGAAAATCTAGATGTCCTAAAAAATGGTTCAAGTGTTTATACGAAATTGATTTGCGCGCGTGCCGATGCCCATTGTGAGTAGGTAAATGCTACCAACTAGAGCGCAAATAACGTCTACGTCTAAGCAAATGCCAACTGTGTATGCGCAAATGTCATCTCTGAGCAGGAAAATGTCATCTCTGAGCAGGAAAATGTCATCTCTGAGCAGGAAAACGTCATCTCTGAGCAGGAAAATGTTAGCTGCGTGCGGGAAAATGTTAATTATACACGGGAAAATAAAATATACGAAAGACACAATGTCATGTGTGAGCGAGCAAATGTTAAATACGCA
>JAIXOJ010000152.1 GCA_027486835.1 Chitinophagaceae bacterium
ATACAAAAGCACCCCAGTGAAGAAAAGAAAATTTGTAGTCCCCCCAAACAAACCCCGAAACTCGCAAACACATGACTGGCATAGATTTACAGTTACTTAGCTGCAATGTGGGTTAAGGACTTCCGCCCACTTCCAATAGGGAATCCATCGTTTTTTTCGGCCTTTAGTCTGTTTTTTTGCCCACTTATCATTTGTTCAACAGTTAAGTGGGTAGATTTTATAAGAAAAGCCGGTTTTTGCCCGCTTTTTTCCTAGTGTTTTAGGTAGGGTTTGTTGGAGAATACATAGATAATACAGTAGTTACATAGCCATTTAATTAGGCTAGATTATTTTTTTTCATTTCCATTTTGCTATTTCAAAACTTTGTATTTATTTAGCCAAACAAATTAATAAAATTCTATTTTATGGCAATAAAAGAAGTAGTAAGAGAGTACAAAATGGCCGATAATGAACTTGCGCAATTAGGCGATAAATTGGTCGGTTCCATGACAAGAGATGCAACAGAGTTTACCAAGCGAAAAGTGGACGATACCCGTAGAGGTGAAATAACCTCACAGTGTACAGAGTTTAAAAATTTTCCAACCGATGAAGAATTGGAGGGTTCGGTAATATCTGCCACAGAGGAAAAAGATGCAACTCAGGCGGCTTTGGTTGAAAAATTATCTACTATCCGTAGTATGGCTGAAACAGTTTACGGAAACAGTGGAAAATATAAAACCTTCAATTTCGGAGAACTCAGTAAACTTAATGGTAAAGAACTATATTTTACCGCAAAAAGAGTAGCAAGGGTGGGTACTGTGCTGTTATCTGAGCTTGCGTCTGAGGGTTTGACCGTTGCCCAATTAACCGAAATTTCAACACTTGCAACCCTATTAGATAACAACTTAGATGCAATTGGTGAGGCAGTAGAAAAAAGAGATATCAGAACCCAAGAGCGTATCATCTTGGGCAACAAATTGTGGCGAAATATGGTAAAATATGCTAACGTTGGTAAAAGTATTTTCGCTGCCAATGATGAAGCCCGTTATAATGATTATGTATTAACGGAAGGGGATGATACTCCACCGTCAAGCACACTTCCTCCAATTTAGGAATGAAATCGTATTATTAAACTTCACTGGGCGAGATGTTATCGTAGCACATCTCGCCCAGATAGTTTAATGGAGTTTGCAAATCCAATTGATTTGTTTAAGTGAGTTTTACTTCGCAAATATCTTGGGCATAGGAAAGAATATAGTTGGCAAAAATCGATTACCGTCTATACGTAATTTACTTAGTTCGCCTTCAAAACAAACACCAACAAAATGCAAGACAAAAATGTCGCTTAAAAGAGAGTTAATTTACATAGACGAAATAGACGAAACCGACAGAATTGCTCAGTATTCGTATAAGGGCGACAAGATTTGTATCGTTTTCAAAAATGGGAGTAAGGAGTTTTTTTATAACAGAAATAGAGCAAGAATTATTAGGACAGCCGTTAGCAGCGACAAAGCGTTCAACGTGTTCAACTATCTACAAGAAATTGCTGACACCGTTGGACTAAAAACAGAAGAAGGTAACAACATCCTTTCGAGAAGTTTTCAAAGCATTGAGCATATTACAGAAGACAGTGTTCTTTCAAGTTTTTTAAGCGGGTTTTTACCTGCAAAAAATGGAAATGTTACAAACTCTGATTTTTTCCCTTTCGGTTTTAATCTAAGTCAGAGAAAAGCAGTAAACACCTCATTTGCCAACAACCTAAGTGTAATTGAAGGTCCACCGGGAACAGGTAAAACTCAAACTATTCTGAATATTATAGCGAACGCTGTTTTAAACGGAAAAAGTGTTGCCGTTGTTTCAAGTAATAACTCTGCAACAAAAAATGTCTATGAAAAACTTGAAAAGAACGGTATTGAATTTATCGCTGCACTTCTTGGAAACTCTCAAAACAAAAAAGAGTTTATAGATACTCAAAAAGAAATCCTCGATTTATCACAATTCTACTTGTCTGACAAAGAAAAAGCAATCTTAAAAGAAAAATCAACATTGCTTGTTGCTCAACTTTCCGAAAATCTTGACAAGAAAAATGAGTTGGCGTTGTTAAAGCTTCAACTTGAAAACATTGAAACAGAATACAAACATTTCAAAGAAACCTATAAAGACAAAATAGAGAAAAACGTAGAGTTTAAAAAAAACATAACAGCCGAAAAAATTCTTGAATTTTGGGTTACAATTGAAGCAACTGCAAGGAGGGGGAAGGAAATCGGCTTTTTAAAAAGACTTAGTTTTAGACTGAAATACGGAATCAGGGATAAGTCATTTTATACAAACACTCTTGATGAAATGATTTTCATTTCTCAGTTAAAATATTATCCAATTAAAATTAGAGAATTATCTACTAGAATAGAATTATTGGAAAACTCTTTAAATGAGTTTGCATTTGACAGCAAAATGAAAGAATACACAGACATGGCGATGCAATTTTTCAAAGCAGAATTGTATGAACGATACAATCAGCAAAATCGGAATATATATACTATTTCAGAACTACACTATAAATCAAACGAGTTTATTAAAGAGTATCCTGTTATTATGAGTACAACTTACTCATTAAGACAGAGTTTGTCCGACAAGATCTATTACGATTATGTGATTATTGATGAATCATCACAAGTCGATTTGGCAACTGGTGCACTTGCTTTGTCTTGTGCAAAACGAGCCATAATTGTTGGCGATATAAAACAATTGCCAAACGTGGTTGATGCCAATATGCAAGAAAAGACAGATTTGGTGTTCAATTCATACAAACTGCAAAATGCTTATCGTTATTCAATTCATAGTTTACTATCTGCTGTTCTTGAATTATTTCCAAATGTTCCTAAAACACTTTTGAGAGAACACTATCGTTGCCACCCAAAAATCATAGAGTTTTGCAACAAAAAATTTTATGACAGTCAACTAATTATTCATACAAAATTTACAGACAAACGCCAGCCTCTTGTTGTATATAAAACATCACAGGGAAACCACGAAAGAGAGCGAATGAATCAACGACAAATAGATATGATAAAACAGGAAGTGATCCCGAGAGAAAAACTTGAAAATGTAGATCTGGGAATTGTAACGCCATATCGCAATCAAACGAACGCCTTACAACGAACGTTTAACGGAACTTCTATAAAAGCGGACACAGTAGATAAGTTTCAAGGCAGGGAAAATGGAGTCATAATTTTGTCAACCGTTGACAACGAAATTTCAAGTTTTACTGACAATCCAAATAGGTTAAATGTTGCTGTTTCTAGAGCTGTTGAACAACTAATACTTGTTGTCAATGGAAATGACAAAGAAAGCGACAACAATATTTCAGACTTGATAAAATACATTGAGTATAACAACTTTTCTGTTTTTCAAAGTGAATTACATTCAATTTTTGATTTACTGTATAAAGGTTACGAAGAAGAGCGAGCAAAAAATATCAAGAAGTCAGGAAAGGTTTCAGAGTTTGATAGCGAGAATTTAATGTTTGGTTTAATCAAACGAGTATTAGCAGAAGAAAGATTCTCCAAATATGACGTTCTTCTTCATTTTCCAATTAGACAACTCATAAGAGATTTTTCCAGATTGGACGAGCAAGAAAAAAAATACGCATCAAACCCTTCGACCCATTTAGACTTTTTGATTTACAATAAACTTGGGAAATCTCCTATTCTTGGTATTGAGGTTGACGGCTTTAAATTTCACAAAGAAGGAACAAAGCAATCGGAAAGAGATAAAATGAAAGATAATATATTGGAAAAATATAATTTACCTCTTTTACGGTTCAGGACAAATGAAAGCAACGAAAAGGAAAAATTGACAAGTAAATTAAATGATATACAAAACGCAAGATAGAATTTGGCCAACCTACTATGAGTGAACTGTTAAGCGCTATGTTATCCCAGCTATCTGTTGTTCATAAATTCAAAATGCATTTACCTCTAGATGTATTAGTTTCCTAAATACCTTCAAGCACCAGCAAAGCCCCGATTACCGCTACCTGCTTATTTTCTAGACAAAAAACAATTCTGCGGGTAACTCAAAAAAATCTTTCAATCGTTTGGCAGTTTGTAAGGTTAATGCTTTTCGCCCAGAAAGAATGGAAGACACATGACCTTTACTGCCAAGAACAGGTTCTAAATCCTTAGCTTTTAATCCTTTTTCCTCCATTTTGTATTTAATAACGTCAATGGGGCTAAGGGTAGGCAATTGGTAATGCTTGTCATCATAATCCTTCACCAATACAATTAATAACTCCAACTCATCATAAACTGGCGTACCCACCTCGGCCTGGAATATTTCCATGAGCCTATTGGTAGCGTTGATGTAATCATTTTCTGTTTTTAATACTTTCCAATTCACGGTTAATCGAATTTAAATTGTTGAATATTCTTGTCAAAATAAACGCTTTGCGCATCTCTTTTATCATACACCACTGGTGGTAGAGTTTTCTACATAATAAAGTACCTCCTGGCGTATGTCTCCAGACTAAGTCGATATGTCACCAAATCTCCTGATTTGCGTTTTATAGAATGCCACACAGCGCTAGCCCACCACTCATACCCTTCGCAGAAAACTACGCTTCATTCGGCAAAATCAAATCCCAGTCAGTTGCAGATAGATAAAACAAAAGGGTTTATTGCCCACTTTTCAAAATTGAGAGAAGCTTTTTTATAAGGAAGGGATTGTGCTAAATGGAGCGAATAATCAAACCAATTATATTCGTTCAAAATTGTAGCATCATGGAAACGTTAATCATTCATCCAAGTAACAGCAACCAATCGAAGGCATTAATTAAAATTTTAAAAGCATTTAATGTTGCTTATGAAATTAAAAAAACGAAAGAGCCCTACAAAACCGATTTTGTAAAAATGATGGATAAAAGCATTGAAGAAGCAAATCAGGGAAAGCTCACCAAAATAGAATTGGATGATTTATGGAAGTAAGGTTTACCGAAACAGCAATGGCGCAATTAGCCCATTTTAATCAAACCAATCAACAAGAGATATTGAAAAAAATAAGGCAGCTACTAGAAGCGGTTCTATTGAATCCTTACCAAGGCATTGGAAAACCTGAACAATTGAAACATCAGTATAGTGGATATTGGAGCAGAAGGATAAATAAAGAACATCGCTTAATCTATAAAATTCAAGAAGCTTCTATTGTGGTATATTCAGTAAAAGGTCATTATTAATTTCCACAGCATCAAACAAGCCAACCTTTTGTACCCGTCGCAGAAAACTTCACCTCCAACGATAAAGCCCCATACCAATCCCACACAAACAAATAACAGGAAACGAATACAGCGAGCCACGAGCAACCATTTAATAGTAGCTTACAAAAAACAACACAAATAAAGAAAAAATAAAAGTGCAGCAATTTGGGATAAATCGAATCCCAAAACCGATTATTTTAGCCACTCAAACAAATCATGAATCATGGGCGACATAAATGATGTTAAATACAACTACGGTGAGTTGAATTTTTATGATCAAATGGACAAAAAAGAAAAGCTCGCCGAAAAATATTTGGAAGAGCTCAACGCAGATGAAGCCTTTACCCAATATTTAAGTGGGTTTAGGGCAAATTCCATTGAAGCCTTTAAAAAAAGTTTTGCAGAGTTCAAAGCAGAATTTGAACTTAAGAAAGACCAGGTATTTTTTAGAAAGCGTTTATTTGATGAACATTTTTTTAAGATAGCTAAAGATGCCATCTATGCCATTCAGCAAAAAAAATTGTTTGATGCCCAATGCAAATGGAGGGCAGGATTATTAGAAATTTCCGAGATAACCATCAGTTATGAGTTTGCTTATTGGGGAGAAAATATTAAAAGATGCCCGTTCATCACCCCGATTAATGAATCGGAAATAAAATTGTTAGCAGACTTCTTGGTGTCCGATAACAACACAGAATCATTGTTTACCAACCAACGCTGGCAAGACTACGATGCCTATAAACAAGATGCCCTACTTAACGAAAGCGACAGCACCATTCTGCCATCCTGGTATCAGTTTTACGATGAACAGCTAGGCAATGAAAACTTATTGCTCTTGCCAGATATCAAAACCAAGCAAGAACTGCAATACATCGACCTAGGCAAAAAAGAAAACCGACCAGACCTGAGTTTGGATGAAATCATCAAAGAGGAACAACTGCAAAACATGTATTCGTTTGACCCCACTTTTGAAAGTCTGCCACATGTGTATCGACCAAGATTAACCCAACCAGATGACAAACGGCCTTTTTTGAATAGCAATGCAGAAGGCTATGGCAAATTCATGGATCAATTTGAAAGTGAACATTTAAAACAAGTGCATCAGTTAAGAAAATCATTAAACGAAGATTTCAAAAACATCCAGCAAGAAGATGCAAAGGCGTTTCAAGAAGCCCTCAGTACATTGAATTACTTGGGCAAAGAATTTCCAATGCTCCCCAATGATAGCTGG
The DNA here is from genome assembly GCA_027486835.1 of Chitinophagaceae bacterium. Taxonomy (GTDB): domain Bacteria; phylum Bacteroidota; class Bacteroidia; order Chitinophagales; family Chitinophagaceae; genus Parasediminibacterium. The sequence continues at coordinate 6,462 of JAIXOJ010000152.1, forward strand.
CTAAAAGGAACCATTGAGCTAGCCCAAAGAGGAAAGGCTCACAAAACTGCCGCTGAATTGGATAAAGCATTTATCGATTATCAACAAAGCTTGATACTCGACGAAGAAGTATATCTAGTCCGTACAGAACGATATAAGGTAGGTTTGGCAAAAGCCTATTGCAAGAAGCTAAAGGCGCTCTATTTCTTAGGCAAACAATTAGCTGCCAATTAGTTGGATGTTTAGGAATTAAGCAGCCCTTTTTCGGTGGAAAGATTGGTTATTACGCTATTGATGAATCACTTAAAAGTAAAATAGTTGGAAACAAATAATAATGATTATTGGGAGAATAAAAGGAAGAAGGTATTAAACAAAGAGGAGTTGTTCAAAGCCATCCTTGAAAACATCAACACAAACCCTAAATACGAACCATTTTTTGCACAATACCATCCAGATAGTGTGGCTAGATTTAAGGAAAACTATGCACGGTATAAAACCAGTTGTCTCGAAAATGAAGACTATTTCCGGAAAGAAGCAGAGCGTAAACTCCTTAAGTACAACGATATTGCCGAAATATGTCTTTGGGAAATTCAGCATTACAAGCTATTGCAATTAGAGGGTCTTTGGCGAAACGGACAAATTGAGTTAGCGGGGGTTCGTTACACCCACGATTTTATGTATTGGCATTCCCATATTGAAGAGTGTAGTTTCATAGACCCAATAACAAGTGACGAAGTGGAACGATACATTACTTATCTAATTCAAGAAGAGTCTGATAATATTTATGAAATTAATTACAATGGAGTATTTCCTTATGATGACATAAGAAATCGATTACTTGATGAAGACTCCGACAGGGAACTGATTCCTTACGTAGAATACATGATAAACCTGTTTGGGAAAACCAATTTCCTATTAGAAGATGTTCGGAAAGCTGAGGAGGAGCGCTACCTTGAAGCCTATAAACCAGCAACAACAGAAGTGGAAGAGGCTAAAGCCGAGGAAGACCAAAAAGTAGCTATAGACACCAAGCCATATGCCTCTTTTAATACGTATAATGTTGATAACCAGTTTATAGAAGTGGTAGAGAAATTTGGCACCCCAGACATGATTGCCTATAAAAATGCTAATTGGGAATTGATGAGTATTTATGGTGGTTGGCCCTATTTTGATGACTCTGTAGAAATATTAGAAGAGGTAGGCGAAAACTACCCAGTGGAATATCACCATAATTGGCAGTGGGCCATCATTTTGGCTGCGGAAAAATATAAAAAAGAGCCAGTGGTTCAAGCTATTAGACTGGCTTATAAAAGCTATTTAGAAAGACTAGAATGTGGTATTGGTTTTCATGTTAACGAATCAGTATACAGACTTAGTGATGTCATTTACAAAATATTTAGCGAACAAGCTGAAAAAATAGAGTTAGGCAAGAAAATATTAGGCGAATCCTAATGAAAGTGATAGTGCGTTGCATTAATGATGATATCGTCCAGTTCTTTCAAAACCGGATGAGTCAGAAACGCGGAAATGATAGTTGCCAAAAAGGATTTAAACTCAATTAACTAATAGAATGAAGAAAGGTCAGAAAATGGGGTGTTCTGGTTAACGAACGATAAAAAATGATTCTATGAAAATGAAATCAAGGGTATGCTTTCTGTTGTCGCTATTTTGTCTGATAGGCTTGGCTTGGGCGCATCCAAAAGCCTCGGAGCATTCATTTGTTTATAAAGCAGATGTAGATGAATACACAAACGAAGATGCCAACCATTTTCCCGAAGATCAAACCCCTAAACCAAGCAAAACCGATAAAGCAATCGAGGCTTTATTAACCTCTGCCAACCCCACCGATAATGCAAATGCGTATGCTCGCTTGGGAAGAACCATGTCCGACAAAAACAAATTCGATTCTGCGGAATTTTATTTCTCTAAAGCGGAGAAAATATACCAAGCACAAAAGCCACACGATAGTTTGTGGATGAACCTTTATGGAGATTGGGCGCATCTGTACTACTTAAAAGCCGATTTTGGCAAGGCGCAAGAATACAGTTTGAAAATGCTGAACGCAGCAGAGTTGAGTAGCGATTTTTTTAAGGTCGCAATTGCCAATACCATGGTTTCCCAATTGCTTAATGAAATACAACAAGCCACCAAAGCCATTCTTTATACCCGTAAAGCAGTGGAGTTACTCCCTAAAATTACCAACCCGAGCTTAAAGAACTACCTGATTTATACCTTGGCTAGCAGGTATTTGTGGCACTATCAAGACACTAAAATCATGGCTAGCCTCGATACTTCTGAACTATTTAGTCAACAGTTATTGACATTAGCAAAGCAACAAAACGACCCGATGAATATTTCTAGGGCTTACCATAGTTTGCAGAGTATTTCATTTGAAAAGGGCGACCTGGCCAAAACCCTGCTCCTGCTAGATAGTGCTATCAAATACACAGATACTAAAAACTATTACGACCTGAGGTTGATTTATTATGACAAAGCATCCTTATTGGTACAAATGCACCGATTCGATGCTGCTCAAGCCTGTGCCGACTCCATGCTATTTATGGACAAATTAGTAGAAAACAAAGCCAATATGGCCGACGCTTATGCGTTAATGTCTAACATAGCAAAAGAGAACGGTGATTACAAAAAGGCACTAGAATTTAAAGAACTAGAAAAAAACCTAAACGATAGTTTAACCAATATATCAAGATCGGCTAGTGTGGCGGAGCTAGAAGAAAAATACAACCAAGCCAAAAACGAAAAAACAATTGTTGATTTAGCCAAGCAAAAGCAATTGTATTTCGCTTTGGCCATTGCCGCTTTATTGGTGGCGGTTATCATCGCTTTGTTTTTAAGGCAGCAATCTTTAAAAAACAAAAAGGAAATATTGGAAGCCGAGCAACGATTGAACCGTGCTAGGATGAACCCCCATTTTCTTTTCAACGCATTGACATCCCTCCAAAAAATAGCCTTGACAGAAAGCGATAAAAACAAGCTTGTGTCCAACTTGGCCAAGTTCAGCCATATCATGCGGGCTACTTTGGAAAGCACTTATCGGGAATACATTACCATTGAGCATGAGATGGAATTCTTGCACGATTATTTCACCGTGCAACAAAATAGGTTTACCAATGGCTTGCGATACGAAGTGTTTGCAGCGGACGAAGTGGAAGTAAACGAACTGTTTATTCCCCCCATGCTCATACAACCCTTTGTAGAAAACAGCATGGAACACGGGCTAAACAATATTGATTACGAAGCAACCATTCAGGTTGGTTTCACCATTCAAAAGGATGAATTATTGATAACCATCCAAGACAACGGCAAGGGGTTACAGGCTGCCAACACCAAAACAAACCCCTCGCACATCAGCCGTGCCAATCAAATTATTCAAGAGCGTATTTACTTGCTCAACTTAAAGCAACATTCAAAAGCTAGGTATCTGGTGGAAGAAAATACCGAGCAAAAAGGCGTGGTAGTTAAACTATATTTACCCCTTTTATATAAGGAACAGATTAAGTTGGACTAGCTTTTAAAACTTACGCATACAAGATGATCCCGATAAAAATCTTATTAATTGATGATGATGAAGGGGTAAGGACTACCTTAAAAAACATGATTGCCGCTTTTGGTGGTTATGTGGTTGCAGAAGCAACGGGGGTTGCAGACGGATTGGAAAAATATGCAGTTTTTGCGCCCCAAATTATCATACTAGATATAGAAATGGGCGACGGAACAGGCTTCGATTTTTTGATAAAAGTGCCTAACCGCAATTTCCAATTGATATTTTCTACCGCTTTCAATCATTTTGCTATCAAGGCTTTTAAATACAGTGCCATTGATTATTTGCTAAAACCTGTGGATGCATTTGAATTGCAGAACAGTTTGCAAAAAGCCGTTGCCAATCTGCACCAACTCACCCTACAGCAGCAATTGGAGATCATGTTACAGCAATTATCTGCTACGCAAACGAGCAAGCAAATTGTGTTGAAAGATCTGGATAAAACCTATTTGGTGAATATCAAGGACATTATTTATTGCATGGCCGAGGGGGCATACACCAAGTTTTTTCTTATCCCCAAGCAAGCCATTTTGGTATCCCACAATCTACGTTCTTATGAAGAATTACTAGAACCGGCGGGTTTCATCCGCACCCACAATTCTTATTTGGTAAATCCGAATTGTATCAAAGTATATGATAAAAAAACAGATGGCGGCATCTTAGTACTAGAAGAAGGACACACCGTTCCTGTATCTCTACGGAAAAAAGATGCGGTACTAGCTTTTTTGGAGAAGAAGGGGGGTGTATAAAAGTTTTTTGCCCCTTTTCTCATTTGCAATTTACCCATCAGGGTGACTGTGAAATTATATATTACACTGAGTTCCACAGAGGTTCGAAGCTCAGCGGTTCTCTGTGCCTTTTTCTGCGCAACTCTTTGAAATTAAACTGAGTATAATCAAACTAATATTTGCTAAATGTGAATGCAAAAATATTTATGCACCCCTTATTTGTCTAATAACACATAAGCAGCTTTATCTGCACCAACAAACTTTTAAGTTGTAGCTCACGCAAAAAGGCATACCCCCAACACTTCCCATTTTAAAAAGGAGTGTAATTTGCCTGATTCATTAACTGTAATAACAGGTATGCCAATCCCCAAATGGGAACTCATATAGACTAATTTATTAGGATAATTTTCGAAAATTTGGTACCAACTAATTAAGCTACCCAATACTGACAAATTGTCTTAAAACAGCCCCAAAAAGCCTTAGGAAGCCCATAAAATCGGTACAAATGTCCATCGGAGTGCTTCAAACGAGCATCGGAATGCTTCACACGAGTATCGGAATGCTTTTCACGAGCGTAGGAAAGCTTCACACGAGCGTAGGAAAACTTCCATACAATACTCTAAAGCTTCAACGGAGTACCCTATAAATTCAAAGCAGGATTGAAGGAATTCAATTGAGTATCCGATGCTTTCGATTAGGGGAAGGGGGTAGGTTGTACGAAGTAGGTAGTTGGTGTTAGGTGTAAAAGAGTATGCAAGTTGTTATTAGTAGAAATTTTCGACAAATTGAAACAGGTAATAAGACTTATCCTATGATTAGTGCAATTGGAGCGATAGTGACGGGCGTAAAGAAGTTACATTTCGAGCGGCTTTCTAAAATTAAAAAATGGCTTTATTGTTTTCGAATATCTGTCTGAAACAAATTTCGTTTATGCAATCTAGAAGTCTTCAAACTTCAAAAAATTTACCTTTATTAACAGACTCTTTGTGAAGGAAGCGAAAATCTTTTATGCACCCGAAGAAGGGAGGGTAGGAGGAGAAAAGTTATCCAGAGTTGAAATGAAGGAATGCTGGGATGGTGATGTTCATGGGAAATTGTTTTTCTAAGCACCTAACCAGTTTAATCAATGTGTAGATATGCATTCCCTGTAATTGTCAAGCCAATTTTATATTTGATATTTTTTTCTAGCATTCCCAATTGGATTTTTCATTTTTGGAGTTGTTTTTCTTAAAAAAACTGATTTTTGGTTGCTTATTTCCTTACCAGACATAGTTCTCCCAACAGTTCCTTTATTCGG
>JAIXOJ010000123.1 GCA_027486835.1 Chitinophagaceae bacterium
AAAAGACCTTCAACACTGCTTAAAAGACCATCAACACTGCTTAAAAGACCTTCAACACTGCTTAAAAGACCATCAACACTGCTTAAAAGACCATCAACACTGCTTAAATGACCTTCAACATTGCTTAAATGACCTTCAACATTGCTTAAATGACCTTCAACACTCTAATAAGAACTTAAATTACCAATCTCCGAAACATCCCTTTAGGGGACGGGAGCAAAACTTTTCCACAACACCCCTTCAGGAGATTGGTGCTTTGGACTAGGGGCTACCCTTCCAGTTCCCTCGCCTTTGGAGAGGGGTTGGGGTGAGGTTAAAAACATATAATAAAGTTTAAAAACATATATAGTCAAATATTTTCATTCACTTTAAAATTTATCACAAAAATGATACACCAAATTTTTACAATTGGTCAAAAATTACTTGAAAAATCTTTCTTCCTCCGTAACCCCATTATTAGTAAGTACCTTAATGATATACATTCCCTTAGTCAAAGCAGAAACATTGATAGAGCAATTAGTGCTGTTCGTTACTAATTGTGAAACTACAATTTGCCCTGCCGCATTGAGAATAACGATAGATTTCATTCCCTTTCCATTGATGTAAAGCTGGTCTTTTACCGGATTAGGATAAAAGCTAAATGCGGGTGCTTTTTTGCCAACACGAACGGTTACAATTGAACTAAAAACTTTACTCCCATCTTTTTCTGTGGCTACAATTTTGTAATACAGTTTTTCACTTTCGGGGAGTTTATTATCCGTATAAGTGAAAAGATTATTTTCATCGTTAACACTTAACTCACTGCCAATGGACTCAAAATAAATTCCATTCAGGCTTCGTTGAATGTCAAAATTGGCTTGATTGGCTGATCCTAAGGTCTGCCAATTAATACGAACATGACCGGAAAAGGATTGAGCAGCAACTCGAATACTTCTGATAGGTAATACCACAACAGACACGGTATCAGAAAACAAAGTGAGTTTGTTTACAAATGGATTAGTAATGGCAACTGAGTATCTTCCGCTTACTGTAGGAGTAAACATTGAGTCACCAAGTATAGTATTTACCAAGGTATCATTTCTAAACCATTTGTACGTATTAAAATATTTATTACTTCCCACAGCAACACCTAAGGTATCCCCATTTCTAGTCAATGGAATTTTAGCTTGTGGCGAATAGGTAGGAATTCCTGCAAACTTTAATGTCCATGCAGAAACATATTGCATTCCATCGAAAGTGAACATATTTCTATCAATCGCTAATTTTTGAAGATTATTTAAGTTGGTTATTGTGCTTGGTATAGGCCCACTAAATTGGTTGGAACTTAACTTCAAAATGGAAAGATTATATAGGTTGTTAATAGAACTTGGAATGAACCCTGTTAATTTATTATTAGTGAGTACCAAATCGTATAAGGTATTGCAATTAAATAGCGATGCTGGAATACTTCCAGTTAACTGATTACTGTCTAAATATAGATGCTTTAGAAAATTAGCACCAGTTCCAAAACCTGTAGGAATACTTCCAGATAATTTATTTTTTGTTAAGTATAAAAACCAAAGATTCGGTAAACTACCCAAACCAGCAGGAATACTCCCAGAAAACTGATTATTACTTAAATGAAGTAATTGCAAGTTAACAAAATTGCCAAATGTAGCTGGAATAGACCCACTTAGTTTATTATTAGACAAGCCAAGTACATACAGTTCTCTTAAATTTCCCAAGCTTGCAGGTAATGTTCCTACAAGATTGTTATCACCCAAATAGAGTTCATATACTGAAGTGCCAGTGTAGGTAATAGTCACACCATACCAACTAGTAATTGGTTTTGATGTTAACCAATTGGTTTTAACTTTCCAGCCAGGGCCGTTGGTACTGTTGTACAAATCGACCAAAGCCATTGAATCTTGCAGATCCACTTGAGCATAGGAAATATTAGGAACAGTTAAAAAAACAAACAAAATAAATGTAAAAAATTGTTTCATGGTAATTGTATTTAACTATTAAAAAAAGTTAAATTAAAAAGTGTGCTATAGTATAAAAGATATTTAATGTGGCCATTTCAAATTTTGACTTTTAACTCCGCAACACCCCTCGAGGGGACGGGGGCAAAACTTCCTCAGTAGACGTGGGAATAAAAGCAGCACAGGACATTTACATCCCGCACTGCTTTATTACTCTTTTGCTTAGAAAAGCTAGAGCTCATTGATTAATCATTAATCTACCTCTAACGATGGCTTGCCTTCCATCATTCCTTTTTATGCTATTCTACGATGATTTTAGATTCTCCTACAACCTTTCCTTCTTGTAGTACCATTAATTGATAACCACCCTTAGCCAAAGCCTGTGGTAGCTTGCAATTCAACACAGATCCTGCATAGTTGTAAAACCCACTATGTACCTGCTGTCCTAAACTATTATACACATTCACTACGTATTTGCCCGCCACTGCTTCACTGCCTAAGCGAACCGTAATGGTTTTACCTACCAACGGGTTTGGATAAACACTCAAGGTGCTGGAAACAATTGGGGTAGCAGTAGTTGCTGCTTTGTTAGCCGCTTTAAATACTACACTAAATCTGTTTGCATAGGTTGCAGGGTTATTCGCTTCTACTGTAAAGCTGATGTTGTTGATACCTGATGTCAACAAAGTTTCGCCCTTGTTAAATGCATCCACCAAGTACAACTGTAGGTTGTCTGATTGGTAAGCAGCAGCATCTATCGTTAATTGGTATTCGCTAGTTGCCAATTGGCTTAAGCTCAATGGTAAACTTTCCGCAGCAGTCGCTGGCTTACGACCTTCTATGCTTAATGATTGTCCTTCATGATTAATCGCTAGATTCTCACCAGAGTTTGTCATTTTCTTAGCATCTTCCCTGCCTAAGTCGTTGCTAAATGCAGGGTTAAACACTACGGTTGCACCATCCATTTGTTTCAACTCGCTTCCGGTTGATTTCATTAAGCTAATGGTTAAACGGCTGCGGTTGGCGTTTCCAAAAACGGACGTTTTGGTCGAACCAATGGCTTTGTCTGCTTCGGTTATGGTTAAGCTTGGTGCAGTACTGTTGTTGTTTTCCACAAAGAAAGCCTGACCTGCCTGGATGTACCTGCGGCTACCAATTGCACCATTGCTCGTTGCATCGGTAACGGCATTGTACGATACATAAGCCCCTGTAGAACCAATCGTTGGATCTAGGTAGTAATAGTTAGCTGTTAGGTTCACCGCACGGTTATTATCCCAAATGTTTTTCCAATCTATTGGGGCTACATAAGGATTAGCTACTGAACTGAAACCTGTAGTGGAGCTACTGTTCAATCCAAAAGATGTACTATTATAAGTAGCACCCGCAACAGCATTGGTTATGCCGGAGGTACTATATACCACATTTCCTGTAATCAAATTACCCTTCGCCCTAAGCGAAGTTGCTGCATTCATCAACAACCATCCGGTAGTACCTACTGTGGAAATTGGGGTAGTGTATAGATTAAAGCTTCTATCGCCACGAACCAATAAACGGTAACCCAAGAATGGATTCAGGTTGGTGGTTTTAGTATTGGCTACAGCGTTCCAAGTTCCATTGGTAAATGTATAGGCAGATTTCACACTGTTAATAGTTTGGTCAAGACCTGTTGTAGCGTCAACGGCATGGCTTGACGTGGAGGTTGTTGTACCTGTAATAAACAAACCATAACCATTATTGGCATAGCTACCTGTTTCCTGCCAGTTATTGTAGATGCTACCGGCATTAAATACACCAGGTGCCATGTCTCTCCAAGCACGATAGCCTTTAGGTATAAAACGCTCTACATGTACCGTACCACTGATAGTACCTGTATTACTACTTGCACCAACTGGGGCTAGGGTAGCACTGTTGGTGAAGCTCGTAGATTTCAACACCACGTTGCCGTTGGTGGTGAATGTACCAGACTGGAGTGTAAGAACTCCGGTAATGTTCAGCTTATTGCTGCCACTACTTACGGTTACACCATTACTAGTGTTAACGGTGATATTTCCTACCGTTCCGGTGCCAGAAATGGCCTGTGCAGAAGTACTGTTCAATATCAAAGTACCTGTTCCTGTAATCGTACCATTAATAATTAATGGTGTCCCTTTCAAGGTAATGGTGCTAGTAGAAGTAACCACTTTGCCTGCATTCACCTGTAAATTCTTACAGATAAAAGGTACAGCGGTGCTGTAATTACCATTTATAATTACAATCGATGTTGCAGAAGGAACACCTGCACTCCAAGCGATGCCGTCCCAAATCGTAGTAGATGTTGGGATAATAGCTGGGCTGGTAGCTACACTATACGATCCTGTTCCAGCACTATTGATTGCAGCGACTGTGAAGGTGTAGCTGCTGCCGTTGGTGAGGCCCGTGAAGGTGTAAGGACTGCTAGTGGCCGATTGGGTAGCCACCAAAGTGGCACCTATATAGGCTCTTGCTACATAACCTGTAATTGCTGCACCACCGTTGAAAGCTGGCGGGTCGAAAGTGATGATTGTGGAAGCGTCCCCTTCATCTGAGGTTACGTTGATTGGTGCATCTGGCACAATAGCGGCAATCGTGAAAGTGCCAGCACTCATAGCTGTTCCTGCATTGTAGTTGGTTGAAGCTGCGATATTGGCGGTAACTGTATAAGTGCCAACGTTGGTAGGCACTATTGCACTTCCAGCGTATAATACATTGCTAACTGTACCGCCACCAGTTCCAATAACCACAGCTGCAACTGGAGAACCCGTATAACCAGCTGGGGTGTTAGTGATGCTCAACGATGACAAAGTGGCCTTGTTGATAGTAAAATTACCCGCGCTCAATCCTGTGCCCGCATTGTAATTAGCAGAAGCGGCAATATCCGCTGTTACTGCATAAGTGCCCGCATTGGTAGGTACGGTCAAAGAACCATCGTACCTAACATTGCTCACCGTTCCTCCACCAAGCCCGCTAACAGTTGCTGATTGGGCAGAACCTGTGTAGGTCACCGGGCTGTTGGTAACACTCAAAGTAGTAGTGGCAGGGTTAATCACAAAACTGCCCGCACTCAATCCAGTTCCTGCGTTGTAGTTAGTGGTTGCGGCAATGTCTGCTGTGATTGCGTATATGCCCGCATTGGTCGGTGCAGTGGCCGAACCATCGTACCTAATGTTGCTAACCGTACCGCCGCCCAAACCCGTTACCGTAGCAGTCCTTGGGGAACCATTATAGCCTACAGGGCTATTGGTAACGCTTAAAGTAGAAGCGATTTTGTTGACAGTCAAAATAGTTGTTGTAGTTCCTGATAGGAAGTTGCCGTTAGCTGCTTGAGTTGCGGTTATTGTTGATGTTCCAGCACTAACTATCGTAACCGTGCTACCGCTCACTGTTGCGACCGCAGTGTTGCTGCTAGTGTAACTGAAAGCACCCGCACTAGTAGAAGTCGGTGCTGTCAATGTAAAAGCGACATCGCCGAAATTCTTTGTAATGGCACTGAACGTCCCAAAAGTGGGGTTTGCTGTAACTATACCAGTAGGTGATTCATAGGCCCCGATAGAAGGGATTGAAAAACGTGTTGTCCCCATAATGTCTGTTGTGATGCCTCCAATACTCGTTCCTGCGTAGTAAGTAGATGCAGGTATTAAATTGGTAGCGCTGGTAAAATTGGGGTTTAAACTGTAAGAATTCGCATCTCTGCTGCTAACAGCTTGCCAATTTGCTAAAGTGACTCTATCACCCCCGCTATTACCAGTTAAATTCCGTGATTGTGAAGCGTCGTAATAAAGTATGTTATAGTTACTGTTCAAAGTTCCCGAACCACTATTGTTAATGCAATATTTCTTTCCTCCGGAAGCACTAGCAGTAGAAAAATTGCCAATAATATTGTTGTTTAATGAAATCACACCCCAGCCGATATTAAACCCAAATCCTCCAGCTGTTTCAGTAATCCCCATCCTTATACTGTTAAAATATGCGTTTACCCCCCCAGAACTACTAGAACTCAAAGTGTTTAAAGCAATAAAACCAATATTGCCGGAAGCAGAAGGCACAGACGTAGATAAACCATATACGACATTATTATAGACATCAATAGTGGAAGATGCTAAGGACTCGATCCTTAATCCAAATACGTTCCCAGACGAAAAAGTATTGTTGATGGTTGAAACTAAATTGTTATAAACCTTGTTACCGCTACCGAAATTCCCAGTCCTTAATCCAAAACAACTACCTGCATTTGATGTAACATTCTGAACTGTATTGTTATAAATTAGAACATCCTGTACATTACTAGCAAAGATGCCAAATATTCCCTGACCATTGGCTGGAATAGCACTTGATGTTGATGTGATATCATTAGAGGTCGCTGGATCGCCTACAGTACAGCCCGAAATGGTTACTCCAATTTGTGGATAACTACCATTACCGTTAAGGTAAATTCCCTGCTTTACATTCTTAATAACTATATTACTAAAAATATTATTGCTTGAAGCACCAGAACTTTGTGTAGGGGTCGTAGCATCATTTACAAAAAGTCCAATTACATTATTGGTACTCGAATTATTATTACTTAAGGTAATTGAACAATTTTTTATTGTAATATTGGAAGCACCTACAGTAGCAGAGGCATTTTGAAGGATATAACCAAACTCAGTTGACGCATCACCTCCTTCCACGTCTATCCCATCAAATGTTACAAATTGAGCTCCTACGCCCTGTATCCTAATAACAGCATCAGTAGTACCAGTTTGGTTTGTTGTCTGTGTAATTTTTGGATTACTTCCACTACCTGATTTTTGGAAAACAATTGGCTTTGAAGATGTTCCAGGAGTCACATTCAAACCAGACAAAGTTGGAACAACCTCTATAGACGTATAGTTTGCATCTACATTGAAGGTAATTCCACCCACAGGAAGGAATAATGTGTTGTAATAATTGACCGCAGCCGTAAATGATGAAAAATCACCACCGCTGATTTTTATTGTTTTAACCAACCCAGTAGGAGTCGTAGTCGATTCATAAGCTCCGATATAAGGTGTACCTCCACGGGTAGTACCGACAATATCAGACGTTATTCCTGAAATATTAATACCTGTATAATAAGCTTTAGGAATTAAATTGGTTGTACTGGTAAAAGTTGGGTCTGAACCAATAGAATTTGCATCGCGGCTTGATACGCTTTGCCAATTGGCTAAAGTAATCCTATCCCCTCCACTTGCACCCGTTAAATTATTCGCTTGTGAGGCATCATAATAAAATACGTTGTAGTTACTGGTCAAAGTGCCACTTCCAGAATTACTGATGCAATATTTCTTGCCACCACTTACACTTGCCGTGGAATAATTGCCAACGATATTATTATTGAGTAAATAACTACCCGCTAGGGTTGTATTGCCCACATTAAAACCAAATGCAGCAGCAGCATCATTAGTTACACCCATTCTAATAGTATTAAAATAAGCATTCACATTCCCTGAACTACTAGTAGCGTTATTCAATGCAATAAAGTTGGCATTTCCTGATGCACCAGCCACTGATGTTTGCATGCCATATACCACATTGTTATAAACATCTATGGTGGCACTAGGATTAGATTCAATGCGTATGCCATAAGAATTTCCTGTACTAGCCGTATAGTTGATATTGAAGATTATATTATTGTAGACTTTATTGCCAGTCCCCCAATTGTTAATGCGCAATCCTTGAACAGATGCAATAGTAGCTGTCACATTCTGAATAGTATTATTATAAGCATTAAACCCCTCAACATTGGTTGCTTGGATACCAAAAATTCCAATACCGTTAATTGGTGTTGCTGCAGATGTTGAGGTAACATCATTTGCGGTGGATGGGTCACCAATCGTACAGTTGGAAATGGTTACCCCAAGTTGTCGGTAGGTTGCATTTCCTGAAAGATAGATTCCCTGTTTAACGTTTTTAATTGTAACATTATCGAAAGTATTATAACTACTAGCCCCTGATGCTTGAGTAGGAGTGGTAGCATCGTTAACAAGAATGCCAATAACATTATTTGTACTGGAATTATTATTATTTAATGTAATGGTGCAGTTTTTAACCGTTAAATTAGAAATCCCTACAGTTGCAGAAAAATTTTGGATAAAATATCCATATTCTGTACTAGCGTCAGCAGCACCCTGTATATCAATCCCATTAAAAGTAATATACTGAGCCCCAACTCCTTGAATCTTTATAACTGCATCAGAATTACCTGACTGACCGCTTGTTTGTGTTAATTTGGGATTGCCGCCGCTACCCGATTTTTGGAACATTGTTGGTTTGGAGGCTGTTCCAGGGGTACTTGTAAATCCTGTTAAAGTAGGTACCACTTCTGTTGAAACAAAACCTGCATCTACATTAAAAGTAACTCCACCAACAGGTAAAAACAAAGTGTTATAATAATTTACTGCTGCTGTAAAAGTGGCAAAATCACCTCCAGATGTCTTAATGGTCTTTATTAAACCGGTAGGTGTTGTAGCAGATTCATAAGCACCGATGTAGGGACTTGCACCACGTGAAGTACCCAAAATATCGGTTGATATGCCGGCAATGGCTATACCTGTGTAATATGCCTTGGGAACCAAATTCGTGGCACTGGTGAAAGTGGGGTCAGAACTGATTGAATTGGCATCACGACTTGCAACACTTTGCCAATTGGCCAATGTTAATCTGTCACCTCCACTTGACCCTGTTAAATTCCTAGATTGTGAAGGGTCATAATAAAACACATTATTGTTACTAGTTAATGTACCTGACCCAGTATTATTGATGCAATATTTTTTTCCCCCTGTTGCACTTGCCGTGGAATAGTTGCCCACGATATTGTTGTTGAGCAAATAGGTACCAGCAAGCGTAACATTGCCGACATTAAAACCATAAGCTGTAGCCCCATCTGTAGTAACGCTCATACGTATAGAATTAAAATAAGCATTGATAGTCCCAGAACTGGAAGTGGCATTGTTAAAAGAAATGAAACTTATCTGACCGGAGGTATTGGAAGTTTGTATTCCATACAAAACGTTATTATAAACATCTATGGATGAACTAGGATTTGCTTCTATTCGCAGGCCAAATACGTTGCCCGTACTTCCAGCATTATTGATTGAAGAAATGGTATTATTGTAAAATTTGTTCCCTGTACCGATAGTGTTAATCCGCATACCCTGAACGGAACCATTAGTAGAAGTAATGTTTTGTAAGGAATTATTGAAGGCCGAAAATCCCTGTACATTTAGTGCAATTACTCCCAAGACACCTTGGCCGTTCACTGGCGATGCAGTAGAAGTAGCTGTGATATCATTGTTGGTAGCCGGATCGCCAACAGTACAATTGGAGATAGTAACATTTAATTCAGGAAAACTACTATTACCGTTTATATAAATACCCTGTTTCGCATTTTTGATAGTAATATTATTAAACGTATTGTTACTACAAGCACCAGAAGCCTGTGTTGGCGTAGTCGCATCATTCACAAACAATCCAATCACATTATTGGTGCTGGAATTATTGTTATTGAGCGTAACAACACAGTTTTTGATGGTAATATTCGATACCCCTACTGTTGCAGAGGCATTTTGAAGATTATAACCATATTCCGTACTAGCGTCTGTTGCCCCGGTAACATCAATCCCATCAAATGTGATGTATTGACTACCCGTTCCCTGAATTTTAATAACAGCATCTGAATTCCCTGACTGACTGTTGCTTTGAGTTATTTTGGGATTGCTGCCACTACCAGATTTTTGAAAAATTATTGTGTTAGTTGCGGTACCAAGGGCAGTTGATTTAACATTCAAGGTAGGTAATACTTCAGTTGAAGTAAAATTTGCATCTACATTAAAGATGACTCCACCAGTGCCAACCCCACTATTATTTAAGGCTGTAAATGCAGCATTAAAACTTACATAATCACCTCCAGAAGTTTTGATGGTTTTTATACCTGTAAGTTGAGCCTGTGATAATAAACTAAAAAAGAAAAATGTACTAATAAGAAAATAAATTTTAATATTCTTCATACGGCAAGTTTTTAATTATTTATTACAAAAAGAGATTGTTGACCATTGTCAAAAACAAGACGATAAGTTCCCTTTGATAAGTTGTTTAGTTGAATATAGTGTTGATCAACACCAATAGAACCTACTTGCACTGTTTTACCAAGTACACTAATAATTCTATATGACAGGACATTGGATTTAGCTTCATTCAATGAAAAATGCAGGGTTGAGTTGATAATGGGATTGGGATAAATACTTAATTCAATAGGATTCTTAATCGAAACACTTATTATTTTGGAATAATCAAACTCACCATTTACATCCACTTGTTTTAATCTATAGTAAACAACAGTCTCTTTTAACGAAACTATATTATGGGTATAAGAATAATTACGTAATCCGTCTTTACTTGTGGATAAAGCATTATTTACTATTCCAAAAACTATCCAATCTTTACCGTTGATACTATAAGCAACTTCAAAATATTTATGGTTCAATTCTTTAGCTGTAGTCCAGTCAAGCTTAACCAACTCACCAATTTTATTTGCAGTAAAACTCACAAGTTTTACCGGCAAAGGGACATCCGATTCATAAGCACCAATACTTGGAGTAGCAAACCGTGTTTTACCATCAATGTCTATAGTAATACCACTGATAGGTGTTCCAGCAAGAAATTTACCAATTGAAGGCTTTAAGTTAGTAGAAGAAATAAACCCAGGATTTAACCCAAATGAATTAGAATCAGGACGGGTTGCTGAGGCTTTCCAATTTGCCAAAGTTTTCCAGTCACCAGCTCTTGATGCAGTGTAATTTCCTGCTTGTGTTCCATCTATGTATAAAACATTGAAATTGCTCACATAAGTTGGAGAATTAATTGAAACAGCATATTTTTTGTTTGAATTTGCACTTGTTGCAGCAGATAAATTAGCCAAAATGTTATTCTGAAAGTTTAGACTACCGCTAGACGAAATAAATGCACTTCCTTTAGAAGCATCAGGCAGGGCTAAAAGAATACTGTTGAAATATACGTTTACATTTCCAGTACTACTTCCAGAAATATTAGCTCCAAACCCGTTAACAGTTCCTCCAGCAACATTTGTATTCAAACCAAAAACTACATTGTTATATACACTAACAATAGCAGAAACTGTTGCTTCAATTCTTACTCCATATACTGTGTTGGTGTTTGCCGTATTTGCATTATTGATGTTTCTAACGATATTGCCAAATATGTTATTATTGGTTCCATAAGCAGAGACATTTACACCAGCTATTTGACCACCCCCTGAAATATTAGAAGTAATATTTTGAATGGTATTATTTGATAAAGTAAGGTCTTTTACTAATAGACCATATATGCCAAAAATTCCATAAGCAGGCACTGTTGAAGAACCAATATCATCTGGAGTAGCAGCATCACCTATTACACAACCATCCACTTTTATGTCTGACATTGGATAGGCTGCGCTATTCCCCCTTAAAAAAATTCCTTCTTGAACGTTTTTAATTGTCACATTGCTAATAGTATTGTTGCTACAATTACCACTTGCTTGAGTTGGTGCAGCTGCATCAAAAATCAATATGCCAATAACACTATTTGGATTATTTTTATTTAAAGTAATTGAGGCATTCTTAAAGGTTATATTCGAAATCCCTACAGTTGCTGAAACATTTTGTATAACCAAACCATTTTCCGTACTTCCGTCATTAGCTCCTTGCAAGTCAATACCATCAAAAGTTATAAACTGAGATCCAGCACCTTGAATCTTAATCACAGCGTCTGAATTGCCTGTTTGCCCATCACTTTGAGTAATCTTCGGATTTAATCCAGAACTTGATTTTTTAAAAAGAATAGGGTTGGAAGCAGTTCCCGGGGCTATAGGCTTTACACCTAAAGTTGGCAGAACTTCACTAGACGTAAATCCATCATCAACAATGAATACAACTCCACCAACTCCAACACCTTGTGAATTAAGAGCCTGAAAAGCAGCCTTAAAACTAGCATAATCACCACCTGTTGTTTTAATGGTTTTAGTACCAACTAATTGAGCATTAACAACCAAAGAAAATAAAAGTCCAAATAAGAATAAATAAAATTTCATAACAGAAAGTATTAAAGTTGAAAAATAAAAAAATGTTATAAATTGCGAACTATTGTACCCGTATAACAAAGATTATAGATATTATTATTAACGATTCCATGTGCATTGATTTGGTAAATATCACTATCGAAATAGTTTATAAGCACAGGCCTTGTGATTTGACCCTCAAAGGAATTTTCATATTTAAATCCATTACCATTAGGTTGTAAATTCAAGTTAATAGTAAACGACATTAATACTGGCCGTTTGGGATTCAGCCTAGAGAAACTTTGCAAACTAGATTGGTATAAATAGTTAAATGGCGAAACCGAAATATTGTAATTATTCTTAATAGAATCAATAATTACCAATTGAACAAAAGACGAACCCATTGGCTGTGTTTCCATTCCAATATTTGAAAGTGAGGAAAGAAGTATCAATTTTTTAGTTCGATATACACCAGAGAGAGAATCTGGCAACTTGATAGTGGTATCGTCCGTAAAATACACCGAAGCGATATTAACACGTTTATAGGGTTTTATTACTTTGCCAGAAGGCAATGTATCACTATATTGATACTCAATAAAACCATTGTTTGAAATTGTGATACCAATATTTTGATTCTTAGTACAAGACAAGAAAAGAAAAATAGTTGTTAAAAACAAAAACCTTTTTAAAAAATCAATAATTATCAAACACATAAAAAAATTATTTTTATTTTAAAACGATAGCGACATTGATGGATTGCAATTACCATTAATCACTAACAACTTATAACTAACAATTAAATCTACCATCCAGCATTTTGATTACCAAAATTTGCATTAGAGGTTAGTTCTGTAGCCGGTATTGGAAATAGCTTATATCTATCATTCCAAGTTGATACAGAAATGGGTTGAACAACACCACCTGTCCATGACTTAGTGGCACTATTCCAAGTAGGAAGTGTTCTTTGAGTACTAGTTAAACCCGGATAAAAAGTTTCAAAGCGCCATTGCAACATACACTTATTAGAATTACCGTATTGCATTCTTACTCCATCAAACCATCGGCTAAATTCACCCAACAATTCCAAACCTCTTTCATTATACACGGCCATTCTAAAATCCTCTTTGGATAAACCTATAGCCAAATCTTTAGGGGCTGTCCTGAAATTACCGTCTGCTAAACGAGCCCTTTGTCTTACTGCATTAAAAGAAAGTATAGCCTCCGCCTGTCTTCCTAACTCATTTAAAGCTTCAGCCTTAATTAAATACACTTCTGCAAGCCGCAAGATATACTCGTCATTTTCATTATTTCTATTATCCAACCCTTTAGGATCACGATATTTATTAAAGTATGGTTGTGACTCTCTAGTAGTATTAGCAGAATCTGGAATTATCACTGGGTAAGTAACATAATGCTGGAATGTCTGATTTCCAGTTGTACCATAGTAATTGGTCAAGAAATTAAAACTAGTTCTGTAATCTTGAACACCGTTGTCTATATAATCTCCAGACACATATAAATTATAAAACCATGGCTGAACCCTTAAAGTTCCATTACCTTTACCATAAGGCTTGCTTCCACAAATATTTGGAAGATTACTAGTACTTAAATAAAAAGCTAATTCCGAACCTTTTGAACCAGGCCCAGATGTATTAGCATCCCTTGTTTGCTGAATTCCAAAAATCACTTCATTATAGGCTGCCTTTTCATTATTAACATCAAATAAATTGGCATAATTGGATAATAATGAATACTGATTGGAATTTATAACACTATCTGCATAATCATTGGCTTTTATATAGTAATTAGGCGCGTCACTACTACGATTGTTCAAGTCACAGTAATTACCATAAGTTAAGTAAACTAGCGATAACAAAGCTTGTGCAGCACCTTTTGTCGCTCTTCCACTTTCACTTGATGGCTGTTGGGAATAGGGGATACAATCATTTGCAGCAGTATTTAAATCCACAAAAATCTGTTTGTACACTGAATCAACAGATTGTCTTGGTAAATAGAAGTTTTCATTAGGTGTAGTAGCAACAGTTCTAATGGGTACACCACCAAACAATCGAACTAAATTGAAATATGTAAACCCACGCATGAATTTCAATTCTCCAATCACTCGCTTTTTAGTGGCATCAGATACTAAGGGTGCTTGACTAATTGCATTAATAGCTGAATTTGCTCTGTCAACAGCAGAATAAAAATATTGCCAACTTGTTCTTATATAAGGATCAGCAGAGGTTTCACCTCTTATTAAGAAAAGACCTTGACTAAATCCCGTACTTACTAAAGTGGATGAAAACTCATCAGCACTATACAATAACATGCTATGTGCCGAAGATTTATAGAGACTATAGTCTTGATAAGCCGCGTAAACACCATTTACTACAAATGGAATATCGGCTTCGGTTTGTACATAAGAATCTGTGGTTAAAACCCCATATAAATTCTCTTTTACCGTACATGATCCAATAACAAACACCAAAACAATTATTGGAAAAAATTTTTTGTAAATCAAAACAGAACGCATAAAATAATATTAAGCATTAAAGTAATCGTTAAAACCCAGTAGTCAACCCAATTGAAAAAGTTCTAAACTGAGGAATACTCCCATTGTCAATCCCCTGCGCTAAAGAATTTGATCCATAACTATTTATTTCAGGATCATAACCAGTATATTCAGTCCAGGTCAAAAGATTGGTGGCAGTTACAAAAAATTTACAACTATTGATAAATTTTATCTTTTTAAATTGTAGATTATAACCTAAAGTGATATTTTTCAGTCTTACAAAAGACGCATCTTCAACTATAAAATCAGTGAATCGACCTTGAAATGGAATATTCAAAGAGCGTGCAGCTGGATATTTATTACTTGTTCCTGGACCAGTCCACCTATTTTGATAAGCTTCCCTACTCACATTAATATTATTAGAACGTGATAGGCCATCTAAGCCAAAACGATTGGTATTCGCTACACTTTGACCAATGGAACCTTGAATCAAAAAATTCAGAGAAATGTTTTTCCAAGCAAAATCATTAGTAAAGCCAAAGAAGTATTTGGGATAAGGAGAACCTAATATTGTTCTGTCTAAAGCAGATATTAACGTATCCCCGTTCAAATCTGCAAATTTAAAATCCCCAGACCTTGGATTGGAGGGGTCAACAGCGTGTTTATTGATTTCATCCTGTGTTTGATAAATGCCAACAACCTTAAATCCAAAAAAAGCACCGATCGGCTCACCTTCAGTTGCCACATTTACATTTTGGCTATTAACAAACCCTATAGTAGGGCCTAAAATAGTTGGTAAAGTTGAGGGCAAGGAAACAACCTTGTTTTTATTGAAAGATAGATTACCGCCAACAGTCCATTTAAAACTACCACTTTTAATTATTTGATAAGAAGAACTAAACTCTATCCCAATATTTTCTACGATACCAGCATTGGTTGTATAAAAGTTATATCCAGTACTGAAAGGAATTGGTAAATTAATAAGTAAATTTTCAGTTCGTTTTTTATAAATATCACTTGTAAATTTTAATCGACCTTTCATCAAACCCATGTCTATCCCAACATTATACTGCTTTGTCCTTTCCCATCCCAACAAATCGTTGGGCATATTTCCAGGGTAATAAACTGTTGTTACTGCTTGACCGATCACAGCAGTGGAAGTATTATACTTGGATTTAGTTGAACCTACCGCAACTGATTGGTTTCCAGATACTCCATAGCTTGCTCTCAATTTCAATTCAGATATAGAATTGGATAAAGAACGAATGATCTTTTCTTTATGTAAATTCCATCCAGCTGCAATGGATGGAAACAAAGACCACTTATATCCATCTGCCAACCTAGTGGATCCATCATAACGGGCAGAAACTGTTAATAAATATTTGTCGTTAAAAACATAATTGACCCTGCCAATCCATGAAGCGAGTGAGGACTCTGTAACATTATTGACTGGTTTGTCTATGAGGGATGCAGAATTAAGGTTATAGTAGGTAAGTTTATCATTTGGAAACCCACCACCCGAAATCCCAACCCCTCTATCCTGCCAACTTTGCCATGTGTAACCAAATACACTATTAAACCGATGTCGCTTTATTGTTTTATTGTAATTCAGCGTACACTCATTCAAATAACTAGTTGCAATCACATTACCCTGATAGCCATATCCATTTCTATTATCACCAATGAATGTGCCACGAGGCATGTAATAATTGCGTAAGGATGAACTTGAATTTAAACCGGTTCGGAAACTCAATTTTAAATCATTGATAATTTTATAATCAGCAAAACCTGTTACATTAAATTGTAAAATTTTAGTTTTATCCGAAGCATCATTAATAAGAGTTAAAGGATTTTGAAACCCAGAAGCTAAATTAACAGAGCCATCCTGTGTAAAAGGTACAACAAAAGGAGGCGTTCTTAAAGCTCCTGTTACAACCGAACCATCGGTTAAACTTGATCCGGTAGATTGATTAACTGAGTTAAAAATACTTAATGAGCCATTAGTGTTCAACCCGATGCTCAACTTATCATTAATTTTACGATCTAAATTAATTCTAATACTCCCACGTCTGAATTTAGTATTTTTAACAATACCTTGTTGTTCAAGATAGCCTGATGATACAGCATATTTCAAGCGATCCTCACCACCAGAAATAGTCAATTGATGGGAATTTGTAATGCCTTTTTGATAAATCAGGTTTTGCCAATCAGTATTAATACCTTTTAACCGGTTTATATCCCCTTGTGAATAAGCTAAACTTCCATTTGCTTGATCACTAAAAGCTTCGTTAGAATAAGCTATATACTCATTTGTATTGAGTACGTCTATTTTTTTTCTTATAGTACTAAAATCAGATCGATAGCTATAATCAATTTTATCTTTCCCCGCTTTACCCCTTTTAGTGGTGATGATAACCACACCATTAGCCCCCCTAGAGCCATAAATTGCTGTTGAGGAAGCGTCTTTTAATATTTCAATTGATTCTATATCATTTGGGTTGATATTAGCTAATGCATTACCACCTGGAATTCCGGCTCCAGTACTTTCCAAACCAACAGTAGGAGAAGAATTTCCCGTTTCAACAGGATAGCCATCGATAACAACTAATGGTTGGTTTGAACCCGAAATTGAATTTGCACCGCGAATATTGAATGTCATACCACCACCTGGTGAGCCAGTATTTTGAGTGATTTGTACTCCAGCTACACGACCTTGTAACATTTGCTCAACAGAAGTATTGGGCTGTTCTTGATTTTCTATGCCAGTTACTTTTACTACCGAACCAGTTAAATCTCCTTTTTTCACAGTACCATAGCCAATAACCACAACTTGTTCAAGTGTATTGGCATTTTGATTTAATGTAATATTAAATATTACTTTATTGTTTACTAATAATAACTGGTCATTATAGCCAACAAAACTTATTACAACTACTGACTTTTTATCTTTTACTTTTAGCTTAAATTCCCCTTTTTTATTAGTCAATACTTTATTATCCGTTCCTTTTTCAGTCACTAAAGCGCCTTCCATCGGAAGCCCTTTTTCGTCTTTTACTACTCCCGAAATAACAATATCTGCTTTTATAATATTGATAGGCAAATCATTTCTTAGCTTTTCTTTTTCCGTTGGTTTGATCTCAATTTCTTTATTTCCAGTCTTGGTTACAATAATATTCTCAGTTGCAGGCAATATTTCCTTTGTACCAGACATAATCTTTCTGTTTCCAACTTCTACTGCGTACAAGTTGGCTTTCTTTTTCTTACATCTCAAACCTACTGAGTGCAACAATTCTATTAGCACCGTTTCGCCATTTTCCTTGGAATTAAGAAAATCAGTTGATACCGTAATACCATCTACGACTTTATTAAGATAGAGGATATCAAATCCATATTTTTCTTTAAATATTTTTAAGGCATCGGATAGCTTCATAGTCAACGGGGCTGAGTCGTTAACCTTAATTGAATTAAAAGCAGTAGCACCATTGCTTTGAGCTTTTGTGTCTAAAATGCTACTTAAACACAATGCAATAAGACATAGGCATGTTATTAACTTATGATTATAATTCATCATTTGGCAAATAAATAGTTAGAAAAAAGGGGGAAAAAATGTTTTTCGTTTTGCCCCTCGCCTTAGGAGAGGGGGTTGGGGTGAGGTTTATCTAACTACTGCGAAAAACTTTTATGCATACGAAAAATAAATCGTTAGTTAATCAAAAAAATACACCGTATTCTTATCTACTTTGTAATTTATCTCTAAAAGAAAAGCTATTGCCTCTATTAATTCATCTGAACTGGAGGCATGAACGGTTCCAGAAATGACAGTACTTGCTAATGCATTGTTTTGAAACTTTACCTCAACCCCAAATTCATCTTTAAAAACTTGAGCTATCTCACTAAATCGCAAGGCTTCAAAAACAAAGTCTTGATGTTTCCATGCAGTTACATTCTCTGTATTTTTTAATCGGTGAATGGCACTTTTGCCAGTTTTACTATCGGAGGTAAACAAATCACCAGGGTGTAATAATTCATTCTTAACTACCTTATTTTCTTGATGCTTGAGTGCTACACTCCCTTCCTTTAATACTACGTTTGCTTGTGCATCCCTAGCATATACATTAAACTTGGTACCTAGTACTTTCACTTCCAAATTATTGGCAGTCTTTACTAAAAAGGGTAAGTTATTAATCTTATGTACGACACTAAAATCTGCTTCGCCATTTAACAGAACTAACCGTTCTTGAATGCCAAACCCAAAACGGGCGAATTGAATTTTTGTATTGGCGTTTAAGATAACAACACTACTATCTGGTAATACCAAGGTTTTAGTTTCTCCATAAGCCGTTTTAATGGTTTTATATAATAAAATATCTTTTCCCAAAAACAAACCACCACAAACTATGAAAATCAAAATGGCAGCAACTGCAATTCTAAAATGCAGCATTTTTTTTACCCAATTCTTTGCTTCAAAATTTGATGCTACCTCCTTTCTATGGATTATTTTTTTGTAAGCCTCCCCATCATCTGGTACAAACAAACTATTCTTATTCAACCATTTCTCGAAGGTTTCATAATACCGATCTTGATTCTTTGGTTCTTCCAGCCAACTCTCTATAACCTTTTTTTGAAGTGGTTCCGATTTGCCTTCAAAATGATTGAAAAGCATTATTTCGGTTACAATTTCTTTATTCAACATCTCGTAATATTTAAATTTTTACAGCCAACAATTTTGATGATTCATGGATGATTATACTAGGTAATTTTCTAACCTGTTTCTTAATAACGAAAGCGCCTTCATCATGTGTGACTCGACCGTTTTTAATTTTATCCCAAGTTTCTCAGATATTTCCTTATTCTTTTTTCCCTCAAAACGGCTTAACAAAAACACATTCAAGCATTGTGGTGGTAAAGCATTTACTGATTCCCGTATTTTAATAATTAATTCATCAAACATCAACATTTGTTGTGGGTTTCTTTCATCAACAAGCATATCAAAGTCTTTCATTTCAATCGATTTCTTCCAACCATTATCCCCAAATTCATTTTTCAAATACCGATACACTTTGTATCTAACCGCCTGAAACAAATAAGTCCGAAAACTGCCAGATATTGACTCAAATCTTTCTTTCTTTAAAAAATCGTAAAACACGTCACTAACCAAATCTTCGGCAATCTCTTTTGAATAAACGTATCGCACTGCCAAATTACAAAGTGGTTTATAGTGAAACTTAAATAAACTCTCAAATGCCCTATTTGGATCTGATTGGAATAAATGCTTGATAAATAAATCTGCATCTACAATAGTAGCTCCAGAAAATTCAGATTTGTCGGATTCAGAATTTCCAGTAACACTATGGGAGGTGTTTAATTGGGAAGATTCTTCAACCTTTAAAAAGCTATTATTCATAAATGGCAATTACGTTATTAATACTAGTGACAAAACAATCTCCTTACCCTTAGTTTAAGGTCACTTTTTTTTATTTTTTTTAGAAGACCAATAATCTCTTTATTGTAAACCAGATGATACCTTCCTAAACTTCCATTTTTCAATGCACAAAAGAACACAACCAGCCAAAGTAAATCTCAGAGCTTTTCTTTTATGATGAAAGCAGAAATGACTTTTTCAGTTTTTTTACTGTTTAGACATCAATACAGGCAATTTTCCTTTTTAAAATGACATCTCTTCCATCAATCCATTCAGCCTTCGTGTACTCAACTTCGTTTATACATTATTAACCTTCATTCAACAAGGGAATTTTTCTGACCATTCAATATTTAGAACTAGATAAACTTGAAAAAGCAGGTTTTAATATGGCAAAAGAATCATTTTATTTCTTTTCACAGATGAATGAGAGTATTTTGCCTTTACATTTGTTTCAATTGCGATTTAAGTGATTTATATTTTATATTTATGGGTAAAAGCAATTTGATGCGCTTTTTGTTTGCATTTTTTATACTGTTTATTTCCAGTTTTGGCAAAGTTTCGCTGTTGGCTCAACCTGCAATTGCACCAAAAAGCACCACTTCCTCTGTTGATTCTTCAAAAAAAACCACCACAGACTCGAGTAAAATAGTATCCCCAAAAGAAAAACCAGCTAACAAGTCTGCTCGTACGCTGAGAAAAGAAAAAGAGGCTGCTGAAAAAGAAGCTGCAAAAAATGCAGCTGCAAAATCTAACGCTGCTAAACCTGATGATTCCAAAAACGATGCACCAAAAAGCTTTACACCCCCACCTTTTTTTGGCGGTACTCCTGGAAAATCGAAAAAAGAAGCCAAAAAATTCCCCGATTTAGTGTCAAAACTCTCCGATTTGGGTTTGCCTGATGAAATGCTGGATAGAATTAGAAAAATGAATAAGGCCGAAATGGATTCCATTGGCGGTGAAGATTATCATGAAAACATTCAAGGAGAAAATGGAGAGGAGTTAATGGTCATCATGTTGCGTTTTATTGATGGAAGAATCATTGGTTGGATCAAGAAAAGCCCAATAACACAACCCCAACAAAGAGTTTTTCTTAAAACAGAAATTGACATTCCCTTGCAATGGTGTGGTACGGATAGTTTAAAACAGGAGCATTGTGTAAACAGTGTGGAAGAAATGCAGGAGTTAGCTGATTTAGTAAAGGACAGGGATTGGCACCAAAAAACTGACCCATCTGAAATGGCGGCAAGTAAAGGCTTTGGTGATGATTTGCAACTAAAATTATTGGATGGCAAAGGAAAAAGAAAAAAGAAAGGCCAATTGGACAGTGCTGCTTTAGCTAAACGTATGGAAACCTTAGATAGTCTTGGGGCTAGTAAATCACTTGATGAACCCTCTGGCAAAAAGGGAAAAAAAGGTAAGAAAAACAGACCACAATTTGACTTATCTGATACTACTACCGAAGGTGAGGGTGCGAAAGAAGGAGCCATCCCAACAAAACCAAAAAACGCCCCAACTAAAAAGAGCAAAAAAGGTAAGAAAGGTATTCCGTTAGACGAAGAATCGGATACACCGCCTCCAGTTGTACCTCCTGTTATCCCAACGGGAGAAACAAACCCGGCTGTACCGCCCGTGAATGAAAAAACGGAGAACGCACCACCACCGAAAGAAGATAAAAAGAAAAAGAAGAAGGGAAAATCGAATATTCCAGATGAGGAAAAGGAGACGCCTCCTACTAAAGATGGAGGCGAAACAAAACCTCCTGTTCCTGCTGACACACCTTCTACCCCACCTTCTACAGAGAAAACGGAAACTCCTCCGCCTGCAAAAGAAGATAAGAAGAAAAAGAAGAAGGGAAAATCGAATATTCCAGATGAGGAAAAGGAAGAGCCTGCTAAGGAACCAAGTGGCGGTGAAACAAAATCACCAACTCCTGCTGAGCAGCCCGCTGCCCCACCTGAAAAAAAGGAGGAAAATAAAAAGAGTAAGAAGAAAGTGAAATTAGAGCCACCGTCTTCAACCCCTGTAGATTCCACAAAAAAAGAATAACGATTGATGCAAATCAGTCGTAACAAAATGGATTGAAATGGCTATCGTTTCAATCCATTTTTATTTTATCATTCGCGCAACTTCTTTAAAGCTCAAGCCTCCGTATTGGTATCAAAAAAGTAAAAAGTCATCACAACTGTAAGAATTAAATTTACTTGCTCATGTATCATATTGTTTATGCTTTTTTATACCTCCTCTCCCTATTACCTTGGTTTATCATTTATGCTATAAGTGATGTGCTTTTCTTTTTTATTTATCATGTAGTGGGATACAGAAAACAAATTGTCCTCAACAATTTGACTATTGCATTTCCTGAAAAATCTATTGATGAACGAACCAAAATAGCAAAGGAATTTTACAGAACATTTACAGATACTTTATTAGAGATTCTAAAGTTAATTTCCATTTCAGAAGCCGAAATCAATAAACGATTTGCATGCAACTACGAGGTTGTAAACAATTTAGCAGCAACTGGACAAAACATTCAATTATTAGGTGGGCATTTTTTTAACTGGGAATTTTTGAATCTTGCTTATGCAAAAAACTTTCAAATTCCATTCTTAGGAATCTATTTACCGCTAACAAGCAAAGTTTTCAACAGAATCATGTACCAAATACGTGGAAAATTTGGTACGGGCATGATTGCAGCGGGAAATTTTAATCGAGAATTTTACCATCTGTCTAAAGGTCGCTTTGTATTGGCGGTAGCTGGTGACCAAAACCCAGTTAATCTCTCCAAATCATTTTGGTTGCCATTATTTGGTAAAATGACCCCATTTGTTGATGGCCCCGAAAGAATTGCGCTTGCCAAAAACACTGCCATAGTCTTTACTAATTTCTACAGAATTAAAAGAGGATACTATCAATCTGAATTCATCCTACTTACTACCACTCCGAAGGAACTTCCCAAAGGAGCAATTACGCTTGCATTTAGAGATTTTCTTGAAACGGAAATTAAAAAAAGACCTGCCAACTTTCTTTGGTCGCATAGAAGATGGAAACACGAGTTTGATGCAGAGAAATACGGCCATTTGGTTATAGAATCCCCAAAATAATTGGCCTCTTAAAAAGTTTAACATTAGCAAAACCTAACTTTATAAACCATGGTACTAAATTTGATTTTCCGCTTACTCAAAAAATAAAATGTTATGAAAACAGTTCGATTTCTAATTTTTCTGCTAGTACTAGCTAATTCTTCTGCCTTCGCTCAATCAACTACTGGTGGTTTAGTAGCCGACCAAAACCCCAATTATTTACAAAGTCAAAACAAGTACATGATGCTAAAAGACTCCCTGATAGCATCTGAAAACACCACCATCCAACAAACCTATAAAGCCTACGATTGGTACCAAGCTCGTTTAGACAACAGAAACGCACGTCGAGAGAACAGAAGGGCTGTTCGTTTGGCAAGAGCAAATAACATGGGCGGCTTTTACGATTATTATCCTTACGGAAATAATTTCAGCCCCTTCAATAACAATTTTTACAGCCCATTTATGCCAAGTGTAGGTTATCGTTCTGGCAATTGGCGTTTTTGGTATTAGCATTTAGCTTGTACCAACTTTTTCTTTTTATCTCCTCAAAAAAATACGAATGAAACAATTTCTTGCGGGTGCTACTGTTTTGGTAGCCTCCTTTATGATGACTGGATGTTCTAACAGACAAGTAACTAGAGTTGAACCAACTGCCCAAATTGATTTAAGTGGCTCATGGAACAATACGGACAGTAAAATGGTGTCTGACGATATGATTACACAAATTCTTTCCGAAAAATGGTTAACCGATTTTACCATTGCAAAGGGCAAAAAACCAAAAGTGATTGTTGGTTTTGTCATGAATAAAAGCCACGAACACATTGAGGCGGAAACTTTCATCAATGATTTGGAAAGAGCATGTCTAAAATCTGACCGCATAGGTCTTGTGCAAAGTGGAAAGAAACGGGAAGAACTGAGAGCTGAGAAAGCTGATCAACAAACAAATGCCTCTCAAAGTACCATGAAAAAATTTGGTTTAGAGCATGGTGCTGATTTCATTTTACAAGGTTCTATCAACTCGATTGTGGATGCTTACAAGAAGAAAAAAGCAGTTACTTACCAAGTTAACTTAGAGCTAACCAATATTGAAACCAACGAAATCGTATGGATTGGTGACAAAAAAATTGCTAAGTACATTAAAAACTAATCTCCCTTTGTTACATCAACAACACCATACATGAAGCTATGTGTAACTCTTTGCAGGGCATTAATAGTGGGTCTATTAATGCCCTGTTTTATTTGCTGCAGCACCTATAATACTAAATTGGTAAAATATTACGACCAAGTTCACAATGGCAATTATCCTAAAGCCATACAAGTATTAAATGCTACCAAGTTTATGCACCAAAAGCGGAATCAATTACTCTTTTTACTTGAAAAGGGGAAAATGCTTCACTTAATGGGGGCTTACGATAGTAGCAACACCTATTTCAATCAAGCTGATCAGTTCATAGAAATTACTCGTAAAACTATGGGTGATGTGGCCGTAGCCAACTTGCTCAATCCGATGGTGAAAACATACCTAGGAGATGATTTTGAACCTTATTTTATTCATTATTACAAAGCATTAAATTATGCCTATCTAGGAAAATGGGAAGATGCTATTGTAGAAGCTCGCAGAATTACACTCAGCACCACTACCCTCTCTGACAAATTTGCGAATAAAGCGACCCGATACAGTAAAGATGCTTTTATGCTGAATTTTCAAGGAATGCTGTATGAAGCCAATGGCGATATTAACAATGCATTTATCGCTTATAGAAACGCAGCCGAGGTATATGAAAGCACGGGTGGTACTTATTACGGTGTGGAAATGCCATTACAACTGAAAAAAGACTTGATCAACACTGCCCTAAAAATGGGTTTTGCGAGTGATGCAGAAAGCTATATCACCAAATATCAATTGTCAAAAAATGAGTTTGCACCATCTGATAGTGGAGAATTGGTGGTGATAATTGAACAAGGTTGGGCACCCGAAAAGAAAGAGCAGAACTACTTTCTTGCAAAAGCAACTAATGGACTTTCTATGTTTTACTACATAGACGAAGATGGCAACAGCGTTCAAGTTCCCTTTGATTTGCAGTATTACCGCACCATCAATGCTAATAAATTTTCTGCTACAGATTTTAGTGCTACAAGAATTGCCATACCCTATTATAGCCCCATTAGTTTGAATAAAGCAGAGGCAACTATTTCGCTAAACGATAAGATATACACCCCTCAAATAGGTGAGAACCTCAATAGCATTGCCGTAAATGTGTTGAAAGAAAGAAAGCTGAAAGAAATAACCGATGCTTTGGCGAGGCAAATTGTAAAAAAACTGGCCGAAAAAGGGGTAGAAGCAGGTACTAGAGAAATTTCGAAAAATAATAACAACAAAGAAAAAAGCGATACTCAAAAGAATAAGGATGCAGAAGTGGCAGGGGCAGTTGCTGGCTTTCTAGTTAACATGGTTAATGCTGCTACCGAAAAAGCAGATACTAGAAGTTGGAAAAGTTTGCCCGCCTTTATTAGTTACGCACGAATCCCTCTAAAATTGGGTGAAAATAAAATTACCATCACAACTGATAGGGCTAGTAAAACTATCACCATCGTTAACAAAGGTGGCCTACATTTATATAATTGCAGTTTTGCAGAATAATCAATGCTATTACCCCAAAAGAGTAACCAACATTTTTTCGTATTCCCTTTAATTGAAGCTTCGTATTTTTCATTGTTAGGAGCAAAATTTCCTTGCACTCTCATCGTGTTGTGTGTTTTCCATGCCAAATGTTTTAGGAAGTTCTTGTAAACAATCATGAGAAACTACAAATATTGGTAAGATGCTAAAATGACTAGACTCATTGTTTTATTGATAAAGTACTACATTTTTAATACGCTTTAAGGTTTTGGTCGTCAAGGCTCACGTTTTCGCCTTTGATTTTCAACATGCCAATTCCGTTTTGCCTAGCTTTTTCTTCAAGTTTATCGTAATAAGCAAAACTCGCGATTCCTAGGTAAAAATGGTAATGTGCATACTTGGGGAATAGTGTTTTGAAATTGGGTAATTGGGTTTCTATCAGCTTGTCAATATCTTTTTCGTGTGCTTTGTATTTGGTTTCTATCAAGGCAATGCTATTGCCATTGAACATCACAATGTCAAACTCAGCTTTTATTCCATTTGCTTTACCAATTGTGTTTTTCTGAATAGAATCGTATTTAATGTTGCCGAAAGTAAGGCGGTCTTGTAAATACGTATAAAAATAACTCTCTGCAACCAACCCATTGTTATGACCAATGCCCATTACAGAAGAGAAAAGGTCATCAATTCTTTTATTAGAAATAGCCATTTGAGCAATTGTTTGTGCAAGTTGGGCTTCAATTCTTGCAATTTGTGCATCTGTCTTTGCCAATTGCTCATCAGTCCTCGCCAATTGTGCATCTGTCCTTGCTTGAGCAATTGCTAAACCTGCCACCAAATCTTTTAATTCTTGATCCGTCATAATCGTTTTTTTTGAATGAATTTCCGTACAAAAATAGAATAAACTCAATACCGCAGCTTCATAATGTATTATGAACAGCTTCATTAATTTCAATAAAAAAGGAACACTTAAAACACTTCACATTTAAACATCTTGTACGTGGAAGCATACAGGAAGTTTAGGTACGTTTTGTATTCAATATTGATAACAATAAAATTACCTAATCCAAAGTCATTAAGTTAACCACGATTTAGTTTCAACATTTTGAATGGATCACTGCTTCAGCAAGGTTTACCTAATACACCCCAAGGCTTTAGCCAAATCAATTTTATAAGATAAGAATCAAGCGGGTGGTTTCGACAGGCTCAACCACCCGCTTGATTCTTGACTTAATGTCATTGTTACCTTATCTCCTAAGAAATCGAAAAGGTTCATCCCCCAAGCATAAAAGCTGGGAGGATGAACCTTTCGGTCATTCATAAAGATTATAAGCTAAAAGATTTGCAAGTGCCTACCTAAACCACATCCATTGTTACTCTGAAATTTCGATGGTAGTTCCTTCGTTCCAATGTTTGTGTTCTGGCGTATAATAGAGATAGGCATTACTGGCTTTGGCTTTGTAACTACCCGGAATTTCTGCCTTTAAATCTAAATTGATGGTTTTGGTTTCTTTCCCAGAAAAGCCCATCCAATAAAACACCAAATAATTATTGAAGATTTCGTAGTAAGCAACCTCGTGCTTGTCTAAAATTTCTTTTAGCTGCCAAGGTTGTACCGTGAGGCCAGCGGGAATGCCAATCTTAGCAATGGCCATGGGTTGTAATCCATTTTGTTGGTTGGTTACGGAAATATTCATCCGAACGGTTTCGCCAACTTTGGAATTATGTACACCCAATGAAGTGGCAATTTTCAATACGGCCTTGCTGCTGTTGGGTGGTGTTAAACTATTGTAGCTCACTTGAAAACTGAACGGTACGGCTTGCTTACTTTGGGCATAAGAAACCTCAAAAAGATTGGCACCTGATTTCACCATCGCTGGAATGGCTTCCTGTTGCTGCAATTGTCCACCGTTGATGCTAAAATTGATGGTGGCGTTAGCATCAGGGCTTCCGGCTAATTGGGCGTAAGTTACTACTGCATTAAGTGCTAGCACGGTTGCTTGTGTGGAACCATAGCCATACTCGCTTTTTGCGTTGAGAATTTGCGATAGCAAAGCTGCCATCACGTCTAATCTTGGAGTAGGTTCTTTGGCAAGCGCTAACACATACAAGGCTATCGATTCAATTTTTAAGGACAAATCTCTTGAATTAACTACGCTGGTTTCAGACGCAAAGTTGGCCTCGCGGTAACTAGTGGCTAGGGCATTCATCAATTGCTGATAGCCTGCTTGGTCGTGCATATTGGCAGCAGCAATCGCCATCATGGCCATCATGTAGGCATCTTTACTGTCTAGGGCTTTTTGAAAAGCCGCATTATATTCTGGTCGTATTTCTTCTAACACACCCGCTTGTGTTAGCGCATAAACAGTGTAGATATTGGAAATTTTATTGGGCACAGAAGCAAATCTATCATAACCCCCAGCGGACAATTTGAATCCACCATTGCCATCTCTTTGTTTGAGCAAGTAAGCTTTGGTTCTTGCGAGCATCGCTTGATCTACGGCAACAAAGGACTGCATATCGGTAAACTCCAGTAACCCATAAGCCGTTAGCGATTGGTGGGCTGGCGCATTACCAAACCATTCAAATCCATTTTCGGAGGTTTCAAAACCTACCAAACGTTGGTAACCCCGTTGGATATAGTCCATCGCCCTGCGCTCTACTTCTGGGTTTGATTTGTTGGTGGATCGTAAATATTTAAGGATAAACACATTGGGATAAGTGGTAGAAGAAGTTTGCTCAAAGCATCCGTGGGGTTCGCTCAACATATTTTCTATACCATCTAGCAATTGCCCTTCTACTTTACGGTAAACTTTTAGATCTGTTTTTAATGAACCTGGAATCATATCGGCCACAGCAAAACGATATTTTGCGGTAGCATTACCCGAACAAGTGTTGGTTATTACAAATCCTTTTTCGTTGGCTTCGATGGGCAATGCCAAGGTTTCGGTACTAAAATCGCCCGATGCCTTGAAATGCAGTACGCCTTGCAATGCAGCTTTTGCCTCAATGGGTACCAACACTTGGAATGATTCACTGGGGGCAAGGGTAATATTGGACTTGAAAACGCCAATGGTCAAATTGTTTATTGGGGCTAGTTGTAAGTGGATGGTTTTCGTTTCTTCGGTATTATTTTTCAAGTTCACAGGCAGTAGTGCTTTGTCGCCCACGGTTAAATAGGGTGGCACTTTCGCATCTACCACTATGGCATTTTGCACTGCATAAGTAGCTTCTGCCCTACCGAGCAATCCATTATAACCAATGCCCTCCGCAATGGCGCGAAAAGTGGTGGTGGCATCAGAATTATAAAATGTTAGACGAGCCGTGCCGCTTTTATTGGTTTGCACCACACTGTTCCAATAAATGGTTTCCCTAAAATCGTTGCGCTCGGGTGCTTCTAGCGATTGGTAAACAGGCACATAAAACTTTCTTGCCACCGTGTAGCTGCTGGAGCCAGTCCTGATTTTATAACTAAGGCAATTCGATTTAGCGCCAATGGTAAGATTAATCCTTTCCCTCTTCGCATCTTTGGTTTCCACCGAAATGACCCCATTGCCGGCTTTTGCTCCCCATTGGGCGGTTGCAGCACCTTCTTTGACCACCTCTATACTATTAATATTATTGGGGGAAATGCTAGACAATGCTGAAAAATCAGTTGGTACGCCATCTACAATTAATAGTGGTGATTCTCCATTTGATAAGGAGCGGCTTCCCCTTATGGCAATATTGCCTGGATTGCCCTGCTCCTGAATATGTAGGCCTGCCACTTTTCCATTCAAAGCAATATTCATATTATTTCTCACCTCTTCACCTTTAACTATAACCATCGCAGCTCCAAATTCTTTTGCCTGTCTTTTCATACCAAGCCCAGCAGTAACAACCACCTCATCTAAATTCTTCCCTCCCATTTCCATCTCGTTATTCATCACCAATTGCTCTTTGGGGGCTTTCACGGCTTCATCTGCTACTGCTTGTGGAGGTGCGGCATTCGCGGCCATGGCATTGGGCATCATTTCCCCTTTAGCGAGTCGATTGAATTTTCTGGGTCTAATTATATCATTTCTCCTTCCATCTTCCACACCGTCTAGTGCGGCATACACCCCTTCTTTTTGATTGGTTGTTTTTACTAACAAATAGCAATCGGCGCGTTCTGGAACATTGGAAAAACTAAATACTCCCGTGGCGTCGGTTGTCATTTGCAGCGCCTTTTTGCCCAATTGTGCGCTTACTAAGGTTACCACTCCCTTGGTGGGCAACCCTTGGTTGTTGCGTAAAATGCCCGACACCGTTACACCTTGATCGGGTAAATATTTGAGGGACTGCTGGTTTTTTACGTAACTGATGTATTCAAAATAACGGTAACCGTTGGTCATCATTACCAAATCGAGGGCCGTATCGGCTTTGGGTTCATCGGGTTTAAAATAAAAGGGCGGTTCTTCCAC
Organism: Chitinophagaceae bacterium; assembly: GCA_027486835.1. Taxonomy (GTDB): domain Bacteria; phylum Bacteroidota; class Bacteroidia; order Chitinophagales; family Chitinophagaceae; genus Parasediminibacterium. The sequence goes on from JAIXOJ010000123.1 coordinate 30,131, forward strand.
TTTTCCCTTCAGTTCCGAACCGAGGAGTAGCCACGACAACAGGTGGTCTTGTTTATCATCGGCAAAAGACCATAACTTATCATCCACCACACTCAAAGAGAAATTGGCGGGAATGGGTTTTCCTTTGCTATCGGTGGTGGTGAGGGTCATTTGTACTTTTTCCCTGGGCTGGTAACGCTGCTTGTCGGTGGTTATAGCAACTTGCAAATTCTGTTGTTTGTTTAAAAAAGCCAATCGTTCGGCCACAGGTGTTTGACCCATCAAGAGGGTAAACTTGGCAATACCTACTGGAAAAACGGATGCATCAATCTCAACACTTTGTTCCCCTTTTGTTGCCGTGAAGGATTTGCGCCAAACGGTGCTGCCTTTGGCTTCGCCCACTAATTCTACAGGAGTACTCATGGACGAATGCACCAACGCCCTCCATCCTTCGCTGGTTTGGCGTATATTCAACACCATACCTGTAGGATTGGCATCAGCCAATGGAAAAGTTGTAGCAATCTGTGCTGGAGCTGTAATAATTGCCTTGTAGCGAAAGCCTTGCTGTGGCGTAAAAGCAAATCGCCCCATACCAAAATGATAACTGCTAAAGCCTATCACTTTATTTCCTTTTTGATCTACGATATAGCCTTTTATATCCACCGGTTTTGCATGGTCGTCAATGGCTTTAAAGGCAACCTGTGTAGGTAAACCCACCACTAATGCGCCACCTTCTGGCATGAACTGAACATCAATTTTGTTCAACACAATGGGTATGGAACGGGAAATGGATTCTGTGTAAGCATCATGTTGCACGGTAATATTGAGCAAACCATCGTTAGAAACCAACTTGGCGGGCAATCTAAATTTGAGGGTGGCTTTTCCGGCATAATCGGTGGTAAAAACACTGGTTTCTACTTCTTTTCCATCGATACTTACCTTAAAATTGGCTTGTTTGTGACGCAGGGGTTGGTCTGCAAGGCTGCGCATTGAAAAATCGGCGGTCACTTCATCGCCCGCACCATAGCCTTTTTGCGGAAATTCTAGTTTGAGCAACACCCTAGGCGCAAGAAATTTTTGCACCGTAATTTCTTTGGAAAAAAAAGTGCTGTCGCTTTCGTTTTGCATCCATTGGGTGTAGGCTTTCAATTTATAAACGCCGCCCACGGCTCCTTCTTCAAAATCGAACGACCCCTCGGCATAGCCATTCATTACGGGGTAGGTTTGTTTTTGTACCAAATTTCCCGAAGGACTAATGACTTCTACATTTACTTTAGGACTAACTGAGGAGGGCGTTTGTGTTTTGGCGTCCACTACATAAATTTTATAATAAAGCTGACTACCAGGTTTGAAAAAAACATGGTTGGTGTGTAAGTAAATTTTTTCTTTGGCTTGGTTGTACGCTGATAATTGCGCCTGCGTAATGGAGGATATAGCCAATAAAAAACAACAAAAAATACAGAAACGTAAAAAGAATGATTGCATGAGCTACACTATTTTAAAAATGAAATCAATAATGAATGGAATGCACCGAGGCCGTTGGTACCATTTGCCTCGGTGCATTTTTATTTGGTTCATTTACTGATGCAAGGCTACAGCGTATTACACAATGTTGGACAATATTTTTATGGGGATTTATGGAAATTCCCTGCTTGCCAACGAAAAACTTTTATGCACCCTGAAAGACTTATTCCAGCCCGCAATAATTTTTCCTAAAAAAATGAACATCCAAGATTTTATCTTTTTGAATAACTGTCTCCATTCTTTTCTCAAAGCAAAACAGGTGACTGCATTTGTCACAATTTTTTTGCGACATGAAAATATGTGACAGCATTTGTCACATATTTCATTGTCACACTTTTTTTTGTGACAGCAAAGTATGTGACAGTGTTTGTCACATATTTCCTTGTCACACTTTTTTTTGTGACAGCAAAGTATGTGACAGCATTTGTCACACATTTTCTTGTCACACTTTTTTTTGTGACAGAAAAGTATGTGACAACTCTGCGACAATTTTTTTTTCAAAGAATACTGGCTCAATCACACTCCATTATTTCTAGCTTTTTTGTGTGTGATTTTTTTAAAGCGCTTTAGGTATTCCTCAATTCGATTAGCAATTACTCTGGCTACCGTGTACACATTTCCCAATAATGATTGAAACGACTGGTTTAAGCAGCGCAACTTTAATAAGATTTGGTAGGCATGGGTTATTAAAATGAAATAGGAAATGCTGCTTGTATACAATATTTATTTTGGCTAAAGCCTGTTGAATGAACTTTAATTATCCTCCAGATAAATCTGGAGGCAATTCAAATGGGAATAATACTTGTTTTGGCTAAAGCCTTCTAAATGAAAATTCCTATCCTCCATATAAATCTGGAAGCATTTCATATGGGAATAATACTTGTTTTGGCTAAAGCCTTCTCAATGAAAATTCCTATCCTCCATATAAATCTGGAGGCAATTCAAATGGGAATAATACTTGTTTTGGCTAAAGCCTTCTCAATGAAAATTCCTATCCTCCATATAAATCTGGAGGCAATTCAAATGGGAACAATTATTGATTTGCCACTTGCTTTAGCTAGTGGATAAAAGGATAAGGGATAAATGGCTTTAGCCAAAAAATTGGGGCTGTCGCAAGCCGCCCTTACGTTGATAATACCATCGTTACTTTATTTCAACTACTAAAACACCACCGAACAGCCAAAGCTGAATGACCTCGTGGAGGGTAAATTGAAAAAGTCTAATCCAAAACTGTTGCCCATGTCAAACATTACCTGGCTGGGATCAACACCAGAGTAGGGCGTCCAAACAAGCAGGTTGCTTACGGCTGCTTGGAATTGAATGTTTTGCAAGTATTTTTTTAATGGTTGCTTAAACGTAAGGCCAATTTTATGAAGTTTAATAAAACTTGCCCGCTCCATATACTGCGATGCTACACCCGATGCACCATAACGTACCCATTTGTTTTCTAAAAAAGGTAATTGCGGGTCTGCAAAACTCACTGGGCGAGTATTCGGTTGTCCATTGCTGAGTACACCTTGATATACATAACCAGTTACTCCCCTTTCGTTTGCGGTGGTTTGTGAGCGACCGTAATAATCTAAATTGGCCTGAGTTCCGTTCCAGATATCACCGCCGTGGCTCCACTCCCAATCCATAGAAAAGTTCCATTTTTTCCATTTTAGTTCGGTGTTCCATTTAATGGAAAAATCTGGGTGGGGGTTGCCGATGACGCTTAGGTTACTGTCCACCAATGGAAATCCATCACTACCAATAATCAGTTGATTGCTTGCATTGCGTTTAAACTGATTGCCCATGATGACGCCAATGGGTTGATCTTTTACCAATGCTTTATACGCGTTAGCAAATCCTACTATCGGCAAGCCATTGTTTACCACATCGGTCACTTTATTGCGGTAGCGAACAAAAGAAATTTGCTGCTCGAGATATAAATTCTTGTCAATGCGGGGAGAATAGCTGGCTTCCAATTCCAAAGTGGCGGTGCGGTGGTTGGCTTGGTTTGACAACACAATTGCTTGGTTCATCATTACAGGAAATACGTCGTTATTTACTTTCTTGTAATGATAAATGGCGGAAAATCTGGCTATATTTCGAAAGGAGCAATAAAAACCAGCTTTCCAATCTTGGTGTATGGCTAATTGTAATCCATCAAAACCTTGTACTTCTTGTGTAGGCCGATACTTCGTAAAATCCGCAGAAGACAATTGCAACAACTGCAGCCCCGCATAAGACTGACTGATGGTTGGTTCATGCACGTACCGATGATACCCTACAAAAAAATCGCTGTACAACCACGAAAATATACCCCTTCGATCAGGGTGATAGGTTGCCGTAATATTGGGTAAAAAATATGCAGGGCTGCTGGCGGTGTTGCTCCAATAGCTTTTGGTCGTGATTTTAAGGGTGGTATTGCCATGGGCAATACTGTTTCGTTGCTCCCATTCCAAGAACAATTCGTGCGAACTTCTTTGGAAAGTTTGGATGGGTAAAGGCGAATAACGGATGCCTGTTTGCTGGTGATTAAAGAAATAACCAGCCGAAGCTATCGCTTTGCGCCAAAAGCCCCTTCTAGGTAGATTATAACTGCCGCTTGCCTTCAAAAAATAATGCTCGTCTTTTTGATTTCTGCTAATTGGAAATTTATTGCGATACCGCTCATCGCTTGTTTGTTCTAAAGTTTCATAGGCTTGCTTTAGTTCATAGCCGTAGCCGTACATTTTTCTTTCGATGCTTAATGAGGAATAATTCAGCAATTGACGGTACGGATTCTCTTGGTTGTTCAATAAATAAGCAGGATTAAGGGCACCAGTAAAATATCGCACCATGCTATCATTTATCCGCCTACCACTCTGGCGATTACTGAAACTGATGGGAGTGAGTGAAGCATCTCGATACAGTGCATTCAAATAGCCACTTCTGTTTCCGTTGGTAAATACATCATTTGATTGCCGGTGAGCGGCTGTAAATACATGTCGCTTTACTTTAAAAGTGAGCGTTTGCTGCCAATGCCAATTGGTGTTTTGGTTATTTTGGATAAAAGTCTGTTCCTGTTTTTGCCCCCATTCGCCGCTCCAAATTAATTCTCGCTTATTAAAAAGTAAAAGTCTCGCCGTTAAGCTGATAGTTTGCAACCAAGCAGTGGCATTTCTAAAAATGCCATTGTCATACACTTCAGCAGGCGTTCCGTTACCAAGATTTTTTGCAACAAGCCTACCCTTTGTATCATAATCGTACCCGCTGCCGTCAAATGCCAGCGTATGCACATCGGGACCAAAACTGAACGTTTGATTCATTTCTGCACCTTGCCACTCAGGTTGTCCATTAAGAGGCATCCCCTGCACAAACTGTTGTTGTAAAGCGGGGGTTTTATTGCATTGCTTGGTTTCTAGCATGGCCCCGTACGTTCCTGAAATTTTCAATTCAGAAAAAGTTTTTGGGCGGATAAAAAATTGTCCGTTTTTAGCATACACCTTATAATTTTTATTGAATTCCGCACCTGCAGAATAAGGCACTTCACCTTGGTGTTTCAGCACTTTTACATTGGTAACCAGGCTGTCTTTATTGATTCCCTTTTTATTTTCCAAGAGCATTTGCTGGTAATCGCTCGAGATAACGGGCACCACTTCTTGCTTTTGCGCCAATAATCCCGATGCGCTTGATAAAACCATTCCTATTACCACTAAAAACGAACGCACCATGAATGATAAATTAATTGTTACCGCCATTATTAATTCTTTTAAAAAAACATGGATGCAACACGGTTAACAATTACACAACAATAGGTTAATTTCTTTAAGGTTTTTTGCAAAATGGAATTCATGGAATATCGTTTACTAAATAATCTTCCTCCCTAGTTGTATAAGTAAATGGAATAAAAAGCCATTTAGATAAAAGTTGCTACTAAATATTTATAATCACAGTTTCCATTAGGATTAAACCTTTTGCTGGAATTTGTTCATCTTTTTTTAATCATAGAATTACTTGATGAAATTCAACGGCAAAATAAAACGATGGCAAAATATAAAAGCTAGATAACGCATTTAAAACTGTTTATTTTTACCCACAATAGATAATATTTTTCTATGATTAGGATCAATTGGCTTTGTGTATTTTTCTTCATTGCAATACACTTATTTATTGAACATGCTAATGGTCAATCAATACCTACGAATGGGATTGCTGCTTGGTATCCGCTCACAGAAAACGTGTTAGACAGCAGCGGATTTGGCCACAATGGAACATTTTTCAATGGATTGTATGGAAAAAATCGTTTTGCCAAAAACAAGGATGGAATTCAATTAAACGGCCAAAATCAATATTTACACGTAGCAAATCCATTTGCAACACATACGCTTTCAAAATTGTCCATTTCTGGGTGGATTAAATTAGACAGTCTGCCTAGCAATGGATCTATCGCTACTATTTACAGTAAAACTGGACATGCTACCAACATGCAATTAGGCGTTTCGAGCAGTGGTGGATTGGTTTTTAAATGGCACATTGGCTTACCTAACTATTTTATAACCTGCCAAACGGATTCGCAACAAATAGTACAAAACAAATGGTACAACATTGTTTTTACAATGGATAATTACACCAGTACATTTTACATCAATGCAAAAAAGAAAAACACCAAAATAATCACTGAACTCGGTTCAAATAGTGGTTTTGATACCGCAAAAACGCCTGGCTTTGTTAATTTAAGTACCCTAAGAAAAGGACAGTTTTCGCAGGGAGATAGTTGCCCAATTTCGATAAAACCAATTATTGATTCAATAAATTCTACACAAACAATTCCATCCCCAGTAATTGTAACGAAGGATAGCCCCATCATAACCATTCTAAGGGGAAAAGTAAAACTCGCTGGTACTGTTTTTCCTGATTACCTTTTTAATGTTCCTAGCTATGTAACAGGCACTTATGGTGCATTTTCCCAAATTGCCATTCAAATAGGTCATTATGGAAACCAATTTTCATTTATGACAAAAACAAATGGCGCAAAATTTCGCCTACTCATCGATGGATTGCTGGTAACCCCAAAAACAATTTCATTATCGAGTTCTGGCTTGATTGTATATCAAGTTATCACTTTTGCTATGGCAAAAAAAAGAATAATCACAATTGAGGGATGCGGAAACATATTTATTGGTTCTCTCCTTTCCAACCAAGGAGGATATTTCTTTAAAGTGGACAATTTCACTCCAACAAAAGCAGTGATTGTAGGAGATTCTTTTACCGACGGCGCTAATGCAGACGCACAATACATTGGATATGCCAATTTGCTATCGCAACAATTGGGTTGGGATGGATGGTGCAGCGGAAGCGGGGGCACAGGCTATGCTACTTCCGGCCCAATTGCAGGCAGATTTCGATTTATGGACAGGGTCCTTCAAGATGTAATCAATAACAAACCTAATGTTGTTGTAATGGCTGGGGGGTTTAACGATGTTGATTTTATTACCAACATGGGTGTAAGTGCTTACCAAAAAATTGTTGATAGTACCATCGATTCCATCTGCCATCAACTCCCTACAGCTAAACTGATTTCAATCGGCTCTTTTTGGAACAATAATGATACGCTTGCGCTAAAAGATAGTGTTAGTGAATGTATTGAAAGAGCCACAGTAAGAAACAAAGGGATATTCATCAATCCAAAAGGATGGATTACTGGTACCGGATATGTGGACCACACAAAAGGAAATGGCAATGCTGATAGTTTAATCAGTGCAGACGGTACGCACCCCACTAATTTGGGACATGAATTTCTAGCAAAAAAACTATTGCAGGCCTACTTGGATGCCATAAACCCTTCTGATACGGCCGTAGGTAAATACGCAGTTGGGGCAACCATTTTTGGAAACACACCATCTGATTTCTTCCCTGGCAATGTTGATGATATACGCCTCTATAATAAAACACTGGATAGCACCAATGTGGTAAGTTTATTTACAGAAAATGGCTACGGTATCCCTTCCATAAATGAATTCACCCCAAGTACCGCAACCACCGGAACCATTGTAACTATTAAAGGAAAATACTTCTCAGAAGTTAAGGCTGTTTACTTTGGTGGTGTTGCTGCAACAAATTTTACGGTTGTAAATGATTCGGTTATAAATGCTATAGTTGCTACGGGGAGTAGCGGCAATGTACAGGTGACAAATTGGTTAGCAACGGCCACACTTTCAGGATTTGTTTTTGACTCCGCAGCACCAGTTAGCGTTTCTGGTACAGTGAAAAACCCAAAAAAGGCAATCATTCCAAACGTAAGCTTGCTTATTAACGGTAAAACGATAGATACCACAGACAATGCAGGTTTATATGCTCATAGTTTATTCCCTTCGGAAACAGCGGTAATCAAGGCTTATAAGAACAATGATTTGGCAAAGGCAAATGGTGTATCTGCCATTGACCTACTGCTAATTCAAGGACATATTTTAGGCAAAAACAACCTCAATTCTCCCTATAAACTAATTGCAGCAGATGTAAATAATGATGGTTTTATTACTACCATCGATTTATTGTTGATTAAAAGATTGATTTTAGGCATTGATAGTACTTTCAAGGGAAATAGACTTTGGGCATTTGTGGACAGTAGCTATACATTTCCCAACCCCACTAATCCTTTTCCTTACAAAGACAGTATTGTGGTTTCAAAACCAAAAAGCAACCTTGCCAACCAAAGTTTCATTGGTATAAAACTTGGAGATGTAAACGACAGTTGGGATAAAACGCAACTAAGCATCCTTACTATATATCCACCAATTGAATTACTATATAGTCCTAAACCAAAAGTCATTGGCGAAGAATGGCATGTACCAGTAAAAGCCATAAATTTTAAAAACATGTTGGCCATTCAATTTACACTTACGTACAACCAAGCAGCATTTAATTTGCTAAAAGTGGAAAGCCGCTACTTAAACCCCGATTACAACATCAGTTCAAAAATGGGTGCAGTTTCCATACTATGGACCGATGAATTATTAAATAGCCGCTCCCTTCCTGATAGTACCGTCCTTTTTGATTTGGTATTTAATAAAACCAGTAGCATTGATACCATTGATATTGCTATCGCCAATAGCATCACCCCCATAGAGGCTTGGAATAAAAATTACCATTACCAATCTATTACAATAAACAAAGAAACTTTACGTTTAGCCAACGATAACACCCAAGCTATAGATGAATGGCATGTAGGCAACACCGCCACAACCTCAAATGGATTAGTGGATGTTTATTTCAACGCTAAAGAATCAAAGAAAATAAGTTTACTCGTATTTGATTATTTAGGAAAAATGGTAAGGAGCGAAGTATTGCAAGTACAAAAAGGCAGTAGCAAGTATCGGTTCTCCACAAAAGGTTTTAGTGGCAAAAAAATGTCCGGGATATATTTCATAAAAGCAGTCGGATTTGAAAACGGTTCGGTAAAAACAATCTATCTACCATAAGTTCCAATTTGTAATTCTAAAAAGTAAAAAAGGCTTGGAGTTAAGAAAATATTTTCTACTCCAAGCCTTTTCTGTGAAATGGGATTATTGCAGACTGTCCGATTTTAGCTGGTAATTATCCAACCAAATTGTCAAAAACCACAAGCCAATTAGCGGTACAAATACTTCTGCCCCCACAAACTTTGTTGAAGCCATTTCTCAGAAAATATTGAAGCCGCAAACTTTGCTGGTGTCATTTAAAATGAAAAATGCAGACAGCAAAGTTTGCTGATGCCATTTTACCATAAATATGGGGGTCGCAAAATTTGCTGATAGTAAAAGTTAAACAAAACTTCCTCCGCAAACTTTGCTGACGCCAAAAAAACTTTCTTGTGGAAGCCGCAAACTTTGCTGATGGAAAAAATTAAACAAAAACTATCCAAAAACTTTGTTGGAGGCGATTTTGTTTAACAAAAGCAGCCAGCAAACTTTGCTGGCGCCAAAAAAACTTTCTTGTGGAAGCCGCAAACTTTGCTGATGAAAAAAGTTAAACAAAATCTGCCCAAAAACTATGTTGGAAGCATTTTTTGTTTAAAAAAGCAGCCAGCAAACTTTGCTGGTGCTAAAAAAACTTTCTTGTGGAAGCCGCAAACTTTGCTGATGGAAAAAGTTAAACAACTTTTCGCCTACAAGCTTTGTGCAAGGCATTTAATTCAAAACAGGATAAAAAGCTTAGCACAGAATACTCAGCAGTTAAACTCTCCGAAAGTGTAAAACATTCGGGTAGTTGTTGCACAATCACATCCCATTTGAGTATCATTAAAATGAATAAGCAGCAAATTTGTCTAAAGAAAAAATTAGTAATTGATTGGATAGGCACAGTTTGTGTTAGCCTTTATGTTAGAACAATTGAGCTTACAGACTACTTTGCTTTAAAAGGGATTATACAAACAAGAATGGCTGCCCATGTTGGGCAGCCATTCTTGATAAATGAAGATTTTAAGGATCTTAACTAAACCTATTTAGCGTTGAACCATTTAAGTTCTTTTCTATTACCACCTTCATTTAGCGTGATGATATAGATTCCTTTGGATAACCTTAAGTTCGATAAATCAATCCTAGTGTCTTTTTTCACTTCGTATTTAGAAACCACATTACCCAATAATCCAGTAACCGTGATACTAATGGCATTTTTAACACCACTCAATTGCAAATAAGCAGTTCCATAAGATGGATTAGGGTATAGTTTCACCATTAAAGAGCCATGCTCAAAACTGTTGTTTGCAAAGTGCTTGGTAGCAGTACTTGCATAATAAACGAATGGATCCGATATAGGAGAAGTACAACCACCAGACGTAACCTGTACAGTGTAATAACCAATTTCATCGGGAGCATAAGCAGAAGCAGTAGCCCCATTGATAGAAAACCCACTAGAAAACCATTGATTACCTGACAATGAGGAAGAGAATAAAGTATCGTTTGATAACGTAATGGTTGGTTTCGCAAGCTGTGTAGCAGTTACTACTACTGAATCAGCAGAAATTGCCGTACAGCCGTTGATTGTAGTAACGCGCAATTTATAAGTACCAGAAACCCTAGCCGCATACCGGCTTGTTGTTGCGTTCTTGATGTTGCTATTATTCCTTAACCACTGTAGCGTACCTGTAGCTGAATTATTTAAAATAACACTATCGTTGAAGCAAAAACTAGTACTTCCAGTTGTAGATATAGAAGGTATGGTAGGCAATGGATTTTCTGTTACTGTTATTACTGCCGTATCTGAACAACCCACACTGTTAATTACATACAAGGAATGGCTGCCGCCTGCAACAGCAGTTGGTGTGGGGGAAGACCAAGTAACGGTAGTGAAACCTGCGGTATCATAAAGTGTACTGATGCTTCTTGTAGAACCCGCACACACATAAACGGTTGTATCATTTCCAAGATTTGGTTTGGTGTTAACCGTCATGTTGACGGTGTTGCTCAACGCAGTAGAAGCTGTTACACAGGCTACATCACTCGTTAGTTCACAAGTGATGGAATCTCCATTTGCCAGTGCCCCGTTCACATAGGTTGTAGCATTTGTACCAACGTTGATACCATTTAATTTCCATTGATAAGCAGGAGAAACTCCCCCATTGGTTGGCGTTGCGGTAAAGGTTACAGGGTTGGTTTGACAAATAGTAGAAGCACTTCCTACTATGGTAACTGATGGCGTAACTGGAGTAGTTACGTTGATATTTACCACGTTATAGATACTATCACATCCCCTCACGCTTCTTACAGTATCCCTCAACACGGTAGAAGTATTATAGGTTTGAGCATTGTAACTAACAGATCCACATCCAGACAAATTAGTAGTATTAGTTGTGGGCAGTAGTTTACTAATCACAATACTATTGCTTGTAGCAGAAGTTGGGGCTAAACATGCGTTAGTGTTGGTCATTACGCAAACAATCGTATCTCTATTATTAAGAGTAGCACTCAAAGTGATTGATGAGGATGTATCAGAAGATATCGTTACGCTATTCTTTTTCCACAAATAATTAGGCTCAATACCACCGTTGGTTGGAGTTGCTGTAAAAGTGACACCTCCATCATAACATATTAAAGTATCAGTTACAGTAATGGAAACAGCAGGAACTACATAAGGATTTACATTAACTGCGTTGGATGTATTAATACAACCATTTCTGTCTGTTACTCTTACAGTGAATGAGCCTGTTGTATTTGGCGCATAGGTAGTTTTAGGTGTGTATGCATTCCATTTCTGAACTCTGTTGTTTGATTGGTCAGTAACAAACAAGTTGCCAGCATTATCTGCAAAAACGCCGTATGGATTGCTTAATTGGTTTGCAGCATTACCCGAACCATTGCCACCTGCCACAACAATACCATTAGTACTGCTCGTGGAACCGGATGGGAACAATAGCACTCGGTTGTTTTCGTAATCAGCAACATACAGGTTTCCAAAGTAGTCGATATGGATACTTCTAGGGTTGTTCATTTGGTTTAAAGCAGATCCAACTCCATTGCCACCAGCTATCGTGGTTCCATTAGTAGCACTTGTAGAGTTAGCAGGAAACCTTTGAATTCTATGGTTGCCGTAATCCGTTACATAAAGGATGTTACTGCTATCCACATACACACCATAAGGTAGCGACAACTGGTTAGAACCTGCACCACCTCCATTGCCCCCAGCTACTGTAGTTCCATTCGTAGCACTAGTTGAGTTGGCTGGGAACTTCTGTACCCTATAATTATTTCTATCGCCTACATATATATTACCACTAGCATCGACAAAAACGCCCATAGGGCTGTTTAATTGGTTGGCGGCAGAACCTGCACCATTGCCACCAGCAACGGTAACCCCACTCGTTGCACTAGTGGATCCCGCAGGGAATTTCTGGATTCTATTGTTAAAGCGGTCGGCTACATAAATATTTCCTGCTGAATCTACAAAAACGCTCGAAGGGCCATTTAATCTGGTGGCTGTGTTGCCTACCCCATTTCCGCCAGCAACGGTAACACCACTGGTGCTACTTGATGAACCAGCAGCAAATCTTTGAATTCGGTGATTATTATAATCAGCCACAAAAGTATTTCCATTGGCATCTACAAACACCCCTGTAGGAACATTCAATTGTGTAGCCGAAGCCCCACTTCCATTTCCTCCAGAAGCTATTGTTCCAGTTGTTCCAGAAACAAAGGGAGAAATACTATCTAAAACAGCAGATTTTAACCAGCTAATGTTGGAAGCAGCAGTTGCCCCTGATACAGAAAGCGCAGCAGTGCCAATACAGTTGTTTGCACCAGAATTACTCAAAGTAATGGATGGTAAAGGATTTACTGTTGCCGTTACACCATTGCTGGTAGCTGAAGCATTGGTTAAGCAAATAAGATTACTAGTCATTATAGCGGTAACTGTGTCCGTTGCAGATAATGATGAAGTTGTATAAGTAGCGGAAGTTTCACCAGTTTGCGTAGCGTTGTTTTTCCTCCAAACATAAGAAGGCGTTCCACCATTGGTAGGTGTTGCGGTGAAAGTAATGGCATCACCTGAACAAATGGTTGACAAATTAGCTGCAATATTTACCGAAGGCGTTAAATTCGGGTCAACGGAAATCGCATTAGTTGTAGCAGCACAACCATTTAAATCTGTTACCTGAGCAGTAAAAGAACCATTTGAACTTGGTGAATATGTAGTGCCAGGTGCACCAGTTGCCCAAAGATGAACACGATTATTCCCCTGATCTGCAACGTAGATATTTCCACTTCCATCTACCCATGCGGCGAAAGGACTATTCAATTGATTGGAAGCACTACCTGAACCATTACCTCCGGCCACTGTTACGCCACTGGTACTGCTTGTAGAGCTAGAAGGAAATTTTTGAACCCGATTGTTACTATAATCAGCTACATAAAAATTTCCTGATAAATCAATAAAGAGACTTCTTGGGCTATTCAACTGATTGGCTGCTGAACCAAACCCATTACCGCCTGCCACTGTGGTAGCATTAGTACTACTGGTTGATCCTGAAGGAAATTTTTGAATCCGATGATTTCCATTATCGACTACCAATAAATTTCCACTTGCATCTAAATAAACGCCATAAGGTGCATTAAGCTGGTTAGCAGCAGAACCGACCCCATTTCCACCTGCTATTGTGGTGCCATTGGTACTACTTGTTGAGTTAGCAGGGAATCTCTGTATCCTATTGTTGTTCCTATCTGCAACATAAATATTACCCTGACCATCCACATAAATTCCAGTTGGGCTACTTAACTGATTGGCTGCTGAACCAGAGCCGTTACCACCAGCCACTGTAGTTCCATTGGTGCTACTAGTGGAATTTGCTGGAAATTTTTGGATACGGTGATTAAATCTATCTGCTACAAAAATATTTCCACTTGCATCTACAAATACACCTATAGGGCTATTGAACTTGTTTGCACTTGCCCCTACACCATTACCCCCTGCCACTGTGGTTCCAGTACTGCTGCTTGTGGATCCTGGTGCAAATTTTTGAATTCTATTATTGCCATAATCAGCCAAATAGATATTGCCATTTGCATCTCCAAAAATATCTGTCAAAGTATTAAATTGGTTAGCACCAGACCCAGAGCCGTTATCCCCTGCAAATGTAGAACCGCTAGATACCGGAGTGGAAGTAGCCGTTGAAGCTAAAGTGGCACCATTGTACCACCTGATAAATGAAGCAGTGCCAGCACCACTTACGGAAAGCGAAGCAGTATTTACACAGTTATTAATTGCCGTATTAGAAAGCGACACAATTGGTAACGAATTTATCACTACCACAATTGCAGCACTAGTAGCAGTGGTAGTGGTTGCACAACTCGCATTACTAGTTAATACACAGCGTATGGTATCACTATTGCTTAAATTATTCGCATCGAATGCTGTGTCCGTTTGTCCACTTACAGCTACCCTGTTTTTAGTCCATTGGTATGTTGGCGAAGCTCCCCCATTGGAAATGCTAGAGGAAAAGTGAACATTTGATCCAGCACATGATGTGGCGGAAGATGTGGATATAGAAATGGTTGGCGTAACAGCCGTACAGAAAGTAAATCCAGCACGAGTGCCTGTGCCGCCAGCTGTTACCACACTTATGCTACCACTTGTACCTGCTGCCACAACTGCTGTAATGGTATTGTCATTCACAACAGAAAAAGAAGCTGCGTTTGTTCCACCAAACCTTACTGATGTTGCACCAGTAAAGGAACTGCCACTAATAGTTACAGTCATAGTTGCGCCAGCACTTGCGGGCGAAAAAGAACTAATGGAAGGTGCTGCCGTAATTCGGTAGTTTTTCCCACCATTTTTGGTAATTCCAGCCTTTGATTGCTGGGGATACAACAAAAACAACAAACCGAAAACAATTAAAAGCAACAACATTGCTTTTGAAACCTGTGTAATAAACGTTTTCATTTTTTTAATTTAATGTTTGAAATATTAATTATTGATTAAGCGACATGGTAAGAATAATAAAAGCAAATAGCTCGCTTTCCAGTGTAACAACCTGTTGTTAATTACCTAACAGGTAACACTCATAAAATTTATGGCACAAATAACATCCCTCTGTAAACGCCTATTGAAGGTTTTGCCCGAATGAAATACCCTAATAATTTTTGATTAAATGTAATTTCCCCATGGAACAATCGTGTAAAAAAAATGAAGATGGAATGCAACCAATTGTGATGATAAATGAGATTAGACATAAAAATTACGCCTTGCGCAGTTAGTTGAGATTGAAGAATTGGTGCTTGAGAATGTTTATCGTGTAGAGATACAAAAACAAGCAGTTAAAAAGTTAGTTTTAATTAATTTGTTGGCAGTCAATGAGTCTAATAGATCATCGCAATCCTACAATTTGTGAATAATAAATCACAATGGTCAAATTTATCCCCAAAACCATGCCTAAATATGTGCATAAAGTGAAAACCTAGAAAAAAAGTGAAAAAAAGGGGGCTTTTTCACTAAATAACTACAAACTATTGATTAAAAGACCGACTCTTTTAGCCATAATTATGATCTCAAAAGTTGTCACCAGATATATTTTCAGTTAATAGTTGGACTAAAGCACCCATTTCTTCCCTTCGATCTATAGCAAACAAAACTTTAGAGCGTACCCTTTATTGTTTAATATACGAAATGATGTTTTTATAATTTTGGTAAGGCATACCCAAAGGAATTACGAATAAAGTATTACCTATTGTGGGCAGATAATCACTTATAAAATTCCCATAACCCTATATTTGCCGCCATTATTTTTTTTGAATTATCAAAAACATTTTGAGGGAATTGCTATTATGAAAATCATGAAATTTGGCGGTACTAGCGTTGGCAAGCCAGAAAGGATGCACCAAGTATCGCAACTTATTACCAAAGGCGACGAACCCAAAATTGTAGTGCTTAGTGCATTAAGTGGCACTACCAATGCATTGGTAGGTATCAGTAACTTACTAGCACAAAGCGATCGGGGGGGGGCTAAACAAAGCATAGATCAATTAGAATTGCACTATAGAGGCTTTGTAGATCAATTGGCACAAACAGATACAGGCAAAGCGAAGGCTAACGCCATTGTATCAGAACATTTTGAGTTTCTAAACATCATCCTGCGCATTTCTTTTAGCGAGGCACTCAATAAAGACATTTTAGCTCAGGGAGAATTGTTGAGTACCAAATTATTTTGTGTGTTTCTAGAAGAACAGGGCATTGACCATGTGCTATTACCAGCCTTGGATTTTATGACCATTGACATAAACGAAGAACCTCAATTAGGCAGCATCAAGATTAAGCTAAGCCAAATACTGAAACAATTCAACGACAAAAAACTATTTGTAACCCAGGGTTATATCTGTAGAAATGCCAGAGGTGAAGTAGATAATTTAAAAAGAGGCGGTAGCGATTATACTGCTTCCTTGATAGCAGCGGCCATAAAGGCTACTGTTTGTGAAATTTGGACGGACATTGATGGGATGCATAACAATGACCCAAGAATTGTAAAGAAAACAGTACCCATTAAGCAAATATCATTTGATGAGGCGGCTGAATTGGCCTATTTTGGTGCTAAGATTTTACATCCTACTTGTATTTGGCCTGCGCAACAAACGAACGTACCAGTGAAATTGCTCAATACCATGCAACCAGAAGCAGAAGGTACTGTAATTACCGAAGATGCTGGCAGCGTGGGGGTGAAAGCAGTGGCGGCAAAAGATGGCATCACCGCTATTAAAATTAAAAGTAGTAGAATGCTTTTAGCCTATGGTTTCTTGCGGAAAGTGTTTGAGGTTTTTGAAAAATACCGTACCAGTATTGACATGATTACTACGTCGGAAGTGGCGGTTTCAGTAACCATTGACAATGACACCCATCTTGCTGAAATTGTAAAAGAATTGCAACCCTTTGGCGCAGTAGATGTGGACGACAACCAATCGATTATTTCTATTGTGGGCAATGAAATAGCCCAAACTGACCAGGTATTGCAGCGACTGTTTGAATCTATTGCCGAAATTCCTGTGAGAATGGTGAGCTATGGTGGCAGCCCGCATAATATTTCTTTGCTAGTGCATAGTGATCATAAAGTGAAAACCTTACAGTTATTGAATGTGGGGCTTTTTGGTTTGGAATAAATTCCGCTTTTAGAAGGATTAAATAAAAAAGGGAAGCTACCAATAATGTTAGCTTCCCTTTTTTATTTGTATCAAACCTTATAATTCGTATCCTAAATATGGACTGTCCCTATCGTTTGTTATGTTCCACCAAATGGCTCGGTAGAGTTGCTTGTTGTAAGACTTGTTGCCATTTTTATAATTATGCCACATGTTTCTAGGTAAAACTAAAAACATATAATGACAATAAAACACCATCCGCTTGATAAAAGGTGCATTTCTTCTAGTAAACAGTATCCGATTTCTGTTCATGAAATATTCTTTCAAAGCACTTTTCTTGCCTACAGAAACGGATTCTTTGTGGTAAATGGTCACTTTCATGTTCACCCAAGCCTCGAAGCCCCTTTGCTTGATGCGGTCGCACCAGTCTAGTTCTTCGTAGTACAAAAAATAGTTTTCGGCCATTAAACCCACTTTATCTATCGCTTCTCTTTTTACCATCATGGCAGCCCCGTGTACAAAACCTGTTTTACCGACCAGTTGGTCGTATTGCCCATTGTCTTTTTCAAACATGCCAATGCAACTATTTCTTGCGGTATAATAATTCATGGGGGTGTAGCCAGCATACTGAAGCGTGTCTGGCTCGTCAAAATATTTGATTTTGGGAGAAACCATCCCCACTTCTGGGTGAGTGTCTAAAATGCCTACCAAACCCTCAACCAACCCTTCTGTAATTTCCGTATCATTATTAATCAGGAATAAATAATCGCCTTTGGCAGCTTTAATTCCTAAGTTATTACCTCCCGCAAATCCTAGATTGCTATTACTTCGAATGAAGGTAATACCTTGATATTTTAGTTTCCATTGTGGCACAGGGTTCACACTACTTGCATTATCTACCACGATGATTTCAAGATTTGCATAGGTATTTTTCAACGCTATGGATGCCAATAGCGCTTCGGTAATGTGACTGTGGTTAAAATTAACCGTAACAATTGATACTTTTTTCACCGCTTAAAAGTTAGTAAACACTCAGTTTTGGGGGGTTATAGGGGGGCAAATATCCCCTTTTGTACGTCAAGTTGTTTTAAATATCGTCACTCTTCTGGTTCAGGCGGTCTTTGACTGATTGCAATAGCCGCTTGCTCGTCTAAATAATCCAAAATTTGGGAATCTACCTGCGGATTAAACTTCCTTCCAAACAATTTTCCACTGTTGATTAGCTGCTCTTTATCAGCTATAGTAAAAGTTTTAGGGCTTGGTTTGCCTTCCGACCAATCTATGTATCTAAGGTTGTCGTTTACCAAATCGGAGCGGTAATCGGAATTGTATAAGATGGTTTGAAAAAATAGTTCGTCGCAACCCCAGGTTAGCCTAAAATAGGGTACTAATTTGGGATACTCTAACAGATGCTCCGATATATAATTGGCGTGCAAAGAACTCATGGTAAACCATTGTGACCTGCCCACCGGTTTTAAATTATACGGTATTTTACGTTTAGGCAAAAACGCACTCACGATCCGTTCTACATAATGACTTCCTGGAAAAGGGGTGTTAGTAAAGAAATAATTTGTTAACCTCGTCTTGGCCTCTGTCCATTCGGTGGCTACATCCTTAAATTCTGTAAAAACTTTTCCTGGATTTTGTGCTAGGAAATCATGGATTGCGTAGGGATCTTTCAATGGGTAATCCTGCCCGCTTAATAGATTGATGTAATCGTATCGTTTACCTTTTTGTAAAATGGTTTCAAAACCATTGAGTGTAGCTTCTACAATGCTATATCCACCCCAATACACTTTTTGCCTTGGGGTTACAAAATACACTTGACCCAATGCTTCCAACTCCATAAATGGTTGCATTGGCGATTTGGCATCTACATGGATAAAGAAATCGGCATGAGGATGTTGTAAACTTTTTATCAGCCTTTTCAATTGTTCTGGGCCGTTGTGTACTAAAATCAAATGGGCAATTCTCATGAAATGCAGTTGTATTGTTCCTTATCTATGATGTGATGGGTATCAAACTGGGTTATTACGTTCTGATGCTTAGGATTGTTGCTAAGGGGAACAAATGGCGGTAGTTCTCCGCTCCCACCTAAATACTAACCACAGCATACTCAAAACCCAGTTATTAGCGAAGTGAGATCTTACACCATCTTACGCAACTTTTCTAGAATGTTTTTTATCTTCTTCCAATACCTGGAGGACTCTCCAATGGGTCGGAAGTTTTTCCAAGCGGTTTGCTGTAGGTATTGATAAAATATCTTTTTAAAATCTTGGTTAAACTGGTACGATTGGTATATCGGCTTTCGTTCCACAAAATGAATCAAATGAGGCGGTTCTGTGGGGTCTATTGTAGAAAAATGATTCCACAGAGGGCTTAGTTCTAGCCAATTGTTGGCCAGCACCACATTCAGCCCATATTGATCGGGATAGTTCGCAAATTTTTTATTGTCTTCTATGCACTTGATTATTTTGGTGGTAATATCATTGGCGCGCCATTCTTTGGTATTCATGAGCAACAATCCAGTATTAAAATATCGGGTGGTACCGGGTAGCCCAAGTTCTTGGTAATTCATCACCCCACCCCATGAATTGTCAAACGTAATAATTCGGGGATCCAACACCGCCGCTACAATTCGCTTGCCTAAATCATTTTCAAAAAGGGTGGTAATGTCGTGCTGCACAATCATGTCCACGTCTAAGTACAACACTTCCTCCACCGTTTCTGGTATGAAATAAGGAATGAACAAGCGCATGTAAATATTGAGTGGATAAGAACTCCTGTCTAGCGGCAATTGCATCCCTTCTGGAATTACTTCCGCCATCTTTTGCCAATAAAGCGTGGTAATGGATGCGTCTACAGAATCTTGCAACTTCTTTTTATTGTCAGCCGATACATGGTCTTCAATTACGTACACATTAATCGGTTGACCTTTCCGCAGGTTGGCCTCTATAGACTTGATAAGAGCCGCCAACAGTATCAGATAATGGTTGTCACTAGCCACAACAACCGTTAAGGGAGCATTTTTATACATATCGCATTGTCAAATTGAAATAAAAAGGAGGGGGAAATAATTTTGGTCTAATCGATTTTTACCACCACCGTTCAAATATAGCTGCCTACGGTTAATTGGTATGATTATGTGCTTTGTTTGGTAAAAAATGGTTATCAACCAAAGGTATCCTCCAATTAAAAACTAAATAAGATAATGCTCCATTTACTGCATTGGTTTCGTTCAACTAGGTTTTAATTGCATGTCCTACGGATGCAACGAAAACCTAGTTATTATCGGTAGTTTTTATTTCGTTGTATGTCCTGCCAAACACCTTGTCCCGTCTTTTAGTAATTCTGACTCGATACCATACAAAATCATGTTTACTCCAACGGGGCTGTTCTGTTGAAAAAATTGTTTTTTGGTTTCGTCCGAATATGTTTCTGTTACATTTTTTAATCTTGTTTTAGTCGTGTCGGCTAAGGCAATGTCGATTGTCAATGAATATGAATGATTAACATTTGCAAAAATGCTGTCTCCAATTCCATCATACAAAAACATCTGTCTAATTAATCCTATATTCTTGGTATCCATATCATCAAGTTTATCCATAAATTTTCGTAAGCTGTCAATATACAGATACGTCTTAGTTACTCTTGAATACAGATCGATAACCTTAGTTGTTAATAAGCTGTCGTTTGATTGTTTTAGCATTAGGTTAAAGGACTTTTTAAAGTCTGATTTAGCGTTAGAAATATCCGCGTCCATTTCTAATTTAGCATCTTTCACACCGCTGTCCACTTTATTTTTTAGTTGTTCATTAAAGTTGCAGCCAATTAAAGGTGTCAAAATTGTCAATATGATAAGTGTTTGTATTGTCATTTGCTTTTTGTTAAAATAACAGCTAACGAAAAAGGCTTGGCGTGTGGGGTATTTGCATTTTACCAGCCCATAACCAAAACCCAATGATTGCAATATTGCGGATGTTTAATTCAAATGCTCAATTTTCACACCCTATGGATAAAGTTGAAAGAAGGTTATATTTCCTGAAAAAACACAAATTAAATGGGATTTGGAAATCCCATTTATCTGTTCAGACGACATGCCCTGCGGAATATGTCGTCCAGTGTAGTTTTTTAAACAATTAATCTTGTCGAACGCCTTTTAACTTTCCATCTTTGAACTCTATGTTTAAATCTGAGTAGTAGTTATTTTTTAGCTTATAACCCCAAATTTCGTAAGCGGTACTTTCAATTGAATGTAAATCAACTTTGTCAGCTTTCCCAACAAGAATCTGAACGGAATCCTTTAGCATACCCGTATGCAATGTGACATTTCCTTTCTTACCTTTCACTTCTATAAATTGAATGTCAGGATCTTGGTTTAGATTTTCAAGATTGTGGGATAGTTTTTCAATAAGTTCTTTTTTCAATTGTTCTTTTACAGAATTTTCCGTCCTAAAACCGATTGCATAAAGGAGTAAAGCTCCTGCAAGCATACCTCCGATAAAAATTAAAAATTGTTTCATAAATATAGTATTTATTATTTAAGTTAGGTGAATTCTCCACGTTGTCAAATTTCTAGGCGACATGCCCTGCGAAACATGTTGCGCAGCGGATCTAATCGATTTTTACCACCACCGTTCAAATATAGCTGCCTACGGTTAATTGGTATGATTATGTGCTTTGTTTGGTAAAAAATGGTTATCAGCCAAGGTTATCCTCCAATTAAAAATCAAATAGGATAATGCTCCATTTCCTGCATTGGTTTCTTGCAACTAGGTTTTTAATTGCATGTCCTACGGATGCAACGAAAACCTAGTTATTGTGAGCAGTTTATAGGCTTAGGCTACTTTGATTTTGCCTTCTCGGATTTCTTGCATAAATTTTTTCTTTTCAGCCAATGACATTCCCTCCATCATTTTAGCCATTTTTTCTTTTATGGCTCTGAAAAATGAAACGCTGTCAAATGTTTTTGTCTCTTTAGTTGTTGTCATTTTTTAAAAATTCTAATGGTGAACGAATGTCTATTAATGGATAACCTAAACGCAAATTGATTGAATTGAACATTTTAATTTTGTCGAAGTTTACAACATGCTTAAAGTTCCAACTGATTAAACAGTCTAAACGATTAACAGAAGCTAATGCAATATGGTAAGCGTCATTCTCACTTGCTTTTCCTAAAGCCCTTTCAGTTATATAAGTTTGTGTCAATACCTCAACCTCTTCATCAATTTCAATGTGTTTGATACAGTCATTCGGAATTAAGTTTTTTACAGATTTTATGTGTTCAGGAGCGAATTCAAGTTCAGTTTCATTAACCTCTGAAAAATAAACTATAAAATCTTTATTGACTATTCTCTCAAATAGCTGTTTAGTTGGCACTTCAAATTCAGTGTCATAATAGCCGCCAATAACAGATGTATCAATATAAATACGTTGTTTCATATTTTGGTAAAAGTACCAAATTCCATTTAACTTCTAGCGAAATAGAAAGTGTATTTAATTACGATTTCCCCAACAAATTTGACGAACCAAATCAACCCCTGTTTTTACTATTGTCAACCAACTGCCAACTATTATCAAACTTTTTATAAGTAAGTTCACCTTTTTTGGGTCCGTCAATATTTCTCTCTACCATTTTACCCATTGGCGTTACATTGGTAGATTTTAACTAAATCTTACTGTCGCTGTTTCTTGGTTTTAATTAATAGCTATACCCGTAATTGCACCGAAGTATATGTCAAGTGTTTTGAAAGTAAGAGCGCTTGTTCCATACATAGGGTCATTCCCAGTGCCTACTAAATATTGTTTTCCCATGTCGGTAACACTTAAAGAATAACCATATAAACAACTATCAGATTTAGTTAAGTACACAGCCTGTTCTAATTCGCCACTTACATCGCCAAAACCTCCAGTTCCAGCAACTTTCTTAGCATTCCGTCTGCCCATAACCAAAGCCCAATGATTGCAATATTGCGGATGTTTTATTCATACACCAAATTTATGACCTTGAGCCCGAACTGAAGCACAATTACGAACAAATGCTCTGGCAATATTCGTCAAGCCACAATAATACCAAACCTAATGTTTGTTGCTGCCTTTCGCCATTTCATTAAGTCTAAATAATTCGTGTCCTTTTCTCATTCTCAAAATTTCAATGTTTTCGAAATAATTCAAACCTGCAAGTCCTGTCCCATTATTGGCAACTGTTGTTTCAGTTATGAAATATCCATTGTCAAGCTCTAAAAGTCCTTTTTCAAAATTGTCAGTCCATAAAAAGTCTACTATAATTCTATTTTGTAAATACTTTAATTTGTTTTCTCTGTATTCAACCTTATATTGTTTATTTTCTTTAATTTCTATATCTTGTCCAAAAAATTGTTTTAGTCTGCCCCAAATTGAAGTCTTTCGTTTTTGATTGTTTTTAGCAATTTCTCCAATTGATTTCTGTGCTTTGTTAACGTGATAAATTGGGTAGTCAGATAAGTCTTTAAATAAACTTTCAGCATTATTATCAAGGTCTTTAAGCCAAACGTCCTCACTTTCACCGTAGGGAATATCAATGATAATTTCATTGTCAAGTTCGATAAAACATTCTCCTTTGTCTAAACCATAATTTTCATACTCAACTTTTGAGTAAATGTTAGTTATTGTTTTACCAATTAGTTCTTGAATTAACATCAATATTTCATTTTGTTTCTTTAAGGCAGAATGTGTCCAACAAGGTAGCAGCTCACGAAAAAGGCTCGGCGTTTGTTGTGGAATTAGCATTACGTCAGCCGATACACAAAGCCTAGAATAAAGTTGATGCTGAACTTTACGGTCACGCTACACTTTTGCCGAACCTTTTGTTGTTAGCCGTTCAATGTCTGCCAATTTGTTGTCTGTCAGTGTTACTTAAATACTGTTTTGCAATTCTATTTTCTGGTTTCCTGTCAAATGTGTAAAGTGTCAATAAGAAAAACCATTCAAGTGGTTTCATTAAAATATAAATGAAGTCAGAGACAAACTTATTATTAAAAATATTATAATACCTATGAATAACGTTTCCCACTTTATTATAATGTCGCCTAAAAAAAAAAAAAAAAAAAGGTAGCTTGTCTTGGATTAAATCCTCAAAAGCATTTGAAATAAGCAATTGTCTGTTGCAAATAATATTGTGTCCATTTCTAACGCCTCTTCTTTGCGGTTTAACAATTATGCTATGCCCGTTTGCAGCAACTGAACAAAGATAATGTCCGCCACATTGAACATTGTCACACTTGTAATCCCATTGTGAAAAACCGTGTTTGTAAGTATCTGTAAATGCTCTAATAATTGAGTCCGGCTTTTGTCCTACTAATAAAAGGATTGCTGTAATTATTACTAGGATTGGTAAACAGAGAATAAAAATTATTGGAAACTTTACAATTGGTTTAAGTTTTAAAATCTGCCAAGCAAAACTTTCTAACTTGCTTTTTGGACCGTTTTCTAATTCTTGAGATTGCTCAATAAAAGATTTTTGGTTTTTAACGAGAGCTAGCATAGATAGGAGTATAATTGACAAATTACCTATTAAAGCAAAGAAAGAATCTTTAGTTTGGATGGCAATAAAAATATTTAGTACAATTCCAATAATCAAGAAACTGTTTATTAGAATTTCTAAAACAGGCGTCGATATTTGTTTACGATAGCTTGAAAAGAAATATGCAATTATGCAAAGTAGTACAATAACCAAAATTGTTGGTTGATGTTCTGGAGAAAATGCTGCACTATCTCCACAACAATCATTTTTGGTTTCAAGCGATACATACAAATAAGGTAAAATAAAAAAAGCTCCAATTTCAGCTAATCTTAGTAAAGCAATATTTACAATTCGTCTTCCTGTAATTAAAAAAGCAATGAAATCAATAACTGATATAATTGTTGGAAATATTAGAAGAAATAAAAAAAGTATCATTATTTTAGGGGGCTTGAATGTATGGCATACAACGAAAAAGGCTTGGCGTGTTTGGGGTATTTGCATTTTAACAGCCCATAACCGAAGCCTAATAATTGCAATATTGCAGATGTTTTATTCATAAGCCAAATTTATACTGTCCAGCCAGAACTGGGAATAAAAAGCAAAGAATTAATCGAATGTGATTTGGAAATCCAATATATCTGTTCAGACCACATGACCTGCGGAACAGTCGTACATCTGGAAAGCTAAGTTATTGTGTGTAGTGCTATTTTTTTATGAGCGTTGTCCAATCTTCTATAATAATGTTGTCTATTCTACTTAAATGTGAAACATTATTCGTTACCATAATCA
Organism: Chitinophagaceae bacterium; assembly: GCA_027486835.1. Lineage (GTDB taxonomy): Bacteria > Bacteroidota > Bacteroidia > Chitinophagales > Chitinophagaceae > Parasediminibacterium. The sequence goes on from JAIXOJ010000123.1 coordinate 55,481, forward strand.
AACTATTGGTTACTGATGTCGAACCAATTAAAATGTCAAAATCATCAATTAACAACCCTTGCTTTCTTAGCTTCGCTTTTTCCTTTGCGTAGATTTCTAAACAGTTATAAATAGGGATAACAGAAAACTTTGAAATAAAAGCTTCAACAATCACACGCATTAATTCTGGCGTTTTACTATTCTCAATACCATACTTTAATTCAGCAACTGTCATTTCTGATATAAAACAATTTTGTTCTCCTATTTCAAGAATTTTTTTATCGAGTGCGTATTGTCCTTTGATAAAGTATATACAAATATTTGTGTCTAATAAATACTTTTTCAAAGCGACTCTATATTTCGATTAAAAACTCTTGAATCTCTCATCTTGGCAATTATTTCATCTGCTGTCTCACCTGATTTGTAAGCTCCAAATAGTGATTGGATTGAAATAGTAGGACTATTATTTGTTTCCTTTAAGGATTGAGAAAGTTTAGAAATCAAATCCAATTTGCTTTCACTATTTAAATTTTGTAAAAAATTGAAATAATAGTCTGCTACACTTATATCCTGAGTACTAGATGTCATTTTATACGTTTTGTCAAAATTAGCAGTTTTACGAAAAGTAGCAATGTTCACTTTTATGGGATGCATCACACACAACGTTTTCGGGCGTGGCGCAGGTTGGGAAATAGCGAACAGTCTGCCCGTGACTATAGTTGATGATTGCAATATTGCGGATGTTGCATTCAAATGCCCAATTTACACACCCTATGGATAAAGTAGAGAGGGAGGAAATAAGGTTATATTTATGAAAACCTCTACTGAGTAAAATGGGATTTGGAAATCCCAATAATCTGTTCAGACGACATGCCCTGCGGAACATGTCGTCCAGCTGGATTGCAATATTGCGGATGTTTTATTCATACGCCAAATTTATACCGTCCTGCCAGAACTGGGAATAAAGCAAAGATTTATTCGAATGGGATTTGGAAATCCCAATTATCTGTTCAGACGAATTGCCCTTCGGAACATTTTGTCCAGCTGGAAAGCAACATAAAAACATTCAAACACTCAAAAAAACATCAGCTACTACAACAAACGCCAAAAGAACAGCTTGCAGCAGCCAACACAAAAAAGCGATAACCCCATACAGTATTTGCTTGCGTAGTAGAATAGGTTTCGTTCAACTAGGTTTTCATTGCAAGTCCTTCGGACGCAACGAAAACCTAGTTATTGGCAGAAGTAATTCTCTTTCCGTCGTTAGTTGCTGCCGGAAAAAATTATTCCTTGTCTGTATCTTCTATTAAGCTCTGTCAAAGCAGTATCACTAAATGAGGATGAAAACTGCTTCAAAAATTCCTCAAGATTTTGGTTTGCTATTTCTAAATTGTCTGATTTTCGTATGTAGTATTTAGTGCCGAAGAAAAGGGTAGGAATAAGTACACTATTGTTGTTACTAAATTTATAGTGCAAGATGTATAATCCCAAACATTTTTTATTTGCTATTACGGCGGCTTCTATTTTTGTAAGAGTAGCTTTTTTGTTTGCAAAATTTATTTTTTTATCATTCTTATTTACTGCACTTTGTTTGAAGCACCCTTTTTGTGAGTAGCAAACATTTGAAGTTAACAGAAATAGAACTATCAGTATGTGAATTGTTTTTTTCATTAGTTCTTTTTGGCTTTAAGTAGTTTAAGTTTCGCTTCAAATTGTGCTTGAACTTTAAAGGAATAAATTTCTCCAGCTTTCTGTGCATAAGGAACTTGTTGAATTTGTTGGGTTGCGTCTAAAACTGAATTTTCTGTAGAGAACTCAACGTTTCCAAATTCATTTGCAATTGTTGATTGAGAAGCAGAGCCAAATAAGGTTACAGTAAATCCCAATTCTTTGGCCTGTGGTGTTGTAAAAAATTGAACATAGGGTTGTCCGTCTGTGCCTGTTTTTGTATAAGGTTGTCCATTTAAAGTTTGAAAAATTAAAGATGTTTCACCTTTTTTGGTTGTTCCATTACCCATATCACCAAAATTATTTGTAGCAGTAACATAAACATTTACATCACTGCCACCTTTGTCTTTAAGTGTATTGATTTTATTAAAATAATCTGGGTCAACTTGTTTGACAAGGTCTATGGCAGATTGTGCTCTATTAAACAAATCTTGTGCATTACCAAAGTTGTCTTTAGCATTATTTAATTCTCTTTTAGCTTGCCTTATTTCCTTTTTTGTTCCATTGTTTGCTACTGTATTATCATAAGCAGATTGAGCAGTGTTTAATCTATTTTGAGCATTATTTAAGTCGTCCTGCATTCCGTTTTTAACTTCCCTGCCGTCTGGGTCAATATAAATTAAAGGGTTATTTAGAACAAAATTATAAGGGCTAAAACCTTGATACTTTTCAGCCAAGGGGTCTACCGACATCCATCTATACAATTGCTCTGGTTGAATTTTTACTTTATACAACACAACTTCTTTTTCGCCAAGTAATATTGCATATTGGTTAACCATATCAAATGCAACTGCTTTTATCTTTGAAGAAGTATCCTTATTCTTGATGTAGAGCATTTCATTGAGTGTGGTTTCGTATTTTGTTGAAGATTTATGCCCGAAGATGGCATAAGGGTCTTTGCCTGTGTCTTGACTAAATACTGTTGTTGATAGTAGAAGTAAGATTGAAAATAAAATTGGTTGTTTCATTGTTAAATATTTTGATGGTTAGTTTTTTGTTGTTATTCCACGTTTCTTTTTTTCTTTTTCCACCGATTGAACCCATTGTTCGTAAAGTTCTGTAGGCATTTCTTTATATCCTAAACTGTCAATTTTTGCAAGGGCTTGTTTGTATAAAGCATAGTTATCTTTTAAGAACTCTTTGTTTGTATTTTGCTTTTTGATTTCAGCTAACCCTACTGTTCTGTAATAATTAGCTTTTGTCATTAGTAAAGGTATGCACTTGGGAAAATATTTTAAAGCTGTATTTGCAACTTTTAAAACAAAACTGTCGTAGCCGTGCTGAAATTGATAAGCACTTGCCAAATCAAACATTGCCATTGCAATCGACTGCTTTTGTGTTAAAGGTGTCATATAGGTGCCTTGCCTAATTGCTTCTACCGAAATTGCCATTTCTTTTATTATCCATTGGTCTCGTGGAAAACCTGCGTTTGTTAATTCAACATTTGTCCATTGCCCTTTTTCGTCAATATGTTTTATGTAAAGATGATTTGGTGCTAATGCTAACGATGCAGAGCCGCCTAATTCTTCACATAGTATTTTGTAGTAAGTAGGTAAAGAGTTACAGTTACCTGTTTTGGTTTTGATGAGTTTTGTGACTAACATTTTACTCCAGTCTTTGTCACCCATAAAGTCAACAAAGTCGTAAGTAAAAGGCTTGTAGTTATTGAGTGGTATGCTATCAATCATATAAGTATAAGTTGCCCAATTGGCTGATGTCTTATATTTTTCAAGTCCACGTTGTTTGATTAAGGTTTTAAGTTGTTGGGCTGTTGATGAAATATTATTGCAAAAGACTTGATAGTTTAATTGCCCGTTGTAAAATGCGTTTTCTGTCAAAAAACAGCTCGTTTAAAGCTAATTGGTTTTTGCCCTTCAAGCATTTGTAGTTGCTCTGCAAATGCTTCCTTGTAAAATTTACCAGTGTCTGTCTGTGCTGTTGAATGAAATACAACAGTCAAAACAAAAAGTATTGTCGTTAAAGTCTGTTTCATACGCTTGGGTATTATTTCTGCCAACTCGTTAATATACGCAGGTTTAGCCTTAATTTCTATTTTTAAAAAGTTCTTAATTATCATTGTCTACGCCGTTCGCATGCGAAAATAGGGGAAATGTATTCAAATTGATTTTCTTGGTGGTTTTTATTCTTTGGAGGGTAAAGTACGTACATTACATATAGATTGTCATCGTTTTTTGGGGCGATACTCTATTTATTCATTATTCCACTTTAATTGTTTTTGCAAACACGTTTATTGGATGGGCTTTCGGTTTTCACCGCAGTCTATACTACCTCTGTTAATTAAAAATAGGCTACTCAAGAACATTGGGTTTTATCCAATTCTTCTGATTAGCTATCCACCCCCAAAAACATAACGCAACGTGTAGATGTGTAACAAGCAACCAGCTCCCTACTGGGAGTACCCAACTCCCTACTGGGAGCAACCAACTCCCTACTGGGAGTAACCAACTCCCTACTGGGAGTAACCAACTCCCTGCCGGGAGTAACCAACTCCTTGCTAGGAGTAACCAACTCTCTACTGGGAGCAACCAACTCCCTGCTGGGAGTAACCACCTCCCTACTGGGAGTAACCAACTCCCTGCTGAGAGTAACCACCTCCCTACTGGGAGTAACCAACTCCCTGCCGGGAGTAACCAACTCCCTGCTGGGAGTAACCAACTCCTTGCTGGGAGTAACCAACTCCTTGCTGGGAGTAACCAACTCCTTGCTAGGAGTAACCAACTCCTTGCTAGGAGTAACTAGGTTCTTATAAAGAGTAGCCTGCTTTCCTTAAAAGGGAATGTAAATTAAACTGTGTCAGGTCCTTACGCCCCCCCATCCCCTCTTTTAGGGG
>JAIXOJ010000167.1 GCA_027486835.1 Chitinophagaceae bacterium
ATGGAACGTTTTGTATTTTTTGCTCACCGCACCATTATGCGCTGAAAGTGGCTGCTGTTGTGCATTTTTTGCACTTTTTTTAATACGTTGTTAATGAACGGTTTGTGATTGCCCCCTTATTTGACCGCTTTTGGTTTACTGTTTTCTATTATTATTTCTTTCCTGCAAAAATGCATTGCCTTGCACTTTGCCGCTTCCAGAAAACTGGTTATTGGTCAAGTGATGCGAAGCACGCACTTTATCCTGATAGCTGATTATAACGCCAGAGGCATTGCAACGCGCAAAATAATTTTCATTTATTTGAGACTGCTGTACCCCTATTAATTGAATCAATGGTTGGGTAGCTGCGCAATGTAAAAATCGGTTATTAGCTAGGCGAAGGAATGGCCCCATAGTACTTTCATCATTGCCACCTCTATATAAATGAAGAATCTGTCCTTCCCCATCATTAAACTGACAGTTGGTAATTCGCATATGTTCTACATTATAGTATCCTTTGTTGTCCAGCTCATGACCCAATTGAAATAGGGAGGAGGCAAAATGATTAAAAACACAATTGTTTAGCACAATACTATCAGCTATGGAAGCCTTTGGCGCATCCAAGAAACTTTGCAGTTTTACTGTTTTTGCTGCATTCCATTTCACCGCTTCCAATACTAAGGAAGCATGATTGCTACTGCCCAAAGAATCTAAACTGATCAAGGATGACGCTTCTAGTTGTTCCAATTCAATGGCAAGATTCTTTAACCTTAGCGAACCACCTCCTGCAATCATGAGCAAGCTGCCCAATGGCTGGGTGGTGGAGAAACGTATGCTTTGCGCTTGCTTAGATATTATTTCAACCTGCTTATTTATCGTGATGGTTTTGTCAAATTGATACATCTGGTTGGTTAATAGCAGGGTTATTGCAGGGTTGGGAAGTTGTAATGCTTTGTAAGTGGCAGTTGCGTCTTTACATACTATTTGAATGGATTTTTCTGGTAGCGATTTCTTAGTGTTTGCCGCCCAGCTTGCACCATAATGTTGGGTGTTTTTTAGCATTGTGCGCAACATTACTTGCGGTTGATCTACGCCAGCATTTGCTGGAAAACCAAATAATAGCCTGCTTTTTTTCAAACTATCTATCCAATGAGGATTTTTTTTGGAGGATGCACCAATGGTAAGATTGGGGGCAATGGTGCTTAGATATTTGGAGAGATTGATTTTTTGAAAACCTAGCATCAAGTTCTGCTGGATGCTATTGCTCACCAAATTGTTTTGGAAAAAGATACTATCCGTTTTGTCAAACACCAAATAGAGCAAACTGTCTTTGGTGTTAGCAAATACATTGTTGAATACAAAAACATTGGCCGGTGCTACCGTTCTTTCACTATCGCTCCCTTCACAAAAAGTGGCTGGGGTACACTCTATAAAACTGTTGTGTGCTACCACCGCATCTCTCACGGGCAAATACCGATAGGCTGGCGAATGGAATACCCCGTTCATAATGGCCAATGGCGAACGAAAATCTACGCCGCGGCAATGGTAAAATAAGTTGTTAACCACCCAGTTGCCTTCGTTTATGATGCGAACACCGCCAGTACCTCGTTTATCATTTCCCCAAAAAAGATTGGCCTCCACGGTATTGTTGTTGCCATGCCTTAGCGACACACTGCCTTGGCATTCTTTAAAACTGTTGTTATACAAATGGTTGCCGCAAGATTTTAAGGAAATAATTTCTGCCTCACCATCGCAGTTGTCAAATAGGTTGTGGTGTATTTGCGTAAAGCTGTTAAAAGTGCAATGTTGCGATACTCCCACTCGGATGATTTCCCCAGCATTGGAGGCAAGGGGTAGCCTTAAGCCAAAATAATTGCTATCAATTTGGTGGTAATTCTCACGACTACGCTCGTCGTCTAGTACCACGGCTAGTAGCACCCCAAGGTTTTTTTTGTTGAGAAAGCTACAATGATCAATGCGGTTATGTTGACCATACAGTGCTATCCAATAGTTTTCATCCAGCCTTTTTTGATTATTAAAATCGTTGATGAAGCAATTGGTTATCCTACAATAATTGGCCACTTGATTGCCTATTCTAAACTCCCAAACGGGTCCTTTTGGAGACTGGCCTTTGCAAAAATTAAGTCCATTCACTACCAAATAACTACCGCCAATGCGCAAGTTGCTTTTACCTGTAATCAATACTTTTCCAGCCGTTTCAGCAGTAAAAACAATGGGTCGAAAGGGTGTGCCCGAACAATTAATAACGAGGGAAACATCCTTCCATTCTCCGTTTTTCAATACAATCGTATCACCAGCTTGGGCTTGTTGTTGGGCTGATTTTAATTCTTCTGAATTGCTAACCAGCCGTTTGCTGGCCATTAAACTACTGCCAATAGCTAGCATGGCTACCGCTAAAAAAAATATTCTTTTCATCATAATGGGGCAACTAAAAAAGGAGCAATCGTGGGTATAGTGTAAGAAAGGGATGTAGGCAAGAATGCACGAATAGCGACTGTATTAGTGAGTCTATTCACAGAAAAATACGTTCGCATTCGCTCTAATGGCACGAGTCTGTGGATGATTCGAATGAATGTTTTGATTCGGGGAAATTCCAAAAAAGTGACAAAATGTTGACACGTTTTAAAAGCTATTTTCTGTTACACAACAGAAGGTTGTCCACGAACATTTTCAGTGATCTGTTACACAACAGAAGGTTGTCCACGAAATTTTTCAGGCATCTGCTACACAACAGAAGGTTGTCCACGAACATTTTCAGTGATCTGTTACACAACAGAAGGTTGTCCACGAAATTTTTCAGGCATCTGCTACACAAC
>JAIXOJ010000019.1 GCA_027486835.1 Chitinophagaceae bacterium
AGCAGTTGGAGCGAACTCGGCGGCACCAACAATTCCACGTTTAATTCTGCAATCTGGCCGCTTACCACCGATGCGGCTGGCAATATCTATGCTAGTGGGTTATTCGGAAACAGCAATGGAAAGTCCTATGTAGCCAAATGGAACGGCAGCAGTTGGAGCGAACTCGGCGGTACCAACAACTCTACTTTTAATAACAATATCTTTACCCTTACCTCCGATGCAGCTGGAAATATTTATGCCGCTGGCAGGATCACAAACAGCAATGGGAAATGCTATGTTGCCAAATGGAACGGTAGCAGTTGGAGCGAACTCGGCGGTACCAACAATTCTACGTTTAATGATCATATCTTAACCCTTACCACCGATGCGGCAGGTAATATCTATGCCGCTGGCTGGTTCACCAACAGCAATGGAAACCGATATGTAGCCAAATGGGACGGTAGCAGTTGGAGCGAACTCGGCGGCACCAACAATTCTAGTTTTAATTGGTCTATCATTACCGTTACCACAGATGCGGGGGGTAATGTCTATGCTGGGGGCGGGTTCACGCTGCCACTGCCTAATTATGCAACCAATTATGTAGCCAAATACGGCAGTACCACCACTCCCGTCACACTCACCACCTTCACCGCCCGCCCCACCGAAACCAACCAAATAAAAACCGAATGGCAAACCGCCACCGAGGTAAACACAAGCCACTTTATAGTAGAACAAAGCAGCGATGGCAAAACATTCACAGCCAAAGGCACAGTAAAAGCAGTAGGTTCTGGTGCAAATGCCTATCAGTTTACAGACAAAATAGTCCCACTAACTCCCCTTGGGAGGCAAGGGGGCTTCTACTACCGCCTTAAAATGGTGGATAAGGATGGTAGTTTTAGTTATAGCAAGGTGGTTTGGGTACAATTATCTTTTACCTACAACTTACAACCTATTACTGTAAGCCCTAACCCTGCTAAAGAGGCGATAACGGTGAAAATAAACAGCGATAAAAAAGAAAAAGGGGTATTACAAATAATTAACGCTGCGGGGCAAGTGGTAAAGCAAATGTCCATTGCCTTGCAAGTAGGGGAAAACAATACCATTGTCCCCATCAGCACCCTAGCCAATGGCGGTTATACCCTTCAAGTGAAATCGGAAAGCAATAACTGGCAAGGAAGGTTTGTGAGAGAGTAGGTATATAAACCTAATAAGGCTTCAAAAGCCTTATTAGGTTTTCTCTATAATATGATTATCGCAGTTTGTACAAATTAATTTATCAATAAAAAATGATCCATGAAAAAGAAAGTTACCCAAGTTGCAGTTGGCTTAATAGCCTTATTTTTTTTGGTGAAAAGTGAAGTGAAAGGCCAAGCTCCCATAATTAGCTATCCTGGTAGCAATTATAGTTTTCTAGTAGGAACACCAATAGTGCCGTTAGTTCCAACCAACACTGGTGGAGCAGTAAGCTATGGTTTGGTTTCTACCTTTGCTGGCAAACCTAATAATGACAACGGTTTAGGCATTGCCGCTAGCTTTTATAATCCTTCGGGTGTAGCATTAGATGCTATAGGCAATTTGTATGTTGCCGATACCAAATTCAATAAAATTCGGAAAGTAAGCAGAGCAGGGTATGTTACTACATTAGCTGGTAGTGGTATTGCAGGAGGTGCAGATGGGGTAGGTGTTGGGGCCAATTTTAACAATCCTACAAGCTTAGTTCTAGACACTGCGGGCAATGTGTATGTAGCCGATCAACTTAACAATACAATTCGCAAAGTGAGTCCTACAGGTACTGTTACCACTTTGGCAGGTAGCAGTGGTACTTATGGTAGTGCAGATGGTGTTGGGAGTGTTGCAAGTTTCAGTAGTCCTACTGGAATAGCCATAGATGCAGTTGGAAATCTGTATGTAGCAGATGCATTTAACAATAAGATTCGAAAAATAAGCCCAAGCGGGATGGTTAGTACTTTAGCAGGAAGTGGTAAATCTGGCAATAAAGATACAATAAGTACATGGGCAACATTTAGCCAACCAAAAGCCGTTGCTGTTGATGTAAATGGCAATGTATATGTTGCGGATTATTACAGTAATAAAATAAGAAAAATAACCTTAGCTGGCAATGTGACAACATTTGCAGGCAGCGGCATTTCAGGCAATTTGGATGGCATAGATACAGCTGCAAGATTTAATTATCCTACTGGATTAGCCATAGACACTGCTGGCAATCTTTATGTTGCAGACTACTGGAATCATAAAATTCGTAAAATAGATTCGCTAGGGGTTGTTACTACTTTAGCTGGTAGTGGTACTATGGGTAATACCGACAGTACGGGTTTAGCAGCAAGTTTCAATCTTCCGTTTGGTTTAACAGTTGATAAACAAGGATTTGTTTATGTAGGGGATTCAGAGAATAATAAGATACGGAAAATAAGCCCAATGGGTATTGTTAATACCATTGCAGGAAATGGTAGTAGCCCTTTCAGTACAGGAAGCGACGACGGAATTTCTATTTTAGCAAGATTCAATGGTCCTTCTGGAATTACAATTGATGCCTCAACAAATCTGTACGTTGCAGATGCAAACAACAATAAAGTTCGCAAAATAAACAGTGCAGGTACCGTTAGCACATTGGCTGGGAATGGAAAAGCTGGCAGAGTAAATGGTATTGGCATTAAGGCAAGTTTTTGGAATCCATATGGCGTTGCAGTAGATGGAAATGGTAATGTATATGTGGCAGATTAATATAATAATCAAATTCGCAAAGTAAGTCCATTGGGAGTCGTAACTACTTTGGCTGGTACCGTCAGTGCTGGAAATGGAAATGGTATTGGCAATGCAGCCAGTTTTAATTTACCAAGAGGTGTAGCAGTTGATGCCAATTCAAATGTGTATGTAGCAGACAATTACAATCATAGTATTCGGAAAGTGACACCTTTGGGTAATACCACAACCTTAGCTGGAGGAAGCAGTTCAGGTAATACCGATGGAATAGGTAGTTCAGCAAGTTTTAGTTTTCCAAATGGTTTAGCAGTTGATGCAGCTGGCTATGTTTATGTAGCGGATAGAACTAATAATGAGATAAGGAAAGTTAGTTCTACAGGTGTTGTTACCACTTTAGCTGGTAATGGACAAAGTGGTAACACTGATGGGGCAGGTAGCAAAGCTCGATTCAATGGCCCATTAGGCGTAGCAGTAGATGCCACCAGAAATGTATATGTTGCAGATGCCTATAATAATAAAATCCGCAAAGTAAGCCCCACAGGTGTAGTTACCACTTTAGCTGGAAATGGCAATGTTGGTAATAGCAATGGCATTGGTTCAAATGCAAGTTTTAATAGTCCAACGGGGGTAGCGGTTGATTCTTCAGGCAATATTTATGTAGCAGATAATGGCAATAATATTATTCGTAAAATTTCTTTGGGCTTTAACATAAGTCCTACATTACCAACAGGGTTAATCTTTGAGGCCTCAACTGGTATTATCAGTGGCACCCCTACCATAGCCATCCCAACTACAACTTACACAGTAACGGCAATTAATGATTCTGGAATTGGTAGTTGGCCTTTACAAATAGCCGCTACACTTCCATTACCACTACCAATCACCCTCACCACCTTCACCGCCCGCCCCACCGAAACCAACCAAATAAAAACCGAATGGCAAACCGCCACCGAGGTAAACAGCAGCCACTTTATAGTAGAACAAAGCAGCGATGGCAAAACATTTAC
>JAIXOJ010000164.1 GCA_027486835.1 Chitinophagaceae bacterium
TACCTTCCGCAGTAGTGCGGATGCCACAAAAACTTCTTAGACTACCTTCCGCAGTAGTGCGGATACCACAAAAAATTTTTAGACTACCTTCCGCAGTAGTGCGGATACCACAAAAAATTCTTAGACTACCTTCCGCAGTAGTGCGGATGCCACAATAAATTCTTAGACTACCTTCCGCAGTAGTGCGGATGATGGATTTCGGTTAAAGTAAAACACGGCTTCGCCGCCCTCAATCACATTTCAATCGATGTAATTGACTTTTCCAAATCGGTTCATAAAAGTTTTTCGCACTGAAGCTTCGTTTTAACTTTTATAGGGTTTGAAACCCTATAAAAGTTTGCGAAGGAGGCGACCAACTATTATGCCCCCCCAATTTTTATCGCCCTACTGAATATGGGGATATAACTATTATCTAGTCAGCACCATAAACAAATGATTGTCATAACCACCGTCTTCCTTATAGTAATTAACTAAATAGCCATACTCTATAAATCCCAGTTGTTCATAAACGGTTAGGGCCGGTTTGTTGGTAGCAATCAAACCCAAAGTCAACATTTCTAAACCCTCTAATTGAAAAGCAAAATCAATCAATGTTTGGAGCAATTTGTATCCAATTTTATTCCCTTTGTGCGTAGGTCTAACGTACATCTGTATCACAATGCCCCGGTGGTTACTTCGTTGCTGTTCTTCTCTTATGAACCCACAAATGCCGATGAGTTCGTCGTTATCAAATGCCCCCACCATGAACTTGTCAGGCAGTTGCGCTTCAATAAAAGTTTGAAATCGGAGCTTGGTTAACTTGGCTTCTTCTATGGCAGAAGCACCAAAAGAAGCGGGGAATTTTTCTAAACTCTCTAGCCTTATAGAGCGATAAGCCTCCGAATCCCCAGGCAGTAATTTTCGATAATTTATTTTCATGGCAAATTCAATCGATGTTTTATCAAATACTAACTTCTGTAACCTTACCGCCCACTACAAAAGTTTCCAATACATTCAATCTAGTAGCGAGGTGATAGGCTAAGAAATTAAAGGGGATGATATTGTTTAATACGGATTCATTTTCTGATACTTCGGGCTCTACCACAAAAAAGCAATGAGCGCCAGCCGCTTCAATCGTTTCGGCTAATTTTTTTGTACGGTTGTATGATTTCCCTTTGGCCAAAATATGAATCACAATACTATTTTTTGCGGTTTCTTTTGGCCCATGATCGTATTGCGCCATCGGTAAACCATTGAAGTTTAGTTTGGTGCTTTCGCTTAAAATCAAAGCTGCCTGCAAGGCCTCACCCAAACAAACAATCCTTGCATCATTGTCCATTAAGCAGGGCAATTGAAAATTAGATTCAATCAATGTTTTTAGAGGATAGTTTTCCATAAACTCCAAAAAGCCATAAGTGGTCAATACTTCGCCATCATGCGAGGTAAAACCTGGAATACCAAAACCAATTCCAAGGATAGATGCGTCGGTTTGTGTGGCGAATGCCCTACAGTCTTTGATTACAGCACCAATTTGTTCCAAAAAAATAGCACCCACTTTTCTTTCTGTAGGGAGCACAAAGTTTTTTACTACTTCGCCAGTAGCCACATTCACCAGACCATATTTAGTTCTAGTGCCGCCGATATCTACCCCTATGATTAAATCGCTTTTCAAATTATGTTGATTAGTGGTTTGCATTAAACAGATCAGTTGGTAATTTTTTGATTATCACTCATGGAAGGTGGTACCATTTGGCTACCCCAGTTAGATGGTTTTGCACCTATTACAAACTCAATCGAACCGCCATTTTCAATGTCTTTATGTGTGAACCAAAACTTGCTCCATGCTTTCCCATTTATTTTACAGGATTGTATGTAGCTATTATTTGGGGATGCACTGGAAGATGTACCAAATTTTTGTGCATACACACTTGTCCCCCAAAAAGTGATAAACAGTATAACAACTAATTTTCTCATTATTTAAATTGAACCAGTTATTTTATAAATTCTTACAATTGATGAATCACTAACCCTTTTGCGCATTTCAAAATCTCCATCATTTCACAAATACCCTGAAAGTCTCCATTTTATTATGACCAATTGTTGTTTTAAAGGCACCTCCAACTGTATTAAGTGATTCGCCATCTACTTCAACATGTGTTGTTTTTAAGGCTTTCACAATGGGCATAGCTGCGGAAAAAGTACAGTCGGCATCTTTATTATCTTGATTCCAGACACGAAGAATTATACCATGCTCAATCCCTTCTTCAGCGGGCTTTACTGCCCAAACCAATACATTGGGATTCGAAACTTTAAACAGGGAGTAGTCTGCACCATACCCACTTGATTTGCCTGAAACCTTACCCGCAACCAAAGGATTTTGATGTGCCAATGAAACCTTCATACTTAATGTGGGATTGTATTGGCCACTATAAGGTTGTAGTGCAAAGAAGTTTTCGAAATAAGCATCTCCATCTTGATTAGATATTCCAAGCTTTGGCGCATCAATCTGTCCCGCTGCCAATACATTGATTTGCGGTGTATTAAAGTCAAGATTTTCTACTTTACTGTTACCAGTTTTCATAAAATAAGCATCCCTATTGGACAATACCACCCCCTGCCCATGTGCTGACATATCGGCAAAATGATTAAGAGCAATCCAATCTAATCGGCAATTTTTTTCCGCATAATGGCCGCCTTCATAATCTGGTTTTACGCTCAATATTGCGCCTGCTTCTTCGTGTCTGGTTTCGGGTTTTTCTAGGTTAAATGAAAACGAATAAGTGGTGGGTTTTTCAGACAGATTTTGCTGGATATAATTCTCCAACTCAATTCTTCTACTGTTTTTAAACAAGGTTATTTTAGAGATGTGTTTTACCGGATTGTACGATTCGGCTACCAATGTAATAGATACTGGCCCTTCATTTTCTATACGCAAAGGGCGATCATTTAATGGCTCTTTCGCAATGCCAGCCCCCAAATCGTTGGCGTACAAGTTATTGATTGGCTTCACACATTCTTTGTTGCCATGCTGCTTGTCAATTAAGCTGGTGATTACACCCGTAGAAGTACAACTGATCGTATAATATTCATTGTCAATCGTGCCATTTTCAACGGACGCTGCTATTCCTAATGCCTTTCCACCAACGCCTTTCTTTATCTCAAATGTTCTATATCCTAACGACGGAATATTACTCGCCAAGACTCGGAGATAAGGATTACCACGATGGTTAACCAACTGAAACGGCACTTCTTTTCCAGAAATTTGATCCGTTACTGCAATGTTCTTTGATCCTTTGTATGGATAATCACAATAATCCGTCCGTTCCCAACTCAGGGGGTTAAATACAAAAAATGTTTCCTGATTTTGCTTTGGTTTAGCAACAAGATTACCTAAGCTGTTTAAAGAAAGATGGTACAAAGTATCCACATAAGAACTGAGTTGATGGGCAATTTTTCTTTGCCAGTCTGCCCGTTGTTTTCGGGTTATCGGGCCATCGGCAGTCCAATCATGTTCAAAATATAAACCGCAGGCTAGCCAGGCTTTTTCGCGTTGCTCATTCAGATTAACTCCGATTTTTCTTAGTACCCGACAAAACCTTTGTGAGTAATAAAGTTGTAGTTGATAAAATTAATCCACATTTGTCACCACAATAGCCTTAGCAGTTTTTCTTTAGTAGAAAATTACCACATCAACTA